>JAAEMS010000381.1 GCA_024225275.1 Actinomycetes bacterium
CGCCTGATGTAACGGTGTTCACCGCCTGTGACCTGATTCTGTTGGCGCCCTCGGCAGGATTCGAACCTGCGACGCACGGTTTAGGAAACCGACGCTCTATCCCCTGAGCTACGAGGGCGGGGGTTGTGGACTTGGTGGGAGGAAACCCTAGCGGGGTGGGTCCGGTAAGCGGGTTGGCTGGCGTCGGGGCTCGAACTGCGAGTTGTGCAGGTCGCCTATGCATGCGGGGAGGCCGTTTGGCGGTGTTCGGGCGCGTCGAAGCTGGGGACTGCTGCTGGTGTTGGTTCAGACGGCTTGCCGGTCTGGTGCCCGTGACCGTTGGTGGCGGTGGCGAGTGAGGCTGTTGACGGTGAGGGCGTCTCTGTCGACTCCCGGGCTCGAGCCGAGTACCTGACGTCAGAGCTGCGCTCGCAAGGCGTGGAGACATTCGTCTCCCACGGTTCGTTGAGCCGGGACGAGCGGCACCCCACCGAAGCGGCCTTCGCGGACTCGCAGAACTGCGTGATGGTGGCCACAAGCACTCTGGAGCTCGGCGTTGATATCGGTGACCTGGACCGCGTCATCCAGATCGACTCGCCTTCAACGGTCGCCTCGTTCCTTCAACGCCTCGGTCGCACCGGGCGGCGACCCGGAACAACCCGCAACACTCTCTTTCTGCCGACCAAAGAAGACCAGTACACACAGGCACTCGGACTTGTCCGCCTGTGGGAGGCGGGATTCGTTGAGTCGGTCTCCGCGCCGCCATCCCCTGCGCACCTGCTCGCGCAGCAGATCATGGCTCTCGTCCTACAAGAGCATGCGATGGGTGAGCATGGCTGGCCCGGCTGGCTTGGAGACCCGAACGTGTTCGGTCAGGATGTCCTCGCGGTCGGTGGCGAGATCATCGATTACATGCTCGCCGGACAGGTCCTCTTCAGTGACCAGGGCCTGCTCAACTCTGGCGACAAAGGCGAGGCGATCTTCGGGCGTCGCCACTTCATGGACCTCATGAGCGCCTTCACCTCTGAGCCCGTCTTCGCAGTGCGCGCCGGCCGGTCTGAAGTCGGTCTCGTGCCCGACGTCGCGCTGAGCGCGGCAGAAGCGAACAATGGCCTCCCGCCTCTGGCCGGCCGGCACTGGTTCACAGAGTGGGTTGACTTCCGCCGACGGGTGATTTCCGTGTCGCCCGCCTCGGGTGGCGGGAAGGTGGAGTTCTGGGGCTCTGGGCTGCCACTGAGCTACGAACTGTGCCAGTCGATTCACCGCGTTCTCGTCGGCGAGAATGTAGCGGCGCAACTCTCACACCGAGCGACCGGGAAGCTGGAGGAAGACCGAGCAGCACACAGCTGGCTATCGGAGGATGGGAGCCCAGTACTGCTCCACGGTGCCGGGTGACCGCGCTGGTGGACGTTTGCCGACCTGCGGGCGAATCTCGAG
>JAAEMS010000382.1 GCA_024225275.1 Actinomycetes bacterium
AAAAAAGTTAGATCACGTTGTGGACACCCTGTTTCTCTCAGGTCTGCTGCAGCCCGGCGGAGTGACCTAGGTGGTCATGGTAACGTTTATTACGAAACGTAAGGCGAGCCCCTGGGCCCTCCAAGGGGTTATTGATATTCGTGAAGATACTGGGATACTGGCTCATCCTTCGCTAGAATAGAAGGTCGTTGTACGTGGCTCTTTGTCTCTTTGTTTCTCGCTTCACGTCGGCTGGCGGTCGGTGTTGTCTGGGGCGTGTAGGTACATAGTACGTACGTGCCGTGTAGTAGGTAGGGGAGGGTCAGGGTGGGAATTGTCGTTGCAGAGCAAGGAGAAAGTGAACCTCACGTGGGCGCAATACGAGTTCGTTGTGCGGAACGATCGCCTTGTGGTGCGCCTGTTGAACGAGAAGGGAGGGAGCGTGCGCTATCTGACGGACAGGAAGAGACGCACCTGGCAGCTGCTCATCAAGGGAACCGGCCCCCCATTCGACCACACCTACCGCGCCGTCACACTGCTCAAGGAAATCCTCGTACGTACGTCTCGACCCCGCCCCGCCCCGCCCCGCCCCGCCCTCCCCTCGTGAACTTTCCGCGATGGGTTCGAGTTTTCTGCGATCCAGCGCGGAAGGTTGGAGTGGGTTGGGGGTCAGAGGTTGAGTACGCCGGTGAGGACCTCGACGGTGGCGCCACGGATTCGGACCCGGTCGCCCTCGAGGACGGTCTCGACGTCACCACCCCTCGGCGAGGCCTGGTGAGCCTTGAGGGAAGGTCCCAGGCGCTCGGCCCACCAGCAGGCGAGGGTGCAGTGGGCCGATCCGGTCACCGGGTCCTCGGCTACTCCCGCTCCAGGGGCGAAGACCCGCGAAACGATGGCCGGGTCCTCCTGGCCCGTGGCGGCGGTGACGATAACAGCCCGACACTTGGTGCGGGCCAGCGCGCTCTGGTCGGGGTCGATCCCCCGCACCGTGTCGGAGCTCTTGACCTCGACCAGCACGTCGAACGCCCCGTTGGCGAACGCCACCGCGTCGGTCACCCCGAGGGCCGCGGTGAGACCGGGGGGCTCATCAATGGGCTCGGCCACGTCGGCCGGGAAGTCGAGCTCGATTCGGCCGTCGTCGGTGGGGGCTGCGGTGAGAACCCCACTGCGGGTGCGGAACCGGGCAACACTCCCCGGAGTCTGATGGCCGTGGCTGAACAAGACGTGGGCGGTGGCGAGGGTGGCGTGGCCACACAAGTCGACCTCGACCGCGGGGGTGAACCAGCGCAACCGCCACTCATCGTCCTCACGGGCCACGAAAGCGGTCTCTGACAGGTTCATCTCCAGCGCCACGTTCTGGAGCCAGGAGTCCTCGGGCCACTCATCCAGCATCATCACCGCAGCCGGGTTTCCGGTGAAGGGGCGGGAGGCGAAAGCATCGACCTGGACGATCTCGTACGAGGGCATGGCCAGCAACGTAGCCTGTGCCGATCTGGACACGGTCCGGCGATCCGCGGTGCCACTCCCGACGGCCTTGTCCGAGGTCAGCAGACCAAGTGGGTGCAGCCCGGGTGGTAGAAACTCGGCATGGAGAACCCACTGAAAGATCTCTGGGCCGAGGGCGGCGTCGCTCATGGCGGTTGGCTGTCGGTCCCGAGCACGGCGACTGCCGAGGCCATGGGCCGGGTCGGCTTCGACTACCTGTGCATCGATATGCAGCACGGACTCTCCGACTATCAGGTCGCGGTCACGATGCTCCAGACCCTCGACATGTCGCCGACCCCGACGATCTGCCGGGTGCCGTGGAACGAGCCCGGCATCATCGGTCGCATGCTCGACGCTGGTGCCATGGCCGTGATCATCCCCATGGTGAACACGGTGGCCGAGGCCGAGCAGGCCACCCGTGCCTGCCGGTACGCGCCCGATGGGTCGCGCAGCTGGGGCCCCATCCGGGCCGGAGCTCTGCACCAGGGGTACAGCCCGGCCCGCGCCAACGCGGGGGTGGCCTGCATCCCGATGATCGAGACCCGTCAAGCGGTCGAGTCGATCGACGACATCCTCCGGGTGCCCGGCATCGATGCCATCTATGTGGGGCCGGCTGACCTGTCGGTGAGTCTCGGACTCCCACCGGCCAGCGACAACGACGGCGAGTTCGCTGAGGCCATCGACACCATCCTGGCCGCCTGCGACCGCCACGGAGTGGTGCCCGGAATTCACACCACCCCCGGTCTGGCTCCCAAGCGCCGCGGGCAGGGCTTCCGCATGATGACCGTTACCGCCGACGCCGGTGCCCTCGCCGCCGGTGCCAAGCTGCACCTCGACCAGGGCCGTGGCGACGGCGGCGCCGATGGGAACATGTACTGACAACCCCACGAAATTTGGCTGGTAGGGGTGATGACATCACCCCTACCAGCCAAATTTCGGGTTATTTGCCTCCGTACTCCTCGACCAGGCGGCGGCCGATGACCATGCGTTGGATCTCGCTGGTGCCTTCGCCGATGATCAGCAGGGGGGTGTCGCGGTAATACCGCTCCACCGCGAACTCGGTGGTGTACCCGTAGCCGCCATGGATACGCATGGCGTCCAGGGCGTTGTCCTGTGCGGCTTCGGTGGCGAACAGTTTGGCCATGCCGGCCTCGAGGTCGATGCGCTCGCCGGCGTCGTACTTCTCGGCCGCCTGCTTCACCAGGAGACGGGAGGCTTCGAGCCGGGTGGCCATGTCGGCCAGCTTGAACTGGATGGCCTGGTGCTTGGCGATGGGCTTACCGAAGGTCTCGCGCTGTTGGGCGTAGGCGAGGGCGTCATCGAAGGCTGCCCGGGCCACCCCTACTCCGCGGGACGCGACGTTCACCCGCCCGACCTCGAGCGCACCCAGGGCGTAGGCGAAGCCCTGCCCCAGTCCGGCTTCACCGCCGAGCACACAGTTGGCGGGGACCTCGTGGTCGTCGTAGGCCATCTCGACGGTCTCGAGGCCGCGGTAACCGAGCTTGTGGATCCGCCGGCTGACCGTGAGGCTCCCCGAACCCTGACCGGGTTCCTTCTCGACGATGAAACAGGTGATGCCTTCGGGGGTGCGGGCCAGGAGGGCCACGATGGCAGCCCGCTCACCGTTGGTCACCCACATCTTGGTGCCCGATATCCGGTAGATGTCGCCATCGGGGTCGGCCTTGCAGCGCAGGGCGGCGGCGTCGGAGCCCGAGTCGGGCTCGGACAGCGAGAAGCACCCCCGGCGGGTGGCCGAGGCCAGGTCGGGGAGCCAGCGCTGCTTCTGCTCCTCGGAGCCGTGGCGCAGGATCAGGGTGGCGGCGATGAGGTGGCTGTTGATGACCCCGGACAACGACATCCAGCCGTAGGAGAGCTCTTCGACCACCCGGGCGTAGGTGCGGAGGTCGAGCCCCAGACCGCCGTACTGGGTGGGGATGGTGGAGCCGAACAGACCGAAGTTGGCCATCTGGTCGACCATCGGGGTGGGGTAGAGGTCGTCGTGTTCGTAGTCGGCGACGTGGGGGATGACGTCGCGTTTCACCCAGTCGCGGAGGGTGTCGATCAGTTGGTCGGCTATCTCGGGATCGGTGGGTGGGTTGGGGGGGACGGCGGGCTCGGCCATCCCGACGTCTTAGACCCGGGCCAGAGCGGTGGGCAAGCCGGCGATCTCGGTTCGGGTGCGGAACACCGAACCGCCGAGCCCATCGTTGTGGTCGGCCGTGACGATGTACAGGTCGCGGCGGTCGGCTCCGCCGAAACAACAGCTGGTGACCTCGGAGGCCGGGACCTCGATGGAAAGGTCGAGAGCACCATTGGGGCGAACCCGCTGGACCCGCCCCCCACCGTAGAGCGCCACCCAGATGCCTCCCTCCTCGTCGACCGCCAGCCCGTCGGGTTGGAGGCCCCCCTCGAGGAACAGGAGGCGCCGGTCGCTGACGGCCGGTCCGGGGGCCAGGTCGTGCACGATCACGTTCCCGATATGGGTATCGGCGTGGTAGAGCACATCGCCGGCCGGCGAGATCCCGATGCCGTTGGTGATGCCCACTTCGCCGTACAGAACGGTGACGGTGCCGTCGAGGGCGATGTGATGGGCCGATCCCAGCTCGCGGGTGCGGTTGTCGAGGTCGAACGGGTTCGACCGCAGGCTGCCGCAGACGACCGAGCCATCGGCCAGGGTGTGGAGATCGTTGAAGCCGGCGACCTCCGGGTCCTCGAACAGGATCCGGTTCTCGCTGCCGCTCGAGTGGCAGATGTTCCGGCCCGACATCACGAGGCCGCCGTCGGCGTGGAGGGCCATACCCCCCACGCCCCGGCGTTTGGGCACGACGACCTCGACGGTGCCGTCTGGTGACCGTCGGTAGACGCCGCCGTTGGGGACGTCGGAGAAGTACAGCCGGTCGTGCTCGTCCACCCGGGGCCCCTCGATCAGGCCGTAGCCCGAGGCGAGGAGCTCGAGGTCAGCCATGATGACTCAGCGGGATCCCATGGTGACGTAGTCGCGGGCACCCTCGCCGACATAGATCTGACGGGGGCGGCTGATGCGCTGCTCCTGCTGGAGCATCTCCTGCCAGTGGGCCAGCCACCCGACGGTGCGGGGGATGGCGAACAGGACCGTGAACATCTCCATGGGGAAGCCCATGGCCTGGTAGATGAGCCCGGTGTAGAAGTCGACATTCGGGTACAGGTTGCGGCTCACGAAGTACTCGTCGGAGAGCGCGGTCTCCTCGAGCTTCAGGGCGATGTCGAGGAGAGGGTTTCGGCCGGTGACCTCGAAGACCTGGTCAGCGGTCTCCTTCACGATCTTGGCTCGGGGGTCGTAGGCCTTGTAGACGCGGTGGCCGAATCCCCACAGGAGACCTTCGCCCTTCTTGACCGACTCGACGAAGGCCTCGACGTTGTCGAGGCTGCCGATCTCGGTGAGCATGCGGATCACGGCCTCGTTGGCCCCGCCGTGACGAGGTCCATAGAGGGCGCCGGTGGCCCCGGCCAGTGCCGAGTAGGGATCGGCGTGCGAGCTGCCGACAACCCGCATGGCAGTGGTGGAGCAGTTCTGCTCATGGTCGGCATGGAGCATGAACAGGACGTCGAGGGCCTTGGCCAGCACGGGGTTGGGCTCGTACTGGGGCTCGGCCACCTTCCAGAGCATCGAGAGGAAGTTCTCGGCGTAGTTGAGATCGTTGTCGGGATACACGAAGGGCATCCCGATGCTGGCCCGGTAGGCCATGGCGGCGAGGGTCGGGACCTTGGAGATCAACCGGTTGATCTGGATGTGCCGGTTCTGGGGGTCTTCGATGTCCTTGGCCTCGGGGTAGAACGTCGACAATGCGCCGATGGCGGAGACCAGCATGCCCATGGGGTGGGCGTCGTGGTGGAAGCCCTCCATGAACCGCTTGCGCATGTTCTCGTGCACATAGGTGTGGTAGGTGACGTCGTGGACCCAGGCGTCGTACTCGTTCTGGGTTGGGAGCTCACCGTTCAGGAGAAGGTAGGCGACCTCGAGGTGGGTGGAGTTCTCGGCCAGCTGTTCGATCGGGTAGCCGCGGTAGCGCAGGATGCCGTTGCCACCGTCGAGCTCGGTGATGGCACTGGCGGTCGACGCGGTCACACCGAACGAGGGATCGAAGAACCAGACACCCGGCAGCAGCTTCTGCCACTCCTTGGCGTCGACGCCGCCGTCGACGATCGGAACCTCGACCTGATTTCCGGTGCGGTTGTCGATGATGGTTACGGACTCGGCCACGTCTCTCCCCATATGGGTTGCTCGATCTTGCTGGGTCTGACACGCCGTTGTGCCCGGGGGGGGAATCGTATCCCGCCCTGACGCGATGGTGTTACAACGGGGTGTTGTCGTGGCGCCGGCCCACCAAGCGCTCGCGTTTGGTGGCGAGCAGATCGAGGGCCGAGGCCAGCTCGGATCGGGTTTGGTCGGGCTCGATGACGGCGTCGACCGACCCGCGCTCGGCGGCCACGTAGGGGTTGAGGAGGCGGGCCTCGTAGTCCTCTTCGAGGCGCTGTCGCTCGTCGGCGTCGGCCCGGCGGTGCAGGATCTCGACCGCTCCCTTGGCGCCCATCACCGCGATCTCGGCCGACGGCCACGCCATCATGAGGTCATTGCCCATGTACTTGGAGTCCATGACGATGTAAGCCCCGCCGTAGGACTTGCGCAGGATGAGGGCAATGCGGGGCACGGTGGCCCGGGCGTAGGCGAAAGCCAGCTGGGCGCCGTGGCGGATCATGCCTCGCCACTCGAGGTCCTTGCCGGGGTAGAAGCCCGAGGTGTCGACCAGGGTGACCAGAGGCAGATTGAACGCATCGCAGAACGCCACGAACCTCGCCCCCTTCTGGGAGGCGGGAATGTCCAGGGTGCCGGCGATCGACTGGGGCTGGTTGGCCACCAGCCCCACCGGGCGGCCGGCGATGCTGGCTAGACCGGTGACCATGTTGGGAGCCCACTGGGTCCGCAGCTCCAAGAGGTACTCGTCGTCTACCAGGGTGCGGATCACGTCGCGGACATCGAAGCTGGCCATCGCCGCGTCGGGGATCAGGTCGCCCGCTTCGGGGGTGGGACGATGGGGTGGGTCGTCGGTGGGGATCGCCGGGGGCAGCTCGTCGAGATGCGAAGGGAGGAAGCTCAGCAGCTCGCTGGCCACCTCGAGGGCTTCGTCGAGGTCGGCGACGGTGACCGAGGCGATCCCGTTCGACCGGGCCGAGGCCGCCACTCCGCCGAGGTCAGCGTTGCTGACCGGTACCCCGGTGAACTCGCGCACCATGTTGGGCCCGCTCACGAACGCGTAGCTGTCTTCGACCATTATCACGTGGTCGGCGAGCCCCAGTAGCAGGGCGGGGCCCGAGACGGCCGGCCCGTCGACCACGAACACCAGCGGTACCACGCCAGAACACCGGACGATCTCCCGGGCCGCCCGTCCCCAACCCGCCACCGCGCTGACACCTTCGCTGATGTCAGCCCCGCTGCTGGCGATGATGGCCACCAGGGGCAGACGTTTGTCGTGGGCTATGCGGGCACCAGCCGCAAGAGTGTCGCCGTCGGTCTCGGCCAGGGCGCCGCGGGCCGCGCCCGCATCGATGCGCAACAACACGGCCTGGCGTTCGCCGATGGTGACCACCCGGGCCGTGGCCACACCACGTACGCCGGCCCGGATGGGTACTGCCCCGGGGAAGGACTCGCCGCGGCCGCCAGCGGCGTCGGCGGGGGCTTCGGGTTCCACAGCGGTCATGGGCAGGGTCCGTCGTTCAGGAGATGGTTGGATGATGGTCTGATGCTTGGTTCCGGCGCGTCGTTGGGCCGGCTGGAGGGTCAGCTTGGCAGACGTAGCCCGGTGACCGTATCGGCGCCCTTGTTGACGACGTCGACCACCAGCTCGGCCACCGCATTGGCGGCCTTGGAGAGCAGTCCCCGCCGGCGGCGGGCCAACACCACCGAGCGGGGGGTGAGTCCGTCGATCGTGACCCGCTTCCAGTCGCCGCCGACCCATCCGGGCGCTGCCGAGGCGGGCAGTACCGCGGCTCCGTAACCCTGGAAGGCCAACGACGCGAGGAGGCGGACGCCGTCGACTTCGGCCCGGGGTGTGAGGACGACGCCGCGCTGGCTGACATCGGTGTCGAGCTCGGACCGGAACCCGGTTCCCGGTGCTGCGAGCAGGAGGGGGTGGTGGGCCAGCTCGGCGATGTCGACGTACTCCTTCTGGGCCAGCGGATGGTCGACCGGAGCCACGATGATCTTGTCCTCCTCGAACAAGGGGGTGGTGAGAACCTCGCGGCTGTCGAACGGCAGGTTGACCACGGCGAGGTCGAGCTCGCCGGCCTCGAGCCGGGGGAGGAGAGTGGTGGTTGTGGCGTCGATGAGGATGAGTCGGACCCGGGGGTGCTCGCGGGCCACCGCGTCGAAGAGCAGGGGTGAGAGCCAGCGGGCGGTGGTGCCGATCATGCCGAGGGTCACCGCGCCCGAGACCTCACCCTGGATCGAGGAGACGTCGGCGTCGAGCGAGGCCAGCTCGGCCTGGATGCGTCGGGCCCGACCCACCACGGCTTCACCCTCGGGGGTGAGCTCGCCGGTGGCCCGATCGATGAGGGTGGCCCCGAGCTCCTTTTCGAGTCGGGCCACATGAGCAGATACATTGGACTGCACCGTGTGCAGGGCACGCGCCGCGGCACTGAAGCCCCCGTGTTCGGCTACGGCAAGTACGGCGTTTAGCTGTCGAAGATCCATCGCTGCATGAGATCATATCCATCGGTAACTGCTGTTGGACAGATAGATCGTTCGGATACATACTCAAGGCGCAAGAGCGGTACGTCGGTCCCCCCACTGACCGACCGCTCTACGGTGTGTGAGGTTAGGTCCCCCCCTTCAAACCTCGCCGCCTTTTGAAACACCGGCTGACCCCCCTCAGCCGGTGTTTCCCGTTTTGGTACCCGAACTGGACTCAGCCTGTCAGATGAACCCCACCAGCGCTACCGTCGAGCCTGTGTTCACAACGACGGAGCCATCATGACGGCCGCGGCATTCTTCGATCTCGACCGCACACTGCTCATCGGTGCCAGCGGCCCGGTGATCTCCGAGGCCATGCGGGCCGAGGGTGTCATCGGCCCCAACTCCGTGCCGGGCGAGAAGCTCCTGTTCGGCCTGTTCGACGCCATCGGAGAGACCCTGCCCACCATGCTCATCACCCGCCAAGGGGCCCGGGCCGCCAAGGGCTGGTCGGTCGAGGCGGTGCGCAAGGTCGGCGAGGCCGTGGCCGAGCCCCTGGCCGAGCGGGTCCTGCCCTATGCCCGTCAGGCCATCGACCAGCACCAGGCCGAAGGCCGACCGGTGGTGTTGGCCACCACCACGCCCTATGACCTGGTCAAGCCGCTGGCCGACGAACTGGGTCTCGATGGAGTGGTGGCCACCCGCTATGGCATCGACGCCACCAACCGCGATGATCTCACCTACGACGGATCGGTCGACGGTGAATTCGTCTGGGGCCGGGGCAAGCTCAAGGCGGTGCGGGCCTGGGGTCGCGCCCACCAGATCGATCTGAGCGAGAGCTGGGCCTACAGCGACAGTGTGTTCGACTCTCCCCTGCTGGGTGCGGTGGGGAATCCGGTAGCGGTCAACCCCGATCCCCGCTTGCTCATCGTCGCCACCGCTCAGCGGTGGCCAATCGTCCATTTCGATGTGCCTCCGGGCGTACCCAAGTTGCTCGGCATCGAGCCCCAGCGGGTGCTTCACGTGCTGGCCCGCCCCGAACTGTTCCCCTTCGCCCGGTTCGACATCGAGGGCGTCGAGAACATCCCCAAGGATGGCGGGGCGATCATGGTGGGTAACCACCGGTCGTACTTCGATGTGAGTGCTCTGGGGATGGTCCTGGCCCAGGCTGGGCGTCCGGCTCGTTTCCTGGGCAAGAAGGAGGTCTTCGACGCTCCGTTGGTTGGCCAGGTCGCGCGGGCACTGGGTGGTATCCGGGTCGATCGGGGCACCGGTAGCGACCGGCCCCTCGACGATGCGGCCGACGCCTTGGCTGCCGGCGAACTGGTGGCCCTCATGCCCCAGGGCACCATTCCTCGGGGCCGGGCCTTCTTCGACCCCGAGCTCAAGGGCCGGTGGGGTGCGGTCCGACTGGCCCGGACGGCCGGCGTGCCGCTCGTGCCTGTCGGCCTGTGGGGCACCGAGAAGGTGTGGCCGCGCAGTGCACGGGTGCCCAATGTCCTCAACGTCACTGACCCGCCCCCGATCCGAATCCGGGTCGGCGCGCCATTCCACGCGGCCGACGGTGACATCGACCAGGCCACGGCCGAGATGATGGAGCGAATCAACGCCCTGCTTCCCCCCGAGGCCCACGTTCGTCGCGAGCCCACGCCCGAGGAGTTGGCGGCCGCCCTGCCGCCCGGGCACGGCGGCGACGCCGCCAACGAATCCGAACGTCGGCCGGGTTCGGACTGAAGGCTCGCGTCGGGCAACCGATGGAAGTGAGTGACAGTGGACTCTGATGTGACCAGGGACGTGCGGTGAACCGGTTCCTGCGCGACCTCGCCCTCCTGGTTCTGAGTGTTCTGGCCGCCATCGCGGTACTGCTCATCCTGGTCAACCCCGGGGCCGAGCCCGGCCTGGCCGTCAGCACCAGCACCCCCCTGATCCCGTCCACGACCATGGCCCCGTCTACCACCGTGGCCGGGGTCGGTGAGGCGACGGCGGAGGCCGGCGAAGTCAACGCGGTCCTCTCGATCTCGAACCGCACCGCCTTGTGCGTCGGCGGCGCAGCCCGATTCGCCGTGACCCTGAGGGGTCCGGGTGCCATCGACCCCGGTCGGGTGGCCATCGCGGTTGGGGGCGTGGTCGGGCTGACCGAGATCGCGCTCGAGGCAGGTGAGGTCACCACCGATCCAACCTCGGTTGTGTGGACGGCCACCCATCACTTCGATGCCGACCCGACCCGGACCATGGTCTCGCTGGGGGTCGTCAGGACCGACGGCCCGCCCCTGTCTCCCGTCGAACTGAGTGAGTCCTGTTCGTGAGCGCCGGTTGCTAGGCGGTGCGCTGGCGGATGATGTTCAGGGCGCTACCGGCCTCGAACCACCCGATCTGGTCGCCGTTGAACGTGTGGGTGGTCTCGAACGAGTCCGATGACCCGTCGGTGTGGGTGGCCACCACGGTCACCGGCTTACCCGGAGCCAAACCGGCCAGGCCGGTGATAGCGATCCGGTCGTCCTCCTGGATGAGGTCGTAGGAGGCGGGGTCTGCGAAGGTCAGCGCCAGCACACCCTGCTTCTTGAGGTTGGTCTCGTGGATGCGGGCGAACGAGCGGGCCATGACCGCCCGGGCGCCCCGGAAGCGGGGCTCCATGGCGGCGTGTTCGCGAGATGAGCCCTCGCCCATGTTCTCGTCGGCGATGGCCACCCAGCCCTGGCCGGCGTTGTGGTAGGCCTTGGCGATGTCGGGGTACGACATGGTGGAGCCGTCGAGCTGGTTCTTGCCCAGGCCGGCCTCACCGGTGAAGGCGTTGATCGCGCCCAGGTAGAGGTTGCCGGAGATGTTCTCGAGGTGGCCGCGGTACTTGAGCCACGGACCGGCCATCGAGATGTGGTCGGTGGTGCACTTGCCCTGCGCCTTGAGCAGGACCGGCAGGTCGGCGAAGTCGTTGCCGTCCCAGGGCCCGAAGGGGGTGAGCAGTTGGAGTCGATCGGAGCCGGGGGCCACGGCGACCTCGACGCCCGAGCCATCCTCGGGCGGAGCGGTGAAGGTGTTCTCGCCCGGGTCGAAGCCCTGGGGCGGAAGCTCGAGACCCTGGGGCTCGGGTAGCTTGACCTCGCGGCCGTCGCTGGTGGTGAGGGTGTCGGCGACCGGATCGAAGTCGAGGCTGCCGGCGAGGGCCAGGGCCATGACCGTCTCGGGTGAGGTCACGAAGGCCAGGGTCGACGCGAAGCCGTCGTTGCGCTTCGGGAAGTTGCGGTTGTACGAGGTGACGATGACGTTGGCATCGCCCTCTTGGATGTCGTCGCGGGCCCACTGGCCGATGCACGGGCCGCAGGCGTTGGCCAGGACCCGGGCACCGATGCGCTCGAAGTCGGCCAGAAGACCATCGCGCTCGATGGTGGCCCGGACCTGTTCGGAGCCAGGCGTGATGAGGAGGTTGGTCTTGCACTCGATGCCGTTCTCGGCTGCGAAGCGGGCCAGCGAGGCGGCCCGGGTGATGTCTTCGTAGCTCGAGTTGGTGCACGACCCGATGAGGGCGGCGGAGGGGGCCGATGGCCACCCTTGGGCCTTGGCCTCGGCTCCGAGGGCACTGACCGTTCGGGCCCGGTCGGGGGTGTGGGGTCCGTTGATGTGGGGACGCAGTTCGTCGAGGTTGATCTCGATGACCTGATCGAAGTGGGAGTCCGGGTTGACGAGGACCTCGTCGTCGGCCCGGAGGTGGTGGGCCACGGCGTCGGCTGCGTCGGCGACAGCCTCGCGGCCGGTGGCCTCGAGATAGCGCGCCGAGGCGTCGTCGTAGGCGAACAGCGAGGTGGTGGCGCCGATCTCGGCACCCATGTTGCAAATGGTGGCCCGACCGGTGGCCGAGATGGTGCCGGCCCCGGGGCCGAAGTACTCGACGATGGCGCCGGTGCCGCCCTTCACGGTGAGGATCTCGGCGACCTTGAGAATGACGTCCTTGGGCGAGGACCAACCCGAGAGGCGGCCAGTCAGTTTGACGCCGATCAGCTTGGGCCAGCGGACGTTGAACGGGAATCCGGTCATGACATCGACGGCGTCGGCGCCGCCCACCCCGATGGCGATCGTGCTGAGACCGCCGGCGTTCGGGGTGTGGCTGTCGGTGCCGATCATCATGCCACCCGGGAATGCGTACTGCTCGAGGACGACCTGGTGGATGATGCCCGAGCCCGGACCCCAGAAGCCGGCGCCGTATTTGGCACACACTGTCTCGAGGAAGCTGTAGACCTCCTGGTTGGTGTCAATGGCGGCGAGGAGGTCGACCTTGCCGTCCTGGTGGGCCTGGATCAGGTGGTCGCAGTGGGTGGTGGTGGGAGCAGCGACCTCATCGAGTCCGGCAGTCATGAACTGGAGCCATGCCATCTGGGCGGTGGCGTCCTGCATGGCGACGCGGTCGGGGTCGAGATCGTTGTAGGTGACGCCCCGCTCGACGTCTTGACTCTCGGGGTCGCGGAGGTGGTTGGCCAGGATCTTCTCGGTCAGGGTGAGAGGTCGGCCGAAACTATTGCGGGCCCACGCGACCCGCTCGTCGAGCTTGGCGTAGACGGCGTTGATGAGTTCGATCGGTGTGGATGCAGCGACGGCCATGACGGTCACCTCGTGGGGGAATTGGCGGCTGGCGGGGGGTCTGTCGACTTCACTGCTACCATAGCAGACAAGTATGAGACAAGTACACGATTCCGGGTCCCAGACGGGAAACCGCCGACGAATCCGCTACCGCGAGATCGCGTCCGATCTCGCTGAGCGGGTGGGCCAGGGGGAGTTCTCGGCCGGACAGCTCCTGCCGTCCGAGAGTGAGCTATCGGCCGCCTACAGCGCCAGCCGGGTCACCGTGCGTCGAGCCCTCGAGGTGCTACGCGACGATGGTCTGGTGGACTCCCGTCAGGGGTTCGGCTGGTTCGTGGCTGCTGACCCCGTTCGCCAGACCTTGGGTCGTCTCGGCACCATCGAGAGCCAGCTCGAGGCCACCGGCAACACCTCCGAACGCCGTATCCTCGACTTCCGGTTCGTCCCCTCTCCGCCGACGGTCGCCCAGGTTCTAGGGGCCGAAACGGTGCTCGAGGTCCGCCGGCTCAACCTGGCCGACGGTCGCCCCTTCGCCCGGATCACGGTCTGGTGCCCCGAGGATCTGGGCGCCAACCTCTCCCGAGCCGACGTCGAACAGTCGCCGTTCTACGAGCTGGTGCCGGTCGAGCTCGGAGGGGCCCGTCAGACGATCGGAGCGGCCGCGGCCGAGGCCGACGACGCCGAGTTGCTGGGGGTGCCGGCAGGGTCACCGGTGCTGGGGTGTCGGCGGGTGACCTCCGACCGCGACGGCAAGCCGGTCCTGATGAGCGAGCACATCTATCCAGCCCATCTCACCGAGTTCGTGGTGGACATCCCCCGCGTCGAGTCCAGCCTGGGCGCCTCAGGCCTGCGCCTGGTGGAGTAGCCGGCCCGGCGCATCGACTCGATTGGTGGCTGCTCACGAGCTGCTACCCGGTGTCGGTGCTTTGGCGGGCGGGGGTCCGGTCAAGGTCGGAGTGCGGGTGCGGGCCACCGCGACGGACACGGTCCCCATGGTGAAGGCGGCAACAGCCAGAGGGAGGGGGCCAGGCAGGGTGGGTTGGGCGAACGACGCCAGCACGGCGCCGATCATGAGGGCAAGGTTCCGGTAGACGTCGGTACGGCCCAGGGGAGCGGTGGACGCTTGGCCGAAGCAACCACAGTCTGTCGTGATGCCGGCTCGCAGGCGGCCCACCAGCAGGGTCGTGAAGAAGGCCAGCACCACCACGGTGGCTGGGGCGGCAATACCTGGGGCTATCACCAGGCCGGCGGCGAGTCCCAGTTCGAGGACGGGAACCGCCACCGACATGGCCCGAGGGAACGGAAGACCGAAGCCGCGGAACGAGTCGGCGGTTGAAGCCCGCTGACGCAATTTGGCCGAGCCGGCGAACGCGAAGACTGCGGCCAGGACAAGGGCGATCAGGTATGTGGTGCGAATCAGGAACATGGACAGCTTCCGAACTGTGCATTCCTGCCGACGGTATCGGTAGTGCCCATTTCGAAGTGGTTTCGTTCTGCCATCATGGTCGTGACCGGATTGATGGTTGTTGCTGCGTGCAGTCAGGAAGAGGAGCCGTTTGATCGTGAGGCGGCGATCGTTGCCTTGGTCGACGCGGGTTCGCTCGCCATGTCCGATGCGGCCTGCTGGGTCGACAGTGTGACCGCTGAACTGGGGCTTGAATACGTCGAGAATCCGGACATCGAGCTGACTCACGACGAGCAGAGGACCATGGTGGGGATCACCGCCAGCTGTCTCACCAGCCAGCCGGCGGTGTCAGATCCCGGTTCCGCTTCGCTCGCCCCGGCCATCGAAGACGATGGCCCTCCCGAACCGATGGCCTACGGTGACGATGACCGTCTGGACCGCCTCTGGGATGCATGTGCCGCCGGTAACGGCCTGGCCTGCGACACCTTGTTCTGGGATTCGGCCCCGGCCTCGGAGTACGAGGCTTTCGCCGAGTCCTGCGGCGCCCGCGAGGCCATTGGCCTGTGCGCCGAGCTCGACGAATAGAAAACAGTCGCTTTCTGGGGCAGGTCCACCACAAATCTCGTAGCGAAGCTGCCCCAGAAGCAGGCGGCGCCACGCGGAGGTGGGATCAGGACTAGATATCGGGCCAGTTGCGGCGGGAGCGGCGGCGGCCGGTGGTGGTCTCACCCAACATCCAGGTGCGGCGCCAGGCGGAGGCGTCGGGGCCGGTGAGGCTGGGCGAGCTTCCGGCGTGGGCCCGTTTGCGGGCGGTCCACCAGTCGGTCGATGACTCGTCGGCCAGGGCGGCGACTGCGGCCTCGATGCGGGCTCCGAAGGCTTTGGAGTCCTCGTCGGGGAGGGGTCGCATGGGCATGCCGAAGGTGATGGTGGTGCGCGCCCGTCTCGGCCAGTTCTTCCCCTTGGCCATGATGCGGCTGGTGCCCTCGACGTGAATGGGGGCCACCGCGGTGCCGGTGCGCAGCGACAGGTAGGCGGCCCCGGCCCGGAAGGCCTGGGCCCACCCATCGGGGCTGCGGCCCCCCTCGGGATAGATGAGAAGGCTCCAGCCGTCCTCGAGGAGGCCGGCGGCCTGGTCGGATGACTTGCGGCTGATGCGCTGACGCTCGAGGGGAATGGCGTTCAGGGCGAGGGCCGAGACCGCGCCCGTGATCCGGTTGGCGAAGAAGTAGTCGGCGGCGGCGGCCACGCTGAGCTCGCTTCGCCATGGTTCGGGGATCGAGGAGATGAGCAGGGGGGTGTCGGCATGACTGTGGTGGTTGGCCGCGAACACGAGGGCCCCCTCGTGGTTCTTCAGCCGATCGCGACCCAGAACCGTGGGAGAGGCGATGAGCTTCATGCCCGGCCCCACGATCGAATAGGTCAGGGCCCGCCGGGCGAGCCGGGCCGGTGTGCGCCGGGCCCACTCGGTATCGAAGTCGATGCCGGTCCTGTTCTCCGGTTCCGGGATCTCCATGCCGTCGGGCACGGTGGGAGCGCGCAAAGGGAACGGGATTCGGTTGCGGGCCAGCTTGATGAGCAGGCTCGGCGACGGGCCGGGGAGCTTCACGGCTGCTTCACCAACCCAGGCCTCAGGTGACGTCGGCCATCAGGACCGGCGGGTTGTGATAATGGGTGATCGAGGCCTGGGGGCCCACGACGTCGGAAGCCATCTCGAGGGCGTCCTGAAGGGTACTGGCCGGCTTGAAGCCCATGCGCCGAACCGCCCGCGGATCGCCTCCCACGACCACGACACCACCCAGGTGTTTGAGGGCGTACGAACCCCAGTACCACATATAGAACGGGTGAACGCCGTGGTAGGCGTAGGACGTCCGGTAGAGGTGGCGGTACCACTCGTCTTCGGCGTACTGCTTCTCGTATCTCTTCTCGATCTCGATGGGGTCGGTGGTGTCGGCCAGGACCTGCTCGAAGAAGTCGATGTAGCTCGGGTGGTGGACCGGGTGGAACTCCCACCGCGTGGGATGGCTCATGATGAGCACCCCACCCTCGCGCACCAGGGGCTTGCCCTTGTAGAGGTTGAAGAAGTAGCCGAGACCCAAGCACATCACGAGGATGGGGTTCATCACCGAGTTCACGTTGTAGGGGCAGATGTAGGGGAGCCCCATGGTGAGGATGTCGGTCTGGCCCTGGACCGGTACCAGGTGCTGCTTGTAGACCTCTTCGGTCGTGACCTTGTGAACGGCCTCGACCTCGCCGGCCTGCACCGACGTCATCTCGTAGGGCGCCTGCCACGACGAGAACACCTTTCGCCGTACCTTCTGGGGCATCGGCTTGAGGCCCGCCTGCATGGCTGCGAACGAAGCTCGGTCGCGGGGCGTCCACTCCCACTCGCGCTTCTGGAGCATCGAGAGGGGCCCGTCAGCGCCGAAGGTGTTGTTGTTCACCGTGGTCTCGATCTGGAAGATCTTGATCCCGGCGTCGCGGATGATCGCGCCCTGGCGCCAGTTGCGGGTGTGGAGCTCGGAGTTGTCCTGGTCCATGAACGAGGCCGACCGGTGCATGGTGTGCACATTGTGGTGGTGACGTAGGGCCTGGTAGCCGGACAGGCCGGTGGCGGTGCTCTTGTGGCCGCCATCCATCGAGACCAGGTTGATGTTGACGTAGATGATGAGGTCGCTCTCGGCGGCCCGCTTGTTCATCTGCACTTCTTCGCCGTGGGGGGTCTCGCCCAGCAGCACCATGCCGTCGGGGTCTTCGGCGTCGTGGTTGTAGAGCAGGCCCTGGGGCGCGAAGGCGTCATAGACCCGGTCGCCCACGGCGTGGCGGAGCTCGTCCTCGGTCATGCGCCGGTGCAGGGCCAGGGCGGCGATCAGGTGAACATCGTCAACGCCGGCCGCGGCGGCCATGTCGAGGACCTGCTCGATGATCCGCTGGCGAATGTCGGGGGCCCGCATCGGTGGCAAGGGCAGCGAGATGTCGTCGAAGGCGATGGTCAGCTTCATGCCCGGAGTGAGCAGGGCGGGAAGAGGATCGCAGTCGCCCAGGGGGTTCAGCAGGGCGTGCTGGATGGCGGCCTCGGGGTCTTCGAGGCCGGGCATCGGTTCCGACGGGTAGATGACTCGGCTCCGGCCTGGGGGCAGCTTCTCGAGCCGGAAGCCCTCACCGTGGTGGAAGAGGATGGGGGGCGTCGACCGATCGACGTCGAGCACGAAGCCCGGACGAGGGGGTCGCAGACTCTTCGTCATGCACTTCTCCGAAAGCGAGAGTTGGGGGCGAGGGGGAGGAGCCGATCGGGGGCGCCGGCGGTCTTCTGCCAGGGTTCGATCAGCCAGCCCCGTTTGCGGGCGATGCCCAGGAGGCGGGTCTCGGGGTTCACGGCTACGGGGAACCCGACCGCTTCGAGCATGGGGAGGTCAGACGACGAGTCGGCGTAGGCCACCGCCTCCTTGACGTCGAGATCGTGCTCGGCCGCGTAGTCGATGAGGGCCTGCTCGCGTGCCTCGCCGGTGGGCGGCACCACGGTCAGCTCACCGGTGTAGGCGCCCTCACCGTTGACGCTCATCTCGGCGGCGATGATGTCATCGAAGAGGGGAGCGAGAGGAGCGACCACGAAGTCGAGGGCGCCGGTGATCAGCACCGTGCGGTGGCCGGCGGCCCGATGAGCCCGCACCCGACGGAGCCCGGCGGGGAAGGCCTTGCTGAGCACCAGCTGGCTGAACATCTCCTGTACGTCTTCCTCGAGCTGCTCGACCGGGGCGTTGGCGTAGCGCCGGTAGAAGTGGCGGAGGAAGTCGGTGCGGTCGCGGCGGTCGAGGGCCAGCAGTGAGGGGCCTTCGAGGAAGGTCTTGAGTGTGAGCCGAAGCACCTCCTCGCGGGGTAGGCGGCGGCTGGCCAGCCACGCGTACGAGGTCACCACATTCGACGCGATGAGGGTGTTCTCGAGGTCGAAAGCGGCGAACGAGCGTTCCGGGGCCAGAACCTGGCGGCGGAGCCGCTGGGTCCGGTTCTCGGGACGGCGGCCATCGGCGCTGGTCCGTACCCGGGCGTGGTGGACGACCGACGGTAGATGGATGCCGTGCACATAATGGTCCCAGTCGACCACCATGGGATCCAGATCCATGCTGTCGCCGTCCGCGGCGGACCCCTGTACCTCTTCGGCGAGCTCGAGTAGTCGAGCCACTCCGTAGACGGCCTCGCACTCGGCGTAGGCACCGTAGAGCTCGACGTAGCCCAGGGCCCGCTCGGCCAGCTCGCGCTTCTCTTCGAGACCGGCCGCGAAGGCCGCCTGTTTGCCGCGCAGAGGCAGCTTGAGCAGAGCGCTCTCGACCCGTTGGAGGTTGGTGGTGGCGCGGGTGAGCTGCTGCTGCACCTTCCCGCGGCCGGGGAAGGACCACTCGGGCACGATGATGGGCTGGCCGTCGGCGTCGTAGAGGGGGTGGTCGGTGAACCAGCTGCGCACCAGGTCGACGAGGCGGCGGTAGCGGAGAGGGTTCCGCGAGCCCGAGGCCACCTGCACGATGTCGTGATCGCCCTGGGGGCCTCGAGCGGCGACGGCGCAGATGGCAGCCACCACGAGGTCGACGGGAATGACATCGACGATGCCTTCGGGGATACCGGGGAACTGTTTGAGGAGGCCGCGGGCGTAGCTGACGATGATGGGCTCGGCCATCCGGAAGCCCCGGATCCAGCCCGGACGGGGTTCGGCCCATGCCGACTCGATGATCGAAGGACGAACGATGCTGACATCGAGGTCGCCCTTGGTTTCCATGAGGGCCCGCTCGCCCAGGGCCTTGGTGTACGCGTAGGCGTCGGGCCAGCCCAGCGAGGCGGCCCGGGAGCGGCCAGCGTCGACCATGCGGTCACTCACCCAGCGGGTGCGGCGCTGCTCGGTCTTGGCGGCCAGCAGGGGGGTACCGGCGGCGCCCAGCTCGCGTTCGGCCTCCTTGCGGAAGCGGCGGAGCATCTCGGGATTGCGGCTCTCGGCCTCGGCGTCGGCCCGGCCCCGCCGGGCGGCATCGACCTCGCGGCGCCAATCGACGTCGATGAAGTAGGGGCTATCGGCGACGTGCTCTTCGGGCGCCGAGCCCCGCCGGTTGCCCGCGACATAGCAGGTCGACACCGCGACCAGGTGGGGTGACACGTTGAGGTCGTGGAGGGTCTGGGCGATACGGCTGGGGCCCAGGAGGTTGACCTCGACGGCCCCGTCGAGGGGGGAGTCGAAGGCCACGGTGGCCGCCGAGTGGATGACGATGTCGCAGTTGGCCAACGCGGCGCGGCCGTCATCGTCGAGGCCCAGCCCGTCGGTACCAACATCGCCGGCGATGATGGTGACCCGCTCGTCGAGCATGGCATCGAAGCCGTCTCTGCCCAATGACTCGCGCAGCCGGTCGAAGGCGTCGTTGCGGAAGATCTCACGCTTGGCCCGGGCATCAGGGGAGGTGCGGCGACCGGGCCGAATCAGCAGGACGAGGTGGAGATCGGGCACGCCGCGCAGGAGGCGCTCGACGAGCGCGGTGCCGAGAAAGCCGGTCGAGCCGGTGACTGCCACCCGCTTTCCGGCGAGACGCTGGGGGATCACGGTCCCTTTACTAGCACCTGTCGACCCGGTTCTCTACCATCCGGTAAGTGGGAACCCCGGATCGCATTCTCGATGCTGCCCTTACCTCGTTCGGTGGGCCGGGTTACGGGGCGACCTCGTTGGACGGGTTGGCGGCCGAGCTGGGCATCACCAAGCAGACGATCCTCTACCACTTCAGCTCCAAGGAGGGTCTGCTCGAATCCGTCATCGACCGGTCAGCCATCGAGCTGACCCAAGCCCTGGCCGCCACGCTCGCCCAGGCCCGTATCGGCTGGGATCGCGTCGAGGCGGTCGTGCGCACGGTGTTCAGCCTTGGCCTTCAGCGGCCGGAACTACCCGGCCTGATTCGCGAGGTCACCCGGTTGGGCCCGCCCGCCTCGACCCGCCTGGCCGAGGCCCTCGAGCCCCTCCTCGACGCGGCCCGGGTCTCCCTCGAACAGGACATGAGCGCCGGCACCATCCGCACCACCGACGCCCGGCTCCTGCTGGTGTCGATCTACTCGACGGTCATCGGCGCGGTCACCGAGGTCGAGGTCCTCCGCGCGGTAGGGGTGGAACCCACCCTGCGCACTGCCGTGCGCCGCCGGCGAGAGCTCCTCGATTTCCTCCAGGCCGCCCTGCGCGCCGGCTGAGGCTGGGGGCGGGTGGACCGCGCTGCTACCGTGGCCGTCGTGACTACCGACACCTTCAAGAAGGGCACCCGCGTGGTGCTGAACTCGACCCTCAACGGGGTTCCCGAAGGCACCGCCGGCAAGGTCGGGATGTCCAGTGGCCTCAGCTGGCTCAAGTACTGGGTGACCTTCGACAACGGCCGGCGCATGGGCTCGGTGGGTCACGAGCGTCTCGTGCCCGAAGGCGATTGGGACCACTATCTCGAGAACCGCGACCGGCTCGAGGCCGAGGCGGCCGAAAAGGCCAAGGCCGATGCCCAAGCCGCCGCCAAGAAAGAAGAATCCGGCGGCGATGCTGGGGGCGGCGACGACCGTCTGGCCGCCCTCTTGGCCCGCAGCAAGGCTGCCAAGGAGAAGAAGGGCGCCTGAGCCCCCGCCGAGCCCCGGAATCTGGCAACGCGAGTGGTCGTAGGACGGCCCTTCGCGTTGCGAGATCACGGCTACCCGCCGGCCGGTGGCGAGGTGCTCGAGTCGGTGATCGGTGTCAGTCGACGGCGCCGACCCAACTGGCGGCCAGCCCAGCAGGCCCAGCAGGACGCCAGTCAGCAGCCTGGCAACCGGTTCGTCCGCACCCGCGCTTGTGTCCGTCCCGCCCACAACCTCTTTGTCGTAGCTGGGTGGTACGGGGTTGAGTCAGGGGGCTAACGGCCCGTGTCTCGTTTGGCCGACCGGCGGGCGTGGCGGGCCCGGGCCAGATCGATGAGCTCGGTGATCAGGTCGGTGTAGGCCAGCCCTGTTGCCTGCCACATCTGGGGATACATCGAGATCGGGGTGAAGCCCGGGATGGTGTTGAGCTCGTTGCAGATCCAGCGGCCGTCGTTGGCCAGGAAGAAGTCGGCCCGGGCCATGCCCTCGACCCGCAGGGCGTTGCCCGCGGCGATGGCCAACCGTTCGAGCTCGGCCCGCTCATGGTCGCTCAGGGGGGCCGGGATCAACAGCTCGGCCGAACCGTCGAGGTACTTGTCCTCGTAGTCGTAGAACTCGGCGCCCGGTCGGATCTCGCCGGGCACCGAGCAGCGCAGTTCGAGGTCACCGAGCAGGGCGATCTCGATCTCACGGCCCTCGACGTTCTCCTCGATGACGAGCCAGTCGTCGTAGCGCAGAGCGGTTTCGATGCCCGCCCTCACCTCGTCGAGGGTGTTGGCCTTGCTGACCCCGACCGACGAGCCCATGTTGGCCGGCTTGACGAACACCGGCAGGCCCAGCTCGTCGATGACCTCCTGGGCGGTGTCGTCGGTGAGCAGGTGCTCGCGGAGGGTGACCCAACGGGCCTGGGGGATGCCGGCCCGATCCAGGACCTCCTTGGTCTTGGCCTTGTCCATGGTGAGGGCCGAGCCGAGAACTCCCGGGCCCACGTAGGGGAGGTCGAGCAGCTCGAGCAGACCCTGGACCGTGCCGTCCTCGCCCCGGGGACCGTGGAGGAGGGGTAGCACCACCAGCTCTTCGTTGGGATCGAGGGGAGCGAGGCCCGCTGCGGTACCGACGAGGGCCGGTCGGAAGTCGGTGCTCTCACCCTTCGGCTCGAGGCGGTCGGGAATGGCCGAGGCACCGGCTTCGAGCGCGGTTCGGGCGTCGTTCGCCACCACCCACTCGCCCTCGCGGGTGATGCCCACCGGGACCACGTCGAACCGGTCGGTGTCGATGGCCCGCAGAACGTGGGCCGCGGTGACGCACGAGACATCATGCTCGGCACTCTGTCCCCCGAAGAGGACGATGAGTCGGATCCGTGGCGGTTCGGGCATGGGCAAACGGTAGTGGGGAAGGGGCCTCCGTCGGTGACAGTTCTGGGCGGGCGATACTGGGGGTGTGCGATTCCGGTTGGGCGAGGTGGCTGCTGCCGTCGATGGCGAGCTCGTGGGGGGTGCCACCCCGGATCTCATCGTCGACGGGGTGGGCATCGACAGCCGCGCCGTCGCTCCGGGCAGCTTGTTCGTGCCCATCGTGGCTGGTCGCGACGGCCATGAGTTCATCGATGCCGCGATCGCTGGTGGTGCCGCCGCCCATCTGACGGTTCGGCCCAACAGCGTCCACCCGGCGGTACGGGTCGGCGACACCGGTCCGGCCCTGATGGGCTTGGGGGCGAGGGCCCGGCATCGGATCGAGGGTCCCGTCGTGGGTATCACCGGGTCGGTGGGCAAGACCTCGGTGAAGGATCTCGCGGTAGCAGCCATGAACGCCGGCCTGCGCACCCACGCCAGCCCCCACGGCTACAACAATGAGCTCGGTCTGCCTCTCACGCTCGCCAACGCGCCCGACACCACCGAGGCGGTCATCGTCGAGATGGGGGCGCGCGGCGTCGGTCACATCGCCCAACTGTGCGCCATCGCTCGGCCCACCATCGCCGTCGTCACCCTGGTGGCGGCGGTCCACACGGAGCTCTTCGGCTCGATCGACGAGGTGGCCCGGGGCAAGGGGGAGCTGGTCGAGTCACTCGATGGCCACGGATTCGCGGTTCTCAACGCCGACGACGAGAGAGTGGCGAGCATGGCGGCGCAAACGGGGGCAACAGTCATCACCTTTGGCGCCGCGAAGGGGGACGTGAGGGCGGAGCACATTTCCATCGACCGTGACCTCCGACCCCGCTTCACCATCGTGAGCCCGTGGGGTCGGGCCCAAGTCGTGTTGCCGGTTCGTGGGGCCCACAACGCGGTCAACGCGGCTGCGGCCCTAGCCGCCGCGGTTGTGGCCGGGGTCGACTTCCACGACGCGGTGGCGGGCCTGGCCGACGCCGAGCTGTCGCGTTGGCGGATGGAGGTCGGTCGTACCAGCTCGGGGGCCGTGGTGATCAATGACGCGTGGAACGCCAGCCCGACCTCGATGCTGGCTGCCCTCGACTCCTTGGCGGCCGTTGCGGCCCCGCGTCGGGTCGCCATCATCGGCGTGATGGCCGAGCTCGGCGAGGGAGCCGACCAGGAGCATCGGGCCATCGCCCGTCGTCTGGTCGACGATGGGCTCGAGGTCATCGTGGTCGGCACCGACGCCTACGGCATCGAACCGGTGCCCGACATCGATGCGGCCCTGGCCGTTCTGGGTCCGGTGGGCGAGGGCGATGCCGTGCTCATCAAGGCCAGCCGGGTGGCCGGCCTCGAACGAATCGCCGCCGCACTCCTGGCCTGAAGAGGTCTGGCTCCTATCGGCGATCAGGGGTCTGACCCCGTCAGCACCGTCAGCATTCGGTCAACGGGTGAGGATGATTTCGGCGGCCTGGCGGAGCAGGGGCACCGGGCCCGACACGACCAGGCAGTCGACCACGGTCTCGTCCCAGGCCCCGAGCTCGTCGCGGATCTTGTCGGGCGGGCCGATGAGGGCGATGTCTTCCACCATCGAGGTGGGAACCGCGGCGGTGGCCGCCTTCTTGTCGCCCTCGAGGTAGAGCTTCTGGATGGTCTCGCACTGCTGTTCGTAGCCCATCCGGCAGAACACGTCGTAGTGGAAGTTGCGGCCCTTGGCGCCCATGCCGCCCACATAGAGGGCGAGCATCGGACGGATCATGTCGGCGCATCGCTCGACATCGTCGCCGGGCACGAACGAGACCACACACTGGACGTCGAAGTCGTCGGCGTTGGAGTGGGCGGTGGGGCGGGCGAAGCCCTCGGCCAGGGCGTCGGCGTAGAACTGGTTGTCCTTGGGAGCGAAGAACAGGGGGAGCCAGCCGTCGGCGATCTCGGCGGTGAGGGCGACATTCTTGGGGCCCTCGGCGCCCAGATAGATGGGGATCTCGGCCCGCAACGGGTGCACGGTGGCCTTGAGCGGCTTCCCGAGCCCGGTGCCGCCGGGGTAGGGCAGGTCGTAGTGGTCGCCGTGGAACTCGACCGGCTTCTCGCGGTCGACTATGGCCCTCACGATCTGGATGTACTCGCGTGTGCGGGCCAGGGGTTTGGGGTAGGGCTGGCCGTACCAACCCTCGACGACCTGGGGCCCGCTGACCCCGAGACCCAGCTTGAACCGTCCACCCGACAGGTGGTCGAGGGAGATGGCGGCCATGGCGGTGGCCGCCGGAGTGCGAGCCGACAGCTGGATGATCGAGGTGCCCAGGCCGAGGCGTTCGGTCTTCGAGCCCCACCAAGCCAGCGGGGTGAGGGCGTCGGAGCCGTAGGCCTCAGCCGTCCACACCGTGTCGAAACCGAGTTTCTCGGCCTCGGCGATCTGGTCTTCGATGCCGGCCGGCGGGCCCGCACTCCAATAACCAGCGCCCAGAGACAACTTCATGGTTCGACCTCCCGAGAATGGTGACGGACAGGACAATACCCGGTGGGATCGCGACCGGATCGGCGTTCTACCATGAGGTCCGATGGCCGCCCGGAGTCACTATGACGTACTCGGAGTCCAACCGACCGCCGACGAGACCGATATTCGGCGCGCCTACCTCGACCTGGCCCGCCGCCATCATCCCGACCGCACCGCCATCGGCAATGGTGGGGCCGTCGACCCGGGCACCAAGATGCGCCAGGTCAACGAGGCCTGGCGGGTCTTGGGCGCGCCGGCCCGCCGCCGCCGCTACGACCTCGAGCTGGCCGCCCTGCTCGATCAGCGGCGCACCCAGACCCCGCCCCGGTCGGCCCCTGCCCAGCCCCGGGCCGAGTACACCCCCACGGCGCCGTCAGGTTCCGAGGCCGGCTCCCACCTGATGGGCCGGGTCCCGTGGGTTCTCGCCGTGGCTGTCCTGGGCGGGATCTTCGTGTTCACCGCCTACGCCTCGGGGTCCGGCGCCGGACGGCCGACGCGGCCCACCTCCGGCGTCCCCGTTCCCGACATGGTCGATGAACTGGCGCCGGGCACCTGTATTCGTCTCACATCGGGCGGATCCTTCCTGGTCATGGACTGTGATCAAACCAACGACGGCCAGATCGCGGTGATGGCCCCGCTCGGCGGACCCTGCCCGGCGGGTACCCAACTCCTCGACCTGCCGGCCGCCGACGTCGCCGCATGTGTGACATGAGCCGGGCCTTCTGGCGGCGGTAGGGTCTCGACATGACTGACCGACCGCCCATCCGGGTCACCGGGCTCGACCACATCGTCCTGCGGGTCGCCGACGTCGAACGGTCGCTGGCCTGGTATCAAGAGAAGCTCGGCCTGCCCGGGATGCGCATCGAGCAGTGGCGTCAGGGCGAGGTGCCGTTCCCGTCGGTGCGCATCGACGCCACCACGATCATCGACTTCTTCGCGGGTGACCCCGACACCCTTGACGCCACCCGACCTGATGGCACCCTCGATCATCTGTGCGTCGTGTTCGAAGGCCCGGAGCTCCAAGACATTGCCAACGACCCCGGGTTCGACGTGCAGCGGGGCCCGGCTCGGGTGTTCGGCGCCCAGGGCCACGGCCACGCGGTCTATGTCCACGACCCCGACGGCATCACGGTCGAGCTCCGCACCTATCGCTGACCGGCAACCGGTAGGACCTGGAGGGCCGGTCCGCTACGCTTCTGACCTCCACGGACCGTTAGCTCAGCTGGCTAGAGCGCTCGCCTCACACGCGAGAGGTCACAAGTTCAAGTCTTGTACGGTCCACCATGGCGGTCTTGCTCGAACCAGGGTCCTTCTGAAGGGCTGCGGTGAGCAGGGCCGCTCTGCGTTTCGGGGTTCCAGAGCGTGTTTGACGCCCCGTCCGTGGCGCCTGGTCTCGAGTCTTGCGGCTCGGGTCCACGCCGTTTCGTTGCAGCGTGAGGAGCTCGGCGAGCGGGAAACCGTGCTGGTGAACCCCGGCGTAGTGACATGATTCGGCATCCGGAGCTGTAGGCGTAGCGCCGCCTTCAGAGACGCCGGCCTCCGGCCGTACCGGCATGCCCTCCGCGAGGTTGGAACCAACCGTTCGGGACTGGTGGGCCGAGACACACGCGGGCAGCGTCGAGCGTTCTGGCCCGGAGGCCGCGGCCGGCCGGTGGGTGCAGAATCCCCGGCGGTCGAGTTGTCGTTGCCCGGCCACGATCTGGCCGTCATATTGTCGCTGGACACGAGCAGCAGTTCGAGCCGAGCTAGCCGGAGAAGTAGATCTCGTAGGCACTGTGAAGGCAGTCACCGTCTGGGTCGGTCCAGCTGGGCCCGCCCAGAGCGCCGGACTGCACGACAGCGCGGAGGTTCGATCGAAGGCCGGTTCCGTCAGTGGACAGGGGATCCCTGTGAGCTTGACCGGCCCAAGCTCGTGGTTGCCATCGGTCGCCGACTCCAGTCGAACGACCAACTCGGCGTCGTCCAAACAGACGACGAGGTCCTCGAGCGGTACCGTCCACTCGACTGTAGAGGTGGCGTCGGACGCGACGGCCTGTTCCTGATACTGGGCCAGTACCGCCGAGCTTGCCGACTGCCAGCACCATTTGGGGCTATCGCAGTCCATCGGATCGTACTCTCGCAGCCGGTCCGCCTCGAGGAGGAGATCGGCGCCATCGAGGGGGCCATTGTCATCGTCGTGACCCGAATCGACTCCCGGTAGCCGGAGGTAGATCTGCACTCGTTCGATCTCGGTCACCCCGGTCGTTACCTCGAGGGTGAGCGCTGCGTCTGTGTCAGAGAACTACAACTGAGTGGTCTCACTGAGGTCGATGGGTTGGCCGCGATCTGCGGTGTTCGGTGTCGCTTCGTCCTCGTCATCT
>JAAEMS010000383.1 GCA_024225275.1 Actinomycetes bacterium
TATTGCCTAGGGTTATTCGATTCAGTTATATACTTAGATTAAATAATTATAGTTATTTGTTAATGAATTGTTTACTTAGCTAAATAGGTACGTATAATAGGTGACAGTTAAGCGATAAGCGCTTATCTATAATCGAATACTAACGAATACTACTAAAGGAAAAAAAGATGTCTATATTAAATCGAATCGAAGAATTACGTAACAGCGGCTTAAACGATAAGAAAGTTAGAGCGTACCTAGTATTGGAAGACTTTTCCGCTAAGGATATTACCGAAGCATTTAAAAGCTTAGGCGGTGCTAAAAAGGCTAAAGGATTCGCAGCGGAATATTACGAGTGGTTAGCCGCTAATCCTAGAACCACCGAAGAAGCCACCCAGTATATTAAAGGCACAGGCGAATTCGGTGAGACTTCGGACAACGTAAAGAAACACCTTTCACACTACTTAAATATCCACTCTTTAGCTAGTACAATTTGGGAGTCTAAAGTGGAAGCCGCACCCGAAGCCGAAGCCGAAGCGGAAACGAGCGAGCGAGAAGATGCGATAAAAGCGGCTTGGGATAAGCTTAAAAAGGCTAGGGCTGGGAAGCGTAAAGTAAAAACTATCCACCCCGATAAAGTGTCGTATTTAAACGACGAAGAGCTTACTGCCGCTTACTCGGACTATTTTAAGAACGCGGCTTAATATAAGCTAAAATAGGGCTAGAAAATTCTAAAGTCTAGCCCTAGTATACTTAATAGATTTTACCCCTATAGAATCGCTATTCTAGGGGGTAGAATCGAATATAATAGCGGATATATTCCGCTTATCTATCGGAGAAGTGTAATGTTAAGTAAATTATCTGGTTTTGTGGCTTTAGTATTGTTATTGGCATGGGCGGTATTTTGCCCTAGTGTAGAGGCAGAGCGCATGGGGGTGATAGATATTGTTCTGTCTCATGTTGAACTTATTAAGGGGTTGATATAATGAATCAGACTGAAATACAGGATTTTTTATTCTGGTGTACTGAGCACCTAAATGTACAAGTTGGTGATTCTGATGAGTCCACTCATATGCATTTTGGAGATTACTTTGTAGGTGGTTGGGCAGGCGACACCAGACAGTTCTTCTTGTCTGATGACGACATTGTTCCAAAGCTTATCAAAATGTATGATACTTGGAAAAACTACAAAGCTTAGTCCTCAGGCAAACGCTGGTCCACCCTCAATAATGGGCCAGCTTCTGATATCCTCAAGAATACCAATCCCCCTTTGTGCAACTCCCCTCTATAGAAAAATTGCTGGTCAATCAAACTATCATCTTCCCAAAGCCCACACTCTGTAAGTGCGTCCATTAGTGCTTTATCATAGTTGCCCAGATCCCGTTTCCGTTTGTCAGGAAAGTAGAATACAACCTCCACCAACATCTTATCATCTATGTAAACACCAGGCAACTGCTCATTGACTGCTTCTTCAACTTCCGCTCTGAACTTGCGTCCTTTCTGACTAATAAATACGCCTCGTTTGGTTTTTACGTAGTAATTATTCACAGTAGGCGGTACTGGTAGGTAAATTTCATACATTCGATTTTTTCCTCTTAAAAACGTTAATAAGCGCTAATAGAGATACAAAGAGATAAAAAAAATCTCTCCCGAAGCCCTTTAGATATACACCTATACATATATATATATTTAGAGATAGGTTTTTAAAAAGGGGTGTGGGCGGGCGTGGGCGCGTGGGGTATCTATCTCTCCACCTAAAATCGCTCTAGCCCACGCCCTATAAGGGCTACAGGAGAGATAGCCCGTATCTCTCTTTATCCCTCTTATCTCTCTTAACTCTTTTTTACTTTTAAACTTAAACTTTTAGTTAATGGCTTTTGGTGCTATTTCTCACCTATGATCACAAGAGCGGAAATGCTACACACTCCATACTTTTAATCTTAACTTTACTAAGAGTGCCAGTTTTTACCATGCCATCTATCGTTATATTAAGTTTTGCATTAAGTCCCATATGACCAAGATCTATACTTTTAAGCAGCTTACTTCTATTCTTCAGGACTTCATAAAGATATGATATTGGTATCTTAGACTCTTTTATAGCATTGCGATGACCTACTTTACTTGGTTGACACTTCTTATTCATGATATCTCTACAGACTCCAATTATAGCTTCAACCAGCGGATCAACATTATCATTGACTAATTCTTTGACTGCATATATCTTACAATCTTTCCAGAATTCAAATAGCGGCAATAATTTCTCACAGCCAATAGATTTAGTCTCTACTTTTCCATATTTGAACAGTTCCCATTCTCTAATTACAGCTATAATTACAGACCAGGTTTGTTCAAACGGTATGCCTATCCGCCTGAGAATTATGTTCATAACCTCATCAGCTTCCATTAATGGCCACATTTCACGTCCATACCACTCTTCTAATGTATCTATTTCACTATCTGTAGGTATTATAGTGTGGGGAATAAAGATATTTGTTACTTTTGATATCTCACCAAGGTGGATACAGAACTTCATAATCTCTTCATCTAGCTTAACATCAGTCATTCTCCTGCTTTTACTGTTGTTAAACATACGAGGTCTGCCCTTTCTTTCTACATCACTGATACTCATTATAGGTCTACCGAATAAACCGCTATCTATCATGTCCATATTAAGATATTCACTTATAGTATCAGGCTGAGCATAGAACAATATTTGACAGTTAGGGTTAGGAATACCCTCAGAATTACCATCTTTGCCAGCTTTCTTCTTAGCGGAAAGACCTACACCGTTACCAACTTCGATAATCTTAGTGCTTACACCGCTTACACTTGCGTTGCCTCCGCTGTTAGACATCATTTTGAAGAAGTTTGTAACCTCAGTATCTACCCAAAAGAAGTCATTATCCTTGAAAGCCTCCATAAATGAAGTATCACTTGTTACAGTAGTATAGTATTGACTGAATCTGACGAATGGATCACTCACAGCGCCAACTCTAAACTTCTTGCTTAAGCCGTTTAGTACGCTTGTACTGTTAGCATCTTTACCACTACTACTCGGTGCGAGGTTTAAAAACATCAGATTTAGATTCTTTTCTTCAAAAGTCTGATATTTATTACAAAGAAAGTGTGCCATACTGCTCAATACAGTAGGAACTAACAGCGCTTCTATAGGCTCACGAGCTACACTTTCGTACATATCATATATTTGAGGCCAAGGCTCTGGTAAAGTCCGCAAGACTCCACGCGGAAACGATGGGACATTAGACGGAACATACTCTTTTGGAGCTTCTCCAAACTTAGTTTCATCATCTTTCCTGCTTACAGCGCCATCTACTAGCCTGTCTATGTCATTGTAACGAGTTTTCCATCTTTCACTTCCAGCATCACTCGACCCATCAAGCATAGTTCTAAGTATTGCCTTACAATTAGCTGCGGACATTCCATCTTTGATATACTGATAGCTAATGGTTCTAAGGGATTCGTGATACTCTTTTCCTGATCTGATATTTTCATAGAGCTCATCAAGGCTCTCTCCACCCTCCGCTCTGCTCTCTGACGTCTGCGTCTCAGCTTCTGTCTTGTTCTCTTCGACATGTATTGACTCCCAATCATTTCCATCTGTAAAACTATAATGCTCAAACAACCCATCTTCTGGATTATCTCTAGTTGGTACAAACCAAGGCTGAGACCAAGCGCCCATTTCTTTAACGTTTTTGATTTTACAATCTTTGCCAGCCAATAACTTTAGAATAGATTTGTTATTAGCTTTAAGAGATTGCTTATTGTAAGTGGTAGCAGCAATGAATACTCTGAACTTATTCACTGAAGCGGAATGGCTGTGCGTGGTATAAATGAAATGGTTAATATTAAGCTCTAATAGAGCCTCATGTACTGACTTTGGACTACATAGTTCTTTACCTCTCAAGCCCTCATCACCATCAATAACTAAAAGATTACTAACTGACATGTTAGCATCTTTACGTTCTCCATTCTTCAACTCCCCTCTTACAACATAAGCCGAGTGCTTAGCTCCTTTAGCACAGACTTTGAACTCATCAGCTAGCTCCTTAAATACATCGAAAGACCAGCAGTCTCCCCCTTTTGTATTCCTGTGGCTGCCTTTAAAGTATGTTATATCATAACTCATTTAAAACCCCAATTGGTTAAGTTGTTAAAATTAATTTAAGCCTATCTAGTATAGCCTATATATAAGCCGAAGTCTTATTCCTTTTCGTTATAAGCTTATAACACAAAGTTCTAACGGTATAGCCTTATATAGCGTATAATAAACGGGTAAACCTAGAATACTTTAACCAGAATACTTAAACAAAAGGATAATAAAACAATGTCTTATAAAACAATATTGCTATCTAGTGACTCTAAAATTAAAACACTAAGAGATAAAGGTATAGCCTTTGGGGACTATAGACTGGCAGGAAGTAGAGAAAACCCTGTGCTAGTTAAGTTCTATAAAATAAACGCTTTGCTAAAGCCACTGTGCTTCTACGACCTCGAAGCGGATAGGCTTGTCAACTTACTTAATAGTGTATTCGAGAATACCAAAGTTAAAGACAGTGTACTTCCTATACTTTTGTTAGAGGCTGGCATTAAAAAGTTCTATTAATAATAAAAACCGAGTTACTTATAATAAATAGTTATTAGTAGCTCGCTCTTTTATATAGTATAATAAAATTCTTATTTAAACATTAATACTGGAGAATACTTATGTTAGACACGATTGAGAACAGAACGCTTGTTAGCGATTACATAGAAGCCAAGGCGCAATTAACTGAGTGGAAAGCTAAAGAAGCAAAGCTTAGAGTCCAACTTCTTGAAACTGCTTTTCCTGGCACTATATCAGGAAATGAGACTGCCGAGTTTAATGATCTCAAAATAAAAGGTTCTTTTAAATTTAGCTATAAGCTTGATGCTGCTAGCTTAGAAGAAAACATTGCAACACTTAGTGAAGCTGAACTTAGCTGTATAGCTCACAAGCCAAGTTTAGTTATGTCAAAGTATAACGCTCTGGAGCTAGATGAGAAAGAAGCTCTTGATGAGTGTGTAATTGTTTCACCTGCCATGCCTACTCTTAAAATAGAGGAATTGTAATGGCTATTAAAACTTATGTAACATTCGGGCAAAACCACTCTCATGTAATCAATGGCAGGACATTGGACAAAGATACTGTAGCTGTGATTACATCAGATTCTGCTGAAGATGGTCGTGAAAAAGCTTTTGAATTATTTGGCAGGCAATTCTGTATGGAGCATCCTGAAGATTTTTGGGATTCTTCATCTATGAAGTATTACCCTAAAGGCTATGTGGAGGTCAACTAATGGCTATTAAAATAAGAAACACTTCTGAAGTAGAGTTCGATGGTGTTAAGTGTGTAGTCTATGGTGGACCAGGTGTAGGTAAAACTCGCTTGTGTGCCACTGCTCCAAGCCCAATACTTATTTCCGCTGAAGAGGGCTTGTTGTCTATTAGTGATGTAGACTGTGATTTCATAGAGATTAAAACTCTAAGTGATCTTGATTCAGCTTACAGGCTCTTGAAAAATGATAAAAAGTACAAAACAATCTGCTTAGATTCTCTTTCAGAGATAGCAGAGGCTTTGATAACTGAAATACTTCCAGATCACAAAGATGGAAGACAGGCATATGCTGCTTTAGCTCAAGCTATGATACCTATGCTTAAAAGATTTCGTGATATCAAAGGCAAGAATACAGTCTTTACCTGTAAAGAAGATGATATATTTGATGAAGATGGAGCTTTTGTTTGTAAAGATTTGCTTTTACCAGGCAAACAACTTAACAAGCAAGTGCCTTATCTAGTTGATGAGTTATTTCACATGCAGATAGACCGTAAAGGTGTTCCATTTCTACAAACAAAACCTGGCAGAAAGTCTTTTGCTAAGGATAGAAGTGGAGCACTTGACCCCAAAGGTGAATATGCAGGCTCGATTGATGATGTACCCAATCTTACTGAATTATTTGCTAAAATTAAGAAAGCAAAAACCAACCCTAAACTTAAATAAATAGGAAACTAGTACCATGGCATTATTACCAAATGTTTTTATCCCTGAAGAAGCTCAATCAAGTTCTTTTGAGCCGATCCCTGCTGGCTGGCAAGAAGCGGAAATTACCAAATCTGAGCTTAAATCTACAAAAGCGAAAGATGGCAAGTATATCGCTCTTACTTTCAAAGTGCTTGAAGGCGAATTTGAAAAACGTTTAGTTTACACTAACTTGAA
>JAAEMS010000384.1 GCA_024225275.1 Actinomycetes bacterium
AGGGTCCACGCCAGGTTAGTACGCGCGGTGTAGTCTGATGCGGTGGAGGTGACACCGGACGGGCTCGCGCGTTTCTTCGAGGTGGTGTTGCCGCATATGAACGAGGTGCAGCGGCGTGTTGTGGCCGGTGCGGCAGCGGAGATGTTCGGGCGGGGTGGCAAGACTGCGGTCGCAACGGCGTCGGGGATGAGTCGCAACACGGTGATCAAAGCTGCGTCCGAGGTGGCCGCTGGGGTCGAACCGTCGGATCGTTTACGGGCTGTTGGCGGCGGGGACAAACCCTTGATCGACAAACAGCCTGGCCTGTTGGCTGAGCTCGATGAACTGGTTCATCCCGACACGCGGGGCAACCCGATGTCGCTGCTGCGGTGGACATCGAAGTCGTCCACCCAGCTGGCCCGTGAGCTTGTCGCCCGCGGCTATGACGTGTCATCGCGCACGGTTCTGCGTTTGTTGCATCAGCTCGGCTATTCGTTGCAGGCCAACGCGAAAGTCACCGAGGGCCGTCAGCACCCGGACCGTGATGCCCAGTTCCGCTACCTGAACGACGTCGCTGGGAGCTTCATTGATGCCGACCAGCCGGCGATCAGTGTCGACACGAAGAAGAAGGAGTTGATCGGCGACTACGCCAACGGTGGCAACGAATGGTCACCCGAAGGCGAACCCGAACGGGTACAGGTTCACGACTTCGCCGACCGGGCATTGGGCGAGTTCGCGAAAGCGGTCCCCTATGGGATCTATGACGTCGCGAACAACCAAGGTTGGGTGTCGGTCGGAGACGTCGCCGACACCGCCGAGTTCGCGGTCGGTTCGATCCGGGCCTGGTGGAACCAGATGGGTCGTGACCGGTTCCCGAACGCGACACGGCTGTTGATCACCGCCGATGCCGGCGGGTCCAACGGCTACCGGCTCCGCGCTTGGAAAGTTCACCTCGCCCAACTCGCGGCCGAGACCGGGCTCGACATCACGGTCTGTCACTACCCGCCCGGCACCTCGAAGTGGAACCGGATAGAGCACCGCATGTTCTCCTTCATCACGATGAACTGGCGGGGCCGTCCACTCACCAGCCTGCGGACCATCATCGAACTGATCTCCGCCACAACCACCAGCACCGGACTCACCATCCAAGCCGCACACGACCCCGAGTGGTACGCCAAAGGCGTCCGCATCACCGACACCGAACTCGCCGCAGTCCCACTCCACCCACACGACTTCCACGGCGAATGGAACTACACCATCAACGCCCAATCAGACCTGGCGTGAGC
>JAAEMS010000385.1 GCA_024225275.1 Actinomycetes bacterium
GCCACGACGCGACCGTACCAGGTGGGTCTGACGCTTCGATTCCAACAGACCTGAGGTCGGGCCCCGCATCTACACCGGGCGATGGTTCCGCCCCGAAGGTCTCATCGGGTGTGCTGGTTCGTGGCCGCCACCGAACCGGCGCATTGGGACGGTCGGGAGCGGGATATCGGGCGGACAATATGGGGCTGTGAGTATCTCGGGCAGTTCGCGCAGCCCCACAACAAGGTGCCGTCTCGTGTGGTCCATCACGAGGGGCTGGTCGCGATGTTCCGGGGTGGTAGTGGTGGGGTGGTCGTTGGTCATTGGGGTGGGACTTGGAGGGTGAAGTCGCCTGAGGTGGCGATGAGGTGGCCTTCGGGGGTTTCGAAGTCGAGTCGGAAGGTGAGGTCGCGGCCGGCTGGGTGGTTGCCGATGCGGATTCCGTGCACGCCTTGGGGTGAGGCGCTGAGGTTGCTTCCGCCTTCGGGGCGGTTGTTCAGGTAGAGGACAAGTAGGTCGAATGGGGGGTTGAACAGTTCGTCTTCGGTGATTGGCGGTAGCGGGTGGGTTTGGTAGCCGTGCACTTCGATGCCTGTGAGCCGGATGAACAGGCCGCCGTCTTCCCAGATGAGGATGGGGTCGGCCATGACCAGTTCGTGGGGCAGGAGGGTTTCGCAGCCGTGGTCGGTGTGGGGGAACCAGCACAACAGCAGATTGGGTTCGGCGCGCATGTCCTCTGACAGGCTGACCAGGTCGGGGCCGGATCCGGCTGCGTTCACGTCCTCGCAGTCGGCTAGGTCTTCGGGTGCCGATGTTTGCTGGCGGTCGGCTTTGTCGGTCCGGAAGCTCCAGCGTTCGACCCAGCGGCCGGTGTTGTTGTCGAAGGCGAGGATTGATCCGCAGGGGCTGTGTTGAGGGTCGGGTTCGGTCCAGTGGACCTCGAGTTGGAGTTGGCCCCAGTCGGTCGACAGTTCGAAGCTGTTGGAGTCGACCCGTTCGGCTGGGTTCGGCGCAATCGGTACCCCAGGCTGGGTGGTGAAGGGTGCGGTGGTCTGGTCGAGGGCGTCGGTGACCTCGTGGGCGAGGGCAACGAGTTCGTCGGTGGGTGGGGCCGTGGCGGTGGCCTCGATGGGTTCGCTGGCCACGATCAAGGTCCGCTCGGTGGTCACTAACGCCACGGACCGGCGGGTTGTGGTGTCGGGCCAGATCCAGGCCGTGCCCCGCGGAGAGGGGGGTCCTGGGGTGAGCTGGTCGATCAGCCCGGGTGTAGCGTCGAGCAGGTCGGGGTCGCCGGCCAGGATGAATAGTCGGCGCTGGTCGTCGCGGAAGTGAGCAAACTGGACCGGTTCACCGGTGTTGGTGGTGCGGGTGTGGGCTTCTTGGAGCTCCAAACTCCAGCCGCCCAGGTCGCCCAGAGCCTCTCGGACTGTGTCAGCGAACGCTTGGGCCGGCTCGCTGGGGGTGCTGTCAGTGGGATCGGTGAGCCCGGGAACGGCGACGCTGACAGCGCTGGGGTCGGCTGGGGAGGTCACGGTGGTTGGCCCGGCGTCGGATCCACCGCTGGCGGTCACTCCCTGAGTGGGCTGGGAACGGTTGGAACTCAACCAGAGCCCGCCGCCGAGTAGACCGATCGCCGCTAGTGCGGCTACCGCCACCGCGACGAGTCGTGGCCGGGACTGGTGGGCGACGGTGGTCGCGGGTCCGGGGTTGGTGATTTCCTCGAACGGGCGGGCTGGTAGGGCGGCGTCACCCAAGACCTCGAGGGCTCGACGAAGCTGTTCCTCGGTGGGGGCGTTCATGACAGGACCTCCGACAGTTTCTTGCGGGCCCGCGCCAGCTGGCGGCGCACGGTTCCTTCGCTCACACCCAACCGGGACGCCACCACCGCAGGAGTGAGGTCTTCCCAGTAGGTGAGATGAACAACGGCGCGCTGTTGAGGGCTCAACACGCTGAACTCGGCGACAAGACCTGCGACTTCGGGTGGCTCGGTTGAGGTTTGGGAGCTCGCAGCCAGGGCGTCGCGGCGGCGGCGTCGTTGGTGTGAGCGCCAGTGAGATTTGGCTTCGTTCGCTACCGCCCGATACAGGTAGGCGCGAAGGTTTCTCACATGATCCGGTCGAGCCCTGAGCACATCCAGGACGGCCTTGGAGACCACATCGGCGGCATCCGTAGGTCCAACCAGGGACGCCGCGAACCGGGTCAACGCCTCAGCATCTTTGGCATAGACCGCGGCCACCTCATCCATACTCACAATCCCTACAACGTCACCGACCCGCCCGCCGGGTGACAACCCACCGAGAAACACCAACACCCCTGGCTCGCCCCGC
>JAAEMS010000386.1 GCA_024225275.1 Actinomycetes bacterium
AGCCTGAGGGCGATCGTAGGTGTCGGCATGGAGTACGCCGTGCGGGCTGTGATCTCTCCGTTGACATGGGATTGGCGCTTGGCCACCAGCGACCAACCACCCACCGATGACTTGCCAGCAACCAGCGGTCGGGTGTTTCCTCGACGGTGGGCTGGCCGCGCTCACGTGGGAGTCGTCGGGTATCTCGTTGGCGCCAGAGCTCGGCTCTACGGGGCAGCAGACAGCGGACCGGAGTCACGGGTGGCCGTCCTCGCGTCCGAGCCCCAGGCGGGAGGCACGATCTACAGGGGATCGATCGTCGCGCCACCCGTCGCCTTGGCCCCGGCCGACTGATGTACGAGATCGAACAGGAGGACTTCCCGCCTGCTGTCCTCGTGCTCAGCCGACGGCGAGCACGTCGGCATGGGCTTCCCAGTCGCGGTGCGCAACCAGGCTGAAACCTGAGGGATCCACCGCCTCCACGGTTCCAGGGCCGCTCATACCGTCCACCCCCTGCGACCACAGCCGATACCGGTTCGATGACCACACTGGCCGAGGAAGACTGAGCACATGACCTACGACCTGGCGGTCTGGGAGGGACCAACCCCTCGCTCCGATGAACAAGCCGCCCAAGTCTTCACCGAACTCTCCAAGCGCTACCCGGATCGGGCGGATCCACCGGACCCCGAGCACAGCCCCTGGTCCGATGGCCCATCGGCCGACAACGCCACCCGACAGATCGCCATGCGCAACACCGACCCGGCCGACAGTGGCAGCGTGATCAGACAGTTCCTCAACGGTCAACTCTTCGCGGTACCTGGACCGTGGGTGACCCCTACCCAGGTCCAGAAGGCGTGTGAGGCACTCGATGAGTTCACCACCTCGCTCGAAGACCTGAACCGTCACATCCAGCAACCCGATGCGCACATCGACACCATGGCGGCTGCCTCGGCGAGGCTATGGGAATCCAACGAAGAGGCCGCCCCGGTGCACAA
>JAAEMS010000387.1 GCA_024225275.1 Actinomycetes bacterium
GTATCTCCGATGCGGATGGCCTTGGTGCATTCTCATATCAGTGGTTGCGTAATGGCGTGGCAATCGGTGGAGCAACTGCAAGCACCTATACCCTGGGTGATGCCGATGTGGGTACACTCATCTCCGTTGAGGTCTCCTATACAGATGGACAGGGAACCGCGGAAGGTCCTTTAACATCAGCACAAACTGCAGCCGTGGTGAATATCAATGATGCACCCGTCGGTGTTCCAACTATCACCGGTACAGTAACAGAAGACCAGATACTGACTGCTGATACCAGCGGCATCTCCGATGCAGACGGTCTTGGTGCCTTCTCCTATCAGTGGCTGCGTAATGGTGTCGCAATCGGCGGCGCAACTGCATCAACTTACACATTGGGTGATGCCGATGTCGGGACACTCATTTCCGTTGAGGTCTCCTATACAGATGGACAGGGAGCCGCGGAAGGTCCTTTGACTTCAGCCCAGACTGCAGCTGTCACCAATATCAATGATGCACCGGTTGGCATTCCCACCATCACCGGTACGGTAACCGAGGACCAGATCCTCACCGCCGATACCAGCGGTATCTCCGATGCGGATGGCCTTGGTGCATTCTCATATCAGTGGTTGCGTGATGGCGTGGCCATTGGTGGAGCAACTGCAGGCACCTATACCCTGGGTGATGCCGATGTAGGGACCCTGATAAGTGTGGAAGTAAGTTACACTGATGGCAATGGCACCAGTGAGGGTCCTTTGACCTCCGCCCAGACTGCAGCTGTCACCAATATCAATGACGCACCGGTTGGCATTCCAACCATCACAGGTACGGTCACCGAGGACCAGATCCTGACTGCTGATACCAGTGGTATCTCCGATGCAGACGGTCTTGGTGCCTTCTCCTATCAGTGGCTGCGTAATGGTGTCGCAATCGGCGGCGCAACTGCATCAACTTACACATTGGGTGATGCCGATGTCGGGACACTCATTTCCGTTGA
>JAAEMS010000388.1 GCA_024225275.1 Actinomycetes bacterium
CTTCCTGGAGTGGAGTGCTGCGATGGGTCTGAGTGACCAGACCGTGATTAGCAGGAAACGTGCGTTGAGTCGTTTTGCTGTCTGGTGCAATGAGCGGGACCTCAACAGACCGCAAGACATCACCAGGCCGATTCTGGAGCGTTACAGAAGGCACCTGTTCCACTACCGTAAAACCAATGGTGATCCTCTGAGTTTTGCAACTCAGCAACAACGGCTTATCCCGATCAAAGCGTTTTTTAAATGGCTGACCAAAGAGAACTACATCCTCTACAACCCGGCTAGTGAGTTGGAGCTACCTAAAGTCCACAAGCGCCTGCCCAAGGCGATCCTGAGCGCTGACGAGGTAGAGCGCATTCTCAACCAGACCTTGCTGCATGGTGAGATCGGAATAAGAGATAGAGCGATCATCGAGACGCTGTACTCATCAGGCATACGCAGGATGGAGCTGATCAATCTGAGCCTTTACGATGTGGACCTGAAGAACGGCACCCTGATGGTTAGAGAGGGCAAGGGCAAGAAGGACCGTCTGGTGCCGTTGGGACAACGGGCCTGTAAC
>JAAEMS010000389.1 GCA_024225275.1 Actinomycetes bacterium
GAGGCGGGTTGCGTCTAGCCCATGGTCGATCAGCCGATCGAGGAGATCCAGATCGAACAAGCGGCCAAGCCGGCGGGGCTCAACCGGATCTCTGGCCTCCGTCACGGCGGGGAACGGAAGCCGGAGTACACCGCCGGCGCCAGAGCTGTCGAGTCGAGCCGTACGACTAGGCTCGGGTCCCGCTTCTGACCGGCCGGTCACGGTGTTGGCGACAGGTTTCAGCAGACGATGTCGAAGCTGAGCCCGATGTAACCCTGCCGGGAGTTGTTCACGAACACGAAGGACTTGGCATCGGGAGCCATGGTGATGGACACGGTGGCGTCGCACCTCGCCCAAGGTTCGACGTTTGCGAACGTGCAGCTGACACCAGTGGAAATCGCAACCGTTGCGCCAGACCCAGAGCAATTGGGCGTGGCCGGTAAGCCAGTAAAACAATTCGTGTCGTAGTCATCGGCGCTGCCCGTGGCCGTGATGGTCACGTCCTCGGTGAGGTCGCCGCACGTGCCCACGGGGATGACCCATGTACCTTCGGGTGGGCACGTGCGGCGACCAGTCAACGTCTTCTCGATGTCGACCGGCCAGCTGCGGTTGACCCAGCGGCCCTCCCGGGAGGACCAAATGATGAGCGCGCTGCAACTACCGTTAACCGACCCGCCACCCTGGGCGTAGGCCGGTACGCCCCGGACGATCGGTTCGGACCAGACGGCTGCTCCCACGCCTGCGGCGGCTGCCGCCTTCAGGAACCGCCGACGATCACCGGCCGGTTCCTCAGCGCCGTCGGCGCGGTCGTGTTGGTCGCCTGATTCGCTCATTATCCCGCTTCCGCCCTTCGGGCTGGACTCGAAGTCCGTCCCGCCTCGCCAATGAGGTGCACCATAGCATGGAGCACCCAGGGATAGGCCAATCCGTAGTGAGCTCCGTTCAAACCTGAGGAGGGAGTCAACCTGAGGA
>JAAEMS010000390.1 GCA_024225275.1 Actinomycetes bacterium
AATAAGGCTGGTGGTATTTATACTTCCACATATATCAATTTTGCCTGCGGCTGCTGCCTGAGCTTGTTTTAGACCAATGGTGATATCATGAAATTTTATTTTTATCCCATCTTTTGCAAATTCTTTTTGAAGTAATCCCTTATTTTTCATGACTATCAATTGCAGATTAAATGGATTTCTAGGGTAAGTTACATTTATTTCTTTGCCAGAAAAGTTAAAAACTACGAATAAAAACAAAAGACAAAATAAAAATCTCATTTAACTTTCTTGTTGTTAATATGTTGTTTCATAAAATAAAAAATATAAATACTTGTATTGTATTATCAAGTGTGTGCAAGAAATTTATCGGGAATTTATTAGAGGGCTAACGCATTACACTTTAAGAGTCTTTAAATAAGTTTGCAAAGGAAGGTTAAGAATATTTTAAAAATTGGCTAACATTCCAACGCTGGTGCGTTGTGATCTCTAGATGATGAAAGTATTTATTTCCAAAGCGGAAAGTAATAAATGCAACTCAAACACCAAACCGGCAAACAACCACTCTGCCACTATCTCTTTCTTAAGGGGGAACTTCCCCCTACAGCTTACCCCCCTCAAGACCTTTCATGCTGCAAAATAGCTTCTCAGGGCGATAAATGTAAAAAAAAGAGCCCGGTAGACGTTTGCCGGGCTACAAGAACGTGACACACCTATTTTAGGTGTCAAAAGCAACTTTTTCTGTTTAAAACTACTTGAG
>JAAEMS010000391.1 GCA_024225275.1 Actinomycetes bacterium
AAAGCGAAGCTGGCAAAAAAGGAGGACGCCCTAAAAAGCAAACAAAAGCTAATAAGAAAGAAGAAAGAAGAGAGAAGATAGTCAAAAAGAATCTCTTAACAGAGATCCCAAAAAGTAAGCCCTTTTTGCCTTCTGCTGATTCAAAAATAGATTATTCGAGTCATGTCCAAGAGTGGAACGAATTTGCCCAACGGCATGGTTTGCCACGGGTTGAGAAACTAACGTCGAGTCGCAAGAGCAGAATCAAGTCCCGGATAGCTGAAGGTTTTGACTGGAATAAAGTCCTGCCTAAAATCAGTGAAAGTAGCTTTCTGCGAGGTGACAACAACCGAAACTGGAAAGTCTTTTTCGACTGGCTGTTTGTCAACGAGAATAACTGGCTAAAAGTCACTGAAGGGCATTATGATACAAACCCTGTGGGCAACACAGATCAGCTCAAAAACATTGACCCTGCCAACTATTCGGAGGAGTTCTAATGATCGTTAATTTACAAAAACTTATTCCCAAAACACGCCGTCAGATTTCACCGAAAGCACTAGCCAAAAATACTGCTCACTACCAGCAGGTTTTGCGCAAATACGGTTATGAATCACGCAGCCCGAAGGCCTTCGACAAGCTGGCTGAATATCCGGCCAGCTATGCTGCCGGGCACTGGGAGAATGAACACTACGATCCTCCAGAGCTGGGGCTGATGCTGTTCGGGCCCTGTGGCACTGGTAAAACCTACGCCATGCAGATATTTTCCGGTCTGTTCAAGGTGGAACTTATCGCTGCCGCTGAACTTGTTAGACAGTATGCCATTGGTGGTGAAAAGCAATTCTGGGAATACGTCGAACAGTTCAAGTATAAGCCTTTGATTATCGACGATATTGCCGGAGAGCGGGAGATCAAAAGCTATGGCAATGCCAGCCCATTAATCGACTATGCGGCAGAACGTTATCGGCTTTTTAAATATAACAAAACGCTGACGTTTTTCACTACCAACGCCGAAGACCGCAAAGAGCTCAAAGCCCGCTATGGCGATCGGATCGTCAGCCGGATTTTGGGGATGTGTGATCCGGTGTATGTCGATGGCAAAGACTGTCGCCTTGAGCGCGAAACCGAAAAAAAAGGAGAAGTAACAGATGACTAAGTGCAGAAAACGAACCGAGGTGTATAGCAGGGTTTGCGGCTATTTCAGGCTTGTAGCCAACTGGAACAAGGGTAAGCAGCAAGAGTTTGAAGACAGAAAAACTTACGAGGTGAGGAAATGATTTCATTACTATTTATCGCCTTTATTGTTGGTACTGCTATCGGCGGCCTGATGATTCACATATTTACGAGACATAATTCAGCAACAGTGAGGTGTCCTATGGAAAAGGAATTCAGTGAAGATCGTTTTCATAGCTTAAAAACCGCGTATAAAGAACCTAAAGAAAACTTACAGGAATGCTTTGAGGTAGCAACGGCTGCCATAAGAAAAAGTGTAATCCGCCAGTTAGGCGTGGATAAACAGCTGCAGCAGGTTGTTTTGGACTTGCAGGATATGCGAGAAAAGTC
>JAAEMS010000392.1 GCA_024225275.1 Actinomycetes bacterium
AGATCGGCAGGTCAGCAGCGACCGCGGTCGCCGCGATGAGAAGATCCGCTGCTCGGGCCCCACGGGCCTTACGACCCGCAGCCACAACCGCGGCGTACACCCGCCCATAGGCCCGAGCCGCGTTCCCATCGAAGGGGAGCGGATCAAACACCGCCTCCGCTCGCTGGAGCCGATCCTGACGCCGCGCCCGCTCATCGGCATCTCCGGTGGCGTGCGGCCCTGCCGCCAGCTCAGCCATCGTGATCGCACTCACCGCCACCTCGACGGGCAACCGGCCAGGATCGATCAACTCCAGATCAATGACCACCGACGTATCCAGAACCCCCCTCCCATGGCGAGATGTCTCAGCCACGGGGCACCGGGTCCTGATCGGCGAACCCGTCGAGGTCTTCGCGGAACCGCTGGTAGTCCACCCCAGGGGCACAACCGAACATCTCCACCGCGGCCTCGGCCGCCACGAAACGATGGCGCCGCAACGGGGTCAGCTCTCCGACCGGCACCCCGTTGCGAGTCACGATGAAGGTCTCTCCGCGATCGAGCTCGCGCATGATCTCACCACTGTCGTTGCGGAGTTCACGTTGGGTCACCTCTCTAG
>JAAEMS010000393.1 GCA_024225275.1 Actinomycetes bacterium
CCCCCTGGCCCGGCTCAGCCACCCCAGGCCCTCGTCGGTGGTGGTCCGGGGACGGTACTCGGCGCCCAGGAAACCATCCCAGCCCAAGGCGTCGATGGCCTCGAAGATCTGGGGGTAGGCGAGCTCGCCTTCGTCGGGTTCGGCCCGGTTCGGGACCGAGGCGAATTGGATGTGGCCCACCACATCGAGGTGATCGTCGAGACGGCGGAGCAGGTCGCCCTGGCTGATCTGGACGTGGTAGCAGTCGAACATCAGGCCCAGGGCCGGGTGGCCCACGGCCTCGATCACTGATCGGCCCTGCTCGACGGTGACCAGGTGGTAGTCGGGGACGTCGCAGTGGTTGATGGGCTCGATCAGGACATCAAGCCCGGCGGCCGCCGCGTGCTGGGCGGCGTAGCGCAGGTTGGCAACGAAGGTGGCATCGGCCTCGGCGGCGGTTGTGCGTCCGGCCATCACGTGAACGGCGCCGGCTCCCACTTCGGCCCCGTAGGTGACGGCCTGATCAATGGCGGCCCGAGCCTCGGTCTCGCGGCCGGGAACTGCGGCCTGGCCGAAGTCGCCGTCACGGTCGCCGCGGACGGTGTTGAGAGCCAGGAGGGGCAGACCGGTGCGGGCCAACGCGGCCCTTACCGCGACGGGGTCCTCGTCGTAGGGGAAGTGGCATTCGACCGCATCGAAACCGGCGGCGGCGGCGGTCAAGATGGCCTCGGGTAGGCCGCGGTCGGTCCAGAGGAATCCGAGGTTGGCCGAGAAGCGGGCCATCAGTCTGAGACCGGCACGATGGGCTCGACCAGCCGGCGGAGGAGGTCATCGGTGCGGACCCCCGGGCGGGCGAACGATGCCACTGTCACGATGCCGGTGGCGAGCCCGGTCCGGGTGGTGAACGTTGCGGCCGCTTCTGGCTCCGCATACCGACCCCTAGTCCCAAGCATGATCCCGAAGTCCATGCAGGGAAGCTATTCCGCATCCCGCCCCTGCGCTGAGAGGCGGCGATCCATGACCCGCCGGCAGAAACCTCTCAGACGTGCTCTTTGGTGGTCCGGGCCCATATGGCACCCATCGGCAGGGTCGCCGAGGGGCCTTGATCGGGAGCGAAACGGAACCGGGTGTTGACGGGAGCGGGTGAGACGAACTAGTTCTATTGGAGGCGACCGATGCCATTTCGCCCACCCGGAGGGTGATTGTTCGGTCTGCCAGCCAGGGCCGGTGACAGCCCCCAGGGCGTCAACCGGACCGGAGTTCCCATCGGGGGGACCAATCCTGGTTTGGCCTGAGGGGTCGGGGGGTCCCTCAGGCCAGACCGGCCTCCCCCGCTACCGTGCGGGCATGGCTGAACCTCTTCCCGGAGCCCACGAGAACTGGGCCGATCTCGACGCCCTGTTCCGGGCCGACACCCTGGCCCGCACCCTCGATATCGAGCTCGTCGACTGGTCGGCCGGCCAGGCCCGGGTCTCCGCGGTTCCCAGCACCGAGCACTGCAACTTCCTGGGCGGGGTTCACGGCGGTTTCATCTACAGCGCCGCTGATGTGGCCATGTCGGTGGCCTCGAACTCATGGGGGCGGATGGCCGTGGCCCTGTCGATCGACATGCAGTACGCCGCTGGTGGCCGTCCCGGCGACGAGCTCGAGTTCGTCGCCACCGAACAGACTCGGAGCCGGCGGATCGGCAACTACCGACTGGTGGTCAGCCGCGGTGAACGTACTATTGCCACCGCCACCGGCCTCACCTATCGCACCGACGACTGGGTGCTGGGAGCCGAGGCCTGGAGCGGTGACTGGCGCAGTCGATACTGATCCCGCCATTGGCCCCTGTTCGCTCGGGTTGTCATCGGTCAGGTGACCTGCGACACTGACGGCCGTGATCAGCGTCGCCCGCGTCGGGCTCATCGAGGTAGTACTCACCTAGCGCACGCTCGGACCTGACCTCGCGTGCGCTTCGGCTCCCCTCGGGGAGCCGTTCTGGTTTTTGCGCCCGCATCCGCCACTCAACCAGTCAACCTGGGGGAAGTTCCCATGTCAGTACCACAATCCGGCGAAAGCATGGATGGGGGTCAGGCCCTCATCAAGAGCTTGGAAATGGAAGGCGTCGACGTCATGTTCGGCCTTCCCGGTGGAGCGATCCTCCCGGTATACGACCCCATCCTCGAGTCGCCGATCCGCCACATCCTGGTGCGGCACGAGCAGGGCGCCGGCCACATGGCCGAGGGGTACGCTCATGCCACCGGCCGGCCCGGCGTGGCCATGGTCACCAGTGGCCCGGCGGCCACCAATATGGTCACTCCTCTCTGTGACGCCTACATGGACTCGGTCCCCATGGTCTGCATCACCGGCCAGGTCGGTATGTCAGCCATCGGCACCGATGCCTTCCAGGAAGCCGACACCACCGGCATCACCCGCTCTGTCACCAAGCACAACATGCTGGTCACCAGCGCGGCTGACATCCCCCTGGCGGTGAAGGAGGCCTTCCACATCGCCACCACCGGTCGTCCCGGCCCTGTCCTGCTCGACATTCCCAAGGACATCGTCGATCCCGTCAACCCCAACTCCGCCATGGAGTGGTATTGGCCCGATGACGTCGACCTGCCCGGGTACAACCCGTGCCTCGAGGGTGACCCCGAGCGGATCCGCGCCGCCGTGAAGCTCATGCTCGCGGCCGAGCGCCCGGTCATGTACGTGGGTGGCGGTGTCCTCAGGTCCCGCGGCGCCGAAGTCCTGCACGAGCTCATCGAGCTCACCGGCATCCCGGTCGTCACCACCCTGATGGCCCGGGGTGCCTTCCCCGACGACCATACCCTCAACCTGGGCATGCCAGGAATGCACGGCAACTACACAGCCGTCACCGCCCTGCAGGAGGCCGACCTGCTCATCGCCATGGGCAGCCGTTTCGACGACCGGGTCACCGGTCGGGTGGGTGATTTCGCCCCCGGAGCAAGAATCGTCCATGTCGACATCGACCCGGCCGAGCACGGCAAGGTCCGCCGCCCCGACGTCTCCATCGCCGCTGACTGCCGCCTCGTCATGGAGGAGATGGTCGCCGACCTCGAGCGCGGGGCGCAGGACGCGGCCGACATCAACCAGTGGCGCTCCGCGATCAGCGGCTGGCAGGAGAGGTTTCCCCTCCACTACGACGCGTGGCAGCCGGGCGAGGGCCTCAAGCCCCAGCAGATGATCGAGAAGCTCCGCGACGGCTCACCCGGCGACACCATCGTCTGTTCGGGAGTGGGCCAGCATCAGATGTGGGCCAGCCAGTACTGGGAGTTCAACCACCCCTACACGTGGATCAACTCGGGCGGTCTCGGCACCATGGGCTTCGCGGTGCCGGCCGCACTGGGTGCCAAGGTCGGCCGGCCCGACCGCACGGTCTGGGCCATCGACGGCGACGGCTGTTTCCAGATGACCTCCCAGGAGCTCATCACCGCGGCAGTCGAGAACATCCCGGTCAAGATTGCCATCCTCAACAACTCCTACCTGGGCATGGTCCGCCAGTGGCAGGAGATGTTCTACGACGAGCGCTACTCACAGGTGCGCCAGTCGCCCGACCTCCCCGACTACGTGAAGCTCAGCGAGGCCATGGGTTGTGCGGCCAAACGGGTCCAGGACCCCGACGAGGCCGACGCAGCCATCGAGTGGGCCAACTCGATCAATGACAGGCCGGTCGTGGTCGAGTTCGTGACCGAGTGGACCGAGAAGGTCTTCCCCATGGTTCCCGCCGGCGGTTCGAACTCCGACGTCGTCGTCCATCCCACCCTCACCGAGGGAGAAGCCCAATGAACGGCAAGGGAGTCATGCCCGATCAGATCAATCACCACACCCTGTCGGTTCTCGTCGAGAACAAGGCCGGTGTCCTGGCCCGAGTGGCCGACCTTTTCGCCCGCCGGGGTTACAACATCTTCAGCCTCGCCGTGGCCCCCACCCACGACAATCGATTCTCGAAGATCACCATCGTCGTCGACCTCGAGTCGGCTCCGCTCGAACAGATCGTGAAACAGCTCGACAAGCTGGTTCACGTGGTCGACATCGACGAGCTCGATCCCCGCCGTTCGGTGGAGCGCGAGCTCATCCTGGCCACCATCGACGCGGGCCCCGAAGCCCGCGGTCAGGTTCTGGAGCTGGTCCAGATCTTCGAGGGAAAGGTCCTGGCCGTGGGGATGGGGCAGATCACCCTGTCGCTCGAAGGTCACCCCGACAAGCTCAACGACTTCGAGGCCCTCCTCCGCCCCTACGGCATTACCGACATCCAACGCACAGGCCGGGTCGCCCTGCCCCGTATCACCGAGCGCTGACGCTCAACCACCTTGGCGCTCGATAATCCGAGCGCTGACCCGCTACCGTCCAACCCGCTCGAAACAACCTCAGGAGTCTCCCGTGGCCAACGTCTATTACGAGAAGGACGCCGATCGCTCCCAGATCGCCAACCGCAAGGTTGCCGTGCTGGGCTACGGCTCCCAGGGGCACGCCCATGCCCTGAACCTCAAGGAGTCTGGCATCGACGTGTGCGTCGGCCTGCGTGACGGCTCCAGCTCCAAGGCCAAGGCCGAGTCGGCCGGGCTCACCGTGAAGGGCCTCGACCAGGCCTGCGCTGAGTCCGATGTCATCATGATGCTTCTGCCCGACACCGAGCAGCGCGATATCTACGAGAACCATGTCGAACCCAACCTCAACGACGGTGACGCCCTCCTGTTCGCCCATGGGTTCAACATCCGCTTCGGCGAGATCAACCCTCCCGAGGGTGTCGACGTCACCATGGTCGCCCCCAAGGGTCCTGGCCACCTCGTGCGCCGCACCTACACCGAGGGGGGTGGCGTGCCGTGCCTCATCGCCGTGGCCCAGGACGCCACCGGCCACGCCCGCGACCTCGCCCTGGCCTACGCCGATGCCATCGGCGGCACCCGGGCCGGTGTGCTCGACACCACCTTCGAAGAAGAGACCGAGACCGATCTCTTCGGCGAGCAGGTCGTACTCTGTGGTGGCGTGACCCGTCTGGTGCAGGCTGGCTTCGAGACCCTGGTCGAGGCGGGCTACCAGCCCGAGTCCGCATACTTCGAATGCCTCCACGAGCTCAAGCTCATCGTCGACCTCATGTACGAAGAGGGCATCGCCGGTATGCGGTACTCGATCTCCGACACCGCCGAGTACGGCGACCTCACCCGCGGCCCCATGGTGATCGACGCCGACACCAAGGCCCGGATGAAGAAGATCCTCACCGATATCCAGGACGGCACTTTCGCCCAGGAGTGGATCGCCGAGGCCCGTGGTGGCCGCGACAGGTTCCACGCTCTCGAAAAGGCCGGGCAGGATCACCAGATCGAGAAGGTCGGCGCTGAGCTCCGCGGCATGATGCCGTGGATCAGCGCCGGCAAGCAGTCGGTGGCCGAGGTCTCCGGCGGTCAGGGCATGGGCGACTGACCCCGATTCGGTGGCTCACCGCCTTCATCGACCAGTCGGCTGAGACCTTCGAAGCCGGCACGAGCTTCTCGGTCGCGGCCACTGCGTCGGAACTGTCGGCCCCTCGCGGTGATCGCGGCGAGTTCGCCACCCTGACCCCGCCGACGGGCGACTCCGGTTTGAGGGTGCAGCGTATGGCCGGCGACAGCCGGATCCATCTTGACCTGCACGTTCCCTTCATCCCCGACGCTCGGCGCCGGGCCCAGGACCTGGGTGCATCAGATCTGCATCGACGTGCAAGCCGACCGCTTCGGCGTCGAGGCCGAGTTCTGGACCTCACTCACCGGCTGGGAACGCAAGGTGGGCGCCCTCGACGAGTTCCACTGGTTGGCCCGACCTGGAGAGATCCCCATGCGTGTCCTCCTGGCGCGCCTGGGCCCCGGCGACAGTGGGCCGCCGGTGAGGGCCGAGGGCCCACCTCGACGTCGCCTGCGGCCCGCACGGACCCGAGATCGCCGCCCGGCACGAGGAGCTGGGGGCCACTCGGATCTCAGAAGGCCGTTTCTGGATCACCATGCGCGATCCCGCCGGCCTTGCGTACTGCCTGACCCAGCGCGATCCCGATCGCCGGCAGTCTCCCCTGACCCAGGTCTGGAGACACCCCGTGGGTTCAGGCGTTGGCGAGGGTCATGGTGGGGGGTTCGGGGATGACTTCGACGTGGCGGCTGGCCGCTTGTTCCAGATCGTTGAGATCGAGTTGGTCGACCTCGCGGCTGAACGCCAGACCCAAGCTGGCCAACATGGCCGCCACCTGGGCCTGATGGTCGTCGACGTGTTCGCCCCGGGTGGCGCGGCGGGGCACCAGGATGGGCAGCCGGCCTGCTTCGAGGGCATCGATGGCGGTGCCGCAACCAGCGTGGCCGATGACAACGTCGGCGTCAGCCATGGCTTGAGCGAGCTCGGCCGCGGGGATGATGCGTTGGCCGTTGATGGGTAGATCCGAGACATCGGTCTCGCCGGTCTGCCAGACCACTTCGACCTCGTCGGGAAGGATGCTCAGCACCCGTTCGATCAGGCTGCGGAACTCGTACTTGCGCATGGTGCCCACGGTCACGACGACTCGCTGGACGGGCCGTTGCTCCTCGGCGGGCAGGGCCAGGTAGTTGTCGAACAGGGACCCGATTTGGTGCCACCGGCGGGTCGAGAACCGGTTGTACTGGCTGTAGCAGTGGATCCGGGGCACGAACTGAAGGATTCGGCCGGTCAGGGAGGGCCGGTCGATGCGGGTGAGGGACTCGATGTAATGGGCCGGGATATCCGCCGCGGCGGCGGCCATGAGGAGCGGTACTGCCGGTGCTGCCCCGGTGCTGATCACCATCGAAGGCTGGAGGCCGCGGATCAGGCGCCGGGCGAAAGGGAACAGGCGCACGGCGCCGGCGAGATCGCGAGGTTCGACCACGGGCACGTACTCGACGAACTGGTCGTGGAGCATGGATCGGCTCTGTGGGGTATCGGGGGTGACCCAGATTCGTTCGCCGAGCCCCGCCAGACGGGGGGCCAGATGGTAGAGCTCGCTGAGGTGGCCGCCGGAGCTCGCGACGAGAAGGGCAGGTCCTGCCTGCTTGTCGTCATTCGAAACTCGCGAGCCACGAAGGGTCGGCCCCATCAGTCTCCTTTCCCGCCGGTCCACCAATACAAGCATGGCTTGGCTGGCCGCGGTTGTCCTGAGCCGTTCGGCCCATGAGTGCTTCAGACTTGCCGAAAGTCGATTCGATCAGTCAGGAATTGGTGCTAGCGTTTGCGCCACTCAAACCACAAGAGTGAGAGCGGAGATTTGTCATGACCGACTGGGGATTCGAGACCCGCCAGATCCACGCCGGCCAGGCTCCCGATAGTGACACCAATGCCCGGACGGTGCCAATCTACCAGACCACCTCCTACACCTTCAACAGTAGTGAGCACGCCCAGAACCTGTTCGCTCTCGCCGAGATTGGCAACATCTACACGCGGATCATGAACCCCACCCAGGCGGTGTTCGAGGCCCGTATGCAGAGCCTGGAAGGGGGCACCGACACCGCGGTCGGCATCCCAGGAGCGCTCGCGGTAGCCAGTGGCCAGGCGGCCGAGACTCTGGCCCTGCTGAACCTCGCCGAGTCGGGTGACCATGTGGTGGCCTCGGCGTCGCTGTACGGCGGCACCTATAACCTCCTTCACTACACCCTGCCCAAGATGGGCATCACCACCACGTTCATCGACAACCCCGATGACCTCGACGCCTGGCGCAACGCCATCCAGCCCAACACCAAGGCCTTCTACGGCGAGAGCATCGGCAATCCCAAGAACGATGTGCTCGACATCAAGGGCATCAGCGCCATCGGCCACGAGAACGGCATCCCGATGGTGGTCGACAACACGGTGGCCACCCCGTACCTCATCCGGCCCCTCGGTCTCGGGGCAGACATCGTCGTCCACTCCGCCACCAAGTTCATCGGAGGCCATGGCACTTCGGTCGGCGGGGTGGTCGTCGACGGTGGCACCTTCGACTACGCCGAGAGCGGCCGCTTCCCCAACCTCACCGAACCCGACCCCAGCTACCACGGTCTGGCCTACTTCCCGGCCCTCGGTCACGGCGCATACATCATCAAGGCCCGAGTACAGCTGTTGCGCGACATCGGTGCAGCGGTCACCCCGTTCAACAGCTTCATGTTCCTCCAGGGGCTCGAGACCCTGAGCCTGCGCATGGAGCGCCACTTCGACAACGCCAACAGGGTGGTCGAGTGGTTGGCGGCCCGCGACGAGGTCGAAGAGGTCTTCCACTCGAGCCTGCCGTCATCGCCCTGGTACGACCGGGCCACCGAGTACGGCCGAGGCCGGGGCTATGGCTCGGTGCCGTCCTTCATCATCAAGGGAGGCCGCGAGGCGGGTCAGAAGTTCGCCGAGGCTCTCGAGTTGCACAGCCATGTGGCCAACATCGGCGACGTACGCAGCCTGGTGATCCACCCGGCGTCCACCACCCATTCCCAGCTCAGCGATGAGGAGCAGCAGTCGGCCGGAGTCCACCCCGGCCTGGTCCGCCTCTCGGTGGGCCTCGAGAGCATCGAGGACATCCTGGCCGACCTCGACGCCGGCTTCCGCGCCGCCTTGTGAGCGGAGTGGTCCTACCTGTCGACCCGGTACAGGTAGACGGCCATCGGTCGAAGCCCGGTGGGCATCGGTTCGGCGTCGGTCGTCCCTGAGTAGGTGAAGGGCCAGGCCCGCTCGAGCACGATCGAGTCGGCGTCGACCCCGAAGTAGGCCCCGATGAGGGGTACGAACTCGGGGTCGAGGCCGTTCTCGTCCATGGGGCCGTGGTTGATCACCCAGGTCACGTTGCGAGCCGAGAGGAATTCGGCGGTCGTTCCGGTCTCCAGCGCCTCGAGGTACTCGTAGGAGTTGATGACCCCGTCGAGGTTCACGACCGACTGGTCGGTGAAGTAGCCCAGAACGCCGGCGTCCCAGGCGCTGAGCACCGCGTCCTCGGGCACATTGTCCGAGACCCACTCGGCTGCTTCGCGGTTGGCGAGCTGAATCGACCGCAGGTTGGGGTCGGTGAAGCGGGCGGCGGCGAAGAGCCCGCCCACCGCCACACCCACGACCAGAGCGACAATGACGTAGCGGGAGGTCGGGCGGTCGACGGCCCGGCTCTCGAGCTCGGCCTCCTCGGCGAAGTCGGTCACCACTGCTACCGCCAGCACGACCATGTGCAACACCAGCGGAGCGAAGTACCAGAGCCACTGCTGGGCCGACATGGTCACGTAGTAGCCGACCTGCAGGATGGCGCCGGCCAGGTGGAAGGCGGTGCGGCTCCAGACCGCGTGGGTGCGCAGAAACCGGCCGGGGGGTGAAGCCCCAGCTCGACGACCGCCGCGTAGCACCACGACCGCACCGGCCACGAACAGGGTCAGCAACACGAACCGGGGGCCGGTCAGGGCCACCCGCTTGATCTCGCCGCTCACCTGGAGAGGGTGGCCCACCAGGGCGATGTTGCCGAGCAGGAAGGCGGCGAGGGCCAGGGTCGGCGGTCCGAACACGGGCAACGCCCGCCTCACCCGGTCGGCGGTCAGGGGCCACAGGTCGGGCAGTGACCAGAGACCGGCCGCGAGGACGATCATGGTGCCGTCGGTCCGGGCCAGTACGGCCAGCGCCAGAAGGGCCCCGAGCATCCACCGGGCGCCTCGGGGGGCATCGATGAGGCGGCCCCGGCACCGCATGGCCGTCAGCAACAGGAGGGCGTGAATGGGTCCCACCAGGCCCGACTCCATGCCGTTGGCAAAGGCCTTGGTGAGCATCGGGGTCAGACCCATGATGGCCAGCATGACGCTGGCGATGGAGGTGACTCGCCGGTGTTCGGTGGGGTCCAGCCGATTGGCCGAATCGAGGCCGGCAGTCCCCACGATGGCGGCGACCAGGCCGATCACCAGTCCCCAGCCGATCAACTGAAGGCCGAGCAGGACCCGCATGGCCCCCAGGCCCGAGAGGCCAGCGGCGAAGAACGGGACCGAGAACAGCAGCCAGAGGGGGTGGTAGCCGTTGGTGGTGTTGATTCCGTCGAAGGTCGAACCCTGGCCGTCGGCCACGTTGGCCGCGACCTGGGCGTAATACCAGGCGTCGTCGAAGGTGATGGTGAAGGGGAGGTCGGCCCAGAGGGCGAGTACCACCAGCCAGACAGCCACCACCAGCGGCGCCACCCGCTTCGATGGTGCCGGGGGAGGGACCGCGAGCGTGTCGTCCCCCGCCGGATGGGCGACAGGGGAGAGATCACTGGGTGGTCGGTCGAGCAGGGCCACGTCGTTCCATCGGCCGGAGCGCCACCTCGGTGAAGGCGCTGGGGCCTCTACCCTCTAGGATCAAGGGCTCACCCAACCCTTCGAGAAATGGACAGTTCCATGCCCGAGTGCCCCCCAGCCGATGGTTCGAGCCCGAGGCAGACCAGCTTCGATGCCGAATTCCCGATGTGCATCGACCCGTCGAGGTCCTACGTCGCCGAGATGTCGACCTCGATGGGCGACCTGACCATCCACCTCGATCCCACGGGGGCCCCCAAGACGGTCAACAACTTCGTGAGCCTGGCCCGCCACCACTACTACGACGGGCTGATCTTCCATCGCGTCATCCAGGGTTTCGTGTGCCAGGGCGGTTGCCCGGAGGGGAGCGGCACGGGTGGCCCCGGCTACCGCTTCGAAGACGAACTACCCTCGCCCGGGCGCTATGAGTTGGGGTCGCTGGCCATGGCCAACGCCGGGCCCAACACCAATGGCAGCCAGTTCTTCCTCATCAGTGGCTCCCAGGGTGTCGGGCTCCCGCCCCAGTACGCCCTGTTCGGCAAGGTCGTTTCCGGTCTCGACATCGTCGATGCCATGGAGAAGGTGCCCACCGGCCAGGGCGATCGCCCGGTCGAGGATCTGGTCATCAACAGCGTCACCATCACCGAGAGCTGAGCTCATCCGGGCTGTGGCCCGCGAAGCGCTGCAACGTGCTAGAACCCCCGGTGGTGGACCTGTTTGTTCGAACACAGATCTAGGGGAGTTCATGTCCAGCTCTAACCATATCCATGAGGCACCCACGCGCCCGATCCGCCGAAGGCTCTTCATGGCCTTCATGGTTGTCTGTCTGGTGACGGCCTCGGCGGTGGTTTCATCGCCTGGGGCCTCCGCCCATGGGGGAGACGATGACCGCGATGAGCGGGAAGAGGAACACGACGAGGACAAGCTCGACAAGCACGGCAAGCACGGCAAGCACGGCAAGCACGGTAAGCGCGGCAAGCGCGGCAAGCGCGGCAGGCGCGGCAGACGCATCAACCTCCAGCTCCTCGGCATCAACGACTACCACGGCCACCTCGAGGCCTCGACCCCCGGAACCGTGGCTGGTGTCTCGGCCGGCGGAGCCGAATACCTGGCCGCCAAGCTCGCCGAGCTACGTCAAGGCCATGAGTACTCCTTGACGGTGGCCGCCGGTGACCTCATCGGTGGTTCTCCGGCCTTCTCCGGGCTGTTCCACGACGAGCCGGCCGTCGAGTCGCTCAATGCCTTGCAGCTCGACGTCTCGGGTGTGGGTAACCATGAGTTCGACGAGGGAGTCACCGAGCTCCTGCGCATGCAGAACGGTGGCTGTCACCCGATCGATGGCTGCTACTTCCCCAGCGAGCCCTATCCGGGCGCCGATTTCCGGTGGTTGGCTGCGAACGTAGTCAACTCGGCTGGCGAGACCCCGCTGCCCCCCTTCTGGATCGAGGAGGTCGATGACGCCAAGGTGGGCTTCATCGGGATGACCCTCGAGGCCACCGACACTCTGGTAGCCGCGGCCGGTATCACGGGCTGGAGTTTTCTCGATGAGGCCGAGACCGCCAACGGGCTGGTCCCGATCCTGAAGGAGCAGGGCGTCGAGACCATCATCGTGCTGCTCCACGAAGGTGGGTCGCAGACTCCGCCCCCGGGCGACGTCGATGCCTGTGTCGGCATCTCGGGGCCCATCGTGGCCATCAATGCAGCGCTCGATGCCGAGATCGACGCGATCATCACCGGCCACACCCATCTGCCCTACAACTGCCGGCTCGACGATCCGGCCGGGCATCCTCGCATCGTGACCAGCGCCTACTCGTACGGTCGGGTCGTCACTGAAGTCAACCTGGTCATCAACAAGTCATCCAAGGATGTCGTCCGTCACCTCTCCACCTCCACCAACCATGTGGTCGATCAGGCTGCCCTCAGTCCCGACCCGACGCAGAGCGCCATCCTGGCCAAGTGGCAGCCCTTGTTCGATGCTGCCGGCAACACCCGGATCGGAACCATCAGCGCTGATATCACCCGGGGCGGCACGCCTCCGGGAGATGACCGCGGCGTTGAGTCGGCGGCCGGAAACCTGGTGGCTGACGCCCAGCAGTGGGCCACCTCGTTCAGTGGCGCCGACGTGGCCTTCATGAACCCGGGCGGTGTGCGCTCGGACCTCACGTTCCTGGCGTCAGGGGCCGAGGGTGACGGGGTCGTCACCTATGGTGAAGCGTTCACCTTCCAGCCGTTCGGCAACACCCTGCAAACGTTCCCGATGAGCGGCGCCCAGATCGTTTCGGTCCTCGAGGAGCAGTGCCAACCGGCCGGCTCGTCGCGGCCGGTCCTACACCTCGGCGTCTCGGCTGGGTTCACCTACGACCTGGCCACCACTGTCGTTGGAAGTGACTGCACCGCGGTCACCGTGAGCAATGTCCTGCTCGATGGTGCGGCCCTCGTCCCCGGGACCACCTATATGGTCACCGCCAACAGCTTCTTGGCTGACGGTGGCGACAACTTCTCGACGTTCGCCACCATCGACCCGGGCACCCGGCTCGATGGCGGCAACGACCTCGAAGCTCTCGCCAACTACCTGAACACCTTCGGTCCGGTGGCTCCGCCATCAACTGATCGGGTGAACGAGCTGTAGGGGCTTGGGTCCGGTCGGTCCTTCGGGCCGGCCGGACCCGCCCTACCGGGGCTCGAGAATCACCACGGCGGTCTCCATCGACCGCCGCGCTGCGTAGGCATCGAGGTTCTTGTCGATCTCCTGCCACCGGGACCACAGACGCTCCCGTTCTTGCCCTCGGGCCTCGCGTCCGGTGACCAGGCGCGAACCGTCAGCCAGATCGACTTCTACGTCGGGATGGGCCTGCAGGTTCAGCCACCAGGCCGGCTCGCCTTCCCCCCAGCCGTTCATGGCCATGGTGACGAGGTTCGGGCCATCGTCGAAGTAGCCCACCATGACGCTGCGTTCCTGTCCGGTGCGTCGACCGATGGTGGTGAGGCGCAGGGTGCCCCAGCCGTCAGGCTTGGGCCGCCATACACCCAGCCGGCCACCGGTGATGCGGTAGAGACGGCGATGGGTGAACCAGGCGAAGCGGATGAACCATCGGGGCGGAAGTCGGGGCTGTGACATGGGCGCTCCTCGCGCTCTGACATGGGCGCTCCTCGCGCTCTGACA
>JAAEMS010000394.1 GCA_024225275.1 Actinomycetes bacterium
AACCGGTAGCCGGCAAACGAATCGGACTCGACAGCACTGGGACGATCCACCCGAGCACCCTCGCCTCTGGGCACCCGATCCGTCAACGCAACGGTGCCGGTGGGAATATGCGCTGCCCGATGGCCGTCGAAGCTCCCGCACTTCGCATGATCTGGCACGTCGAACTCTGTTGCGGCTGGCGCTATCGATCCGGCCGGGTCGATACTTGCGCGACATCGGGGCGATCCGCCGCCCGCACATCAGGATCCCGAGCAGAACGACATTCGCAAACAACCCTCCCCCTCGGTCGAAGCCGACACCATGAGAATGTCTCGGCCATGGCCGGGATCGGCCGCAGGATCAACGGGTAGCCAACTCGCCAGTGCGCGGCACAGCCACGGTTCGGACGACCACTGCCAAACCGCCCTTCGGCGGGTCGACAGACCCAGAGCCCCACTCTGGCTTCGGGAACTGGGTTCCCGTGTCCTACAGTCGCAATTTGGGACTCAGCGTCTCTGAGCCTGGTGAAGGGAGCTGTCATGGACATGCAGGAATACCGCCCCGGGTCAGCGTTTTCGGGTGTGATCGGTCGAACCGTCGAGGAGTCGTCACCGGCTTGGCCGGAACCCAAACGAGCCCGCGAAGGGGCGCCGAACGTGCTGTTCGTGGTGCTCGACGACACTGGATTCGCGCAGCTCGGCTGCTACGGGTCGCCGATCGCAACCCCCAACATTGATCGGTTGGCCGACAACGGCCTGCGGTACAACAACATGCACACCACGGCGCTGTGTTCCCCGACACGCACGTGCATCCTCACCGGCCGCAATCATCATTCGAACGGGATGGCCTGCATCACCGAAGGGTCGACGGGGTTTCCCGGGTCGAACGGCAATATCCCGTTCGAGAACGGGTTCCTCTCCGAGATGTTGCTCGATCACGGCTACAACACCTATGCGATCGGCAAGTGGCACCTGACGCCGGCTGATCAGATCTCGGCGGCCGGTCCGTACGATCGTTGGCCGCTGGGCCGCGGGTTCGAGCGCTACTACGGGTTCCTGGGCGGGGAGACGCACCAGTACTACCCCGAGCTGGTGCACGACAATCACTCGGTCGAGCCGCCGGCACGCCCCGAAGACGGGTACCACGTCACGGAGGACCTGGTCGACAAGGCGATCTCGTTCGTCACCGACTCCAAGCAGGTAGCTCCCGACAAGCCGTTCTTCATGTACTTCTGCACGGGGGCGATGCATGCGCCGCATCACGTGGCGAAGGAGTGGTCCGACAAGTACTCCGGTGTATTCGACGACGGTTGGGGCGCGTATCGGGAGGCGGCGTTCGCCCGGCAGAAGGAACTCGGCATCGTCCCCGCAGATGCAGAGCTCTCGCGTCACGACCCTGACGTGCCCGACTGGGACACGCTCGGGGCCGACGAGAAGAAGCTCTACTCGCGAATGATGGAGGTCTTCGCGGGGTTCCTCGAGCACACCGACCACCACATCGGTCGGTTGATCGACCACTTGGAGCACCTCGGCGAACTCGACAACACGATCGTGATGGTGATCTCGGACAACGGAGCGAGTTCCGAGGGCGGGCCGCAGGGTTCGGTGAACGAGAACCTGTTCTTCAACAACGTGCCGGAGTCGCTCGAGGAGAATCTCGCTGCGATCGATGAACTCGGCGGTCCGACGACGTTCAACCACTACGCCTGGGGATGGACGTTCGCCGGCAACACGCCGTTCCGCCGTTGGAAGCGCGAGACGTATCGGGGTGGCATCTCTGACCCGTTCATCGTGCACTGGCCCGACGGTGTCAGCGCCAAGGGCGAAGTGCGAGAGCAGTACGCCCACGCCATCGACATGGTGCCCACCATTCTCGAGGCTGCCGGGATCGAACCACCCCAGTCGGTGAAGGGGGTGACGCAGTCGCCGATCGAGGGCGTGAGTCTGGCCCACACGTTCCATGATCCCGGTGCGACCTCGCAGCGCAACACCCAGTACTTCGAGATGATGGGCCACCGTTCGATCTATCACGATGGCTGGCGCGCAGTCTGTCCGTGGCCCGGACCGTCGTTCACCGAGTCCGGTGGCAAGTTCGGCGACCCGATCTCGAAGGACAAGCTGACCGAACTCGACGCCGAGAACTGGGAACTCTACCACGTCGCCGAGGACTTCGCCGAGAATCACGATGTCGGCGCCGAACACCGGGATCGTCTGATCGCACTGATCGGGATGTGGTACGTCGAGGCCGGCAAGTACAACGTCCTTCCGGTCGACGGCCGGGGAACGGCGCGCTTCGCCGAACAGCGACCACAGTTGTCACCGAACCGCGACCGGTACGTCTACTACCCAGGAACGCAGGGCATTCCGACGAACGCAGCGGCGGTGGTCCTCAACCGGTCGCATGCGATCGTCGCCGACGTCGAGATCCCCGATGGCGGTGCCGAAGGAATGATCGTCGTGCACGGCGGCGGCGACGGGGGCTATGGGCTGTACATCAAGGACCGCAAGCTCAACTGGGTGCACAACTACTGCGCGCGTGACTACCTCACGGTGGTCTCGGCCGAGGACGTGCCCTCAGGTCGTCACCAGCTGCGATTCGAGTTCGAGGTCACCGGGTCACCCGACTTCGCGACCGGCAAGGGGACACCGGGCCGGGCCCAGTTGTATTTCGACGAGCGTCTGGTCGCGAGCGCCGACATTCCGGTGACCACACCGCTGTCGCTCGGCCTCACGTCACCGTTGATGGTCGGTCAGGCACCGGGTGCACCGGTGTGCCCCGACATCGATCAGCAGCCGTTCGCATTCACCGGTGTGATCCACTCCGTCACGTACGACGTGACCGGCGACCTCATCGAGGACGACGAACTCACGCTTCGCCGGCTGATGGCTCGCCAGTGAACCGAC
>JAAEMS010000395.1 GCA_024225275.1 Actinomycetes bacterium
CGACGACACCGGCTCCTGATCCGAGTTGCTCTGCCCAGTAGTGTCGGACGAACACGCAGTAACAAACGCAAGAAACGCCACACAGATGCGGGACCATCGCCGAAGCTGTCGCATTGCCCTGATCCTAGATTCAGACACACCACCGCTGCTGACCGACGAGACCCTCGACGACGCCATCAGGCACCCGCACAGATAGCGACCAAGCCGACGAGGCCCCGCTCGACGGCGCTCGATCATGGGTATGGCAGCCTCGTCATTGGGTGCTCGTTGGTCGAGGTTGCGGTGGGGTCGGTGCTCGTTCTAATGCTCGATGAAGTCACCGAGGAGTCGGCTGAGTTGGCGTTGATTCCAGATCAGGGTGCGGTCGAGTAGCTCTTAGCGGACGGTCCGTGCCCAGCGCTCGGTGAACGCGTTGGCTCGAGGAGGGCCGGGTGGGATGGTGATGACCGAGGCTCCAATCGAGGCGAAGATGTCATCGAATGATCGTGTGTAGGTGTGTACTGGCCGGCGTCATCCGGGATCACGAACCTGACGGCCTTGTTGTAGCCGATGAGCAGGTTCCGGGTAGCAGGAACCAGCGGGGTTGGTGGTGATCCCAGCGAGGTGCACTCGTCGGGTGTCGATCTCGATGAGGAACAGCCCATGGAACCGCCCCATGCTGACGGTGACGATGCAGAAGTAGCCGGCCGCCACCAGGGCGGGGGCTTGGCTGGCGATGAAGTCGCTCCAGCTCGGACCCGTCCGGTTCGGGGTGGGCTGCCGGCCGGCGTCGCCGAGGGTCTTCCAGACACCACGGTGGACGCGGCGATGTGTTGTCCGAGGCGGTGTATCCCGCCATGGACAGGCCGATGGCCCCAATTCGGGCCTCTCAGAGCCGACGAAGCTCCGCTGGGGTGGGAGGGCGCCCGGTTCGGGGCACAGGTGGTTGGGCCCAGTGATGGGTGACGAGGCGTCGATGCCCGCTGATCACGGTGGCCGGCTTCACTGATCAGTATCACCTTGTTGAGGCGTCGCTGGTCAAAGGCACGCGACAACAGGGCCAGGATCGTCCGGTTCGTCGGGATGAACCTCGGCTGCTCGAGTCGTCGCAACAGGATGCGGATCTGGTGCCGAAAGGCGGGAATCTCGGCGTCACGCTTGTTGCCGGACCCCAACACCAGCCCGAGACGAGCGATCAGGAGCCGGAACAGGTGCGAAATGAGCAAGGACACGGCCGATCACGGTACCGGTCGCCGACGCTGTGAGCTGCAGCGGCGCGTTCTCGGCACCCTCAGGTGCGGTCATCGAGTGCTGGATGAACTCTCAAATGGTTGATCGACCCCAAAGATAAGGAGATTCTCATGCCTGTCTCACCGCTGTCTCACGTTGGGCTGTTCTACTTCTCATGTAAACCAACTAGCCGACATTCCGCGAGCGATACCTGCGGACACCGGAAAGGAATCCAACATGATGAACCCGAAGTCAACGAAGAGAGCGTCCCTGGCCATAGGGGCTGTGGTGGCTCTCACTGCGACAGTCGCCACATTTCCTGAAATGGCAGGTGCCGCTTCTAGCGGAGGCGTTTCGATTTCCGAGACAAATGACGGCCTCGTAGTCAAGGGAAGCTCCAGCAAGGACTTCGTCTCGATCGTTTCGGCTCCCGATGGGGCAGTGGACGTTCGGATCCGCGCAGATAACGGGCAGCTTGTTGGCCACAGTTTGGTCAGTGATTTCACTGGCAACCTGAGAGTCGATCTCGGTGCGAACGATGATGCGGTATATGTGGAAGGTCTGGAGCTCGAGGCAGTCAAGATTGAGATGGGAGCAGGCTCGGACCGAGCAGACTTGAACAAGGTGTCGCTGTCCTCTCTGGCAATGAACGGAGGGGAAGGCGACGATTACTTGGGGCTCAGGGAAGTTCGGGGCGAGTCGGCGCGGATGGCCACCGGCAAAGGCAAGGGCTGGATCGCGATCAGCGACTCACTCTTTGGGATGACGGACATTCTCACCGGCAGTGACGACGATCTCGTCACAATCAGCAGGTCGAGCCTGGGCGATGGATGGATCGGTACCCAGAGTGGCGATGACCGAGTGACCACGGATTGGGCATTGTTCACACATTTCCACCTTGCCTTGGGGGAAGGCGATGACCACGCATCGATCGACTTCGATGACGACCTCGATGCCTCACACGTCGTCATCTACGGTGAGGACGGCGATGACACTCTGACCGTCACGTCGGAGTTCGAGGTCATCCCCCAGACCATCAAGTTCAACGGCGGAGCTGACCACGACACCTTCAACTCAGCGGCGGTCGAAATCTGGTCGCTGCTGCAGGTGGAGGAGATCGCACCCTAGCCCCGATTGGCGGCAGCTAGATCGGCTCTGGGTGCAGCCGAGAGCAACGACGAAGGCCCGGAAACCGCTGGTTTCCGGGCCTTTCGGATTGTGGCGCGCAGCGTTTCATCAAGGCCGATCGCTTCGACATCACCGAACCGGCCGGGGTCATCAGTCAACACCTGCCCGTAGGCGACCACCGCATCCATCACCGGGTCCCACCCAGCGCCGAGCTCGCCCGCGACATCGGTGA
>JAAEMS010000396.1 GCA_024225275.1 Actinomycetes bacterium
CCGAGACCGAGACCGAGACCGAGACCGAGCGGGCCGCCGAGCCCCTGGCCTCGGGCATCATCGAGGTCACCGGCGACCCCCTACCCGAACTGGCTGATGGTGGGGATCCCACCGTCGGCTCCCCCTCACCGATGGCCACCTCGGTCAACTTCGACGGTGAGCCCACGGCCATCGCCGACGACGGGCGGGCCAAAGCCATCGTGTTCGTGGCCCATTGGTGTCCCCACTGCCAGGACGAGGTCCCCGTACTGGTCGACTGGCTCGACGCCGGGAACAAGCCTGACTCCGTCGATTTCATCACTGTGGTCACCGCCATGGACCCCAACGCATCGAACTATCCCCCGTCCGAGTGGCTCAGCGACGAGGGGCTCGACACCCCGATGCTCCTCGACGACGAGGACGACACCCTGGCGACCGCCTTCGGCCTCTCGGCCTTCCCCTTCTGGGTCGTGGTCGACGGCGACGGCATGGTCGTGGTCCGGACTAGCGGCGGGCTGGGGACCGATGGCTTCGAGGACCTGGCCAGAGCGGCCCTGGCCGGGGCTGAAGCCTGAGACGGCCATGATGACGAATCCATCCCCCCGTTCCCCGGAGCCGGTGCGCGAGACCGTCCTGGTCCAGGTCACCGGCCGGGACCAGCCGGGTATCACCGCCGGGCTCCTCGACCTGTTGGCCATCCATGACGTCACCATCGAAGACGTCGAGCAGATCGTGGCCCGCAACCGGCTCAACCTCGACCTCGTCGTCAACATCCCAGCCGATGCCCCGGTCCTCAAGGACCTCCTGTTCTTCGGCTGGCAACGCGGTATCTCGATCGATTTCGAGGTCGTCGACGACGCTCCCGTCGCCAACGGAGCGCGCAGTGTGGTCACCGTGCTGGGCTCCCGCCTCGGCCCCACCCCGCTGGGGTCGGTCGCCCACGCCATCGCCGACAGCGGCGGCAACATCGACCGCATCCTGCGCATCGCCCGCTACCCGGTCACCTGCTACGAGCTGGTGGTCAGCGGAGCCCCCATCCAGGAGCTCCGAGCCCTGCTGGTCAGCGTCTCCCACGACGAACGCATCGACATCGCCATCCAGGCCGAGGGGCTGGGCCGCCGGGCCAAGCGCCTGGTCGTCCTCGACGTCGACTCCACCCTCATCCAGAACGAGGTCATCGAGCTGGTGGCGGCCGAGGGCGACTGTCTGGCCGACGTCGAGGCCCTGACCGCCCGAGCGATGGCCGGCGAGCTCGACTTCGAGGAATCGCTGCGGGCCCGGGTGGCCCTCATGGCGGGCTTGGACGCGTCAGCCCTTGAAGCGGCATGGGAGAACCTCGTGCTGACCCCCGGGGCCCGGACCTTCGTGCGCACCCTGGGGCGGCTCGGGTTCACGGTGGCCATCGTGAGCGGGGGCTTCGAGTTCTTCACCGATCGGCTCAAGAACGAGCTGGGCCTCGATCACGCCTTCGCCAACAAACTCGAGGTGGTCGACGGCAAGCTCACCGGCGATCTGGCCGGACCAGTGGTCGACCGGGCCCGCAAGGCCGAGCTGCTCCGCCGGGTGGCCGCCCAGGAGGGCGTGCCCATCGAACAGACGGTGGCCATCGGCGACGGCGCCAACGACCTCGACATGATTGCCGCCGCCGGTTTGGGGGTGGCCTTCAACGCCCGACCGGTGGTGCGCGAGGTGGCCGACACTTCGGTCACCGTTCCTTACCTCGACGCCATCCTCTTCATGCTGGGCGTGAGCCGTGAAGAGGTCGAAGCCGCTGATGCGGCCGACGGTATCGAGACCGTCGCTCCCCCGGTGGGCTGACCGGCGGGCTCAGCTGTCGTCGCTGAAGGGCAGCAGGGCCGGCACCCTGTCGAGGTCGTCCTGGGGGGTAGCGGACATCTCCGGTGCCGGAACCGGCTCACTGACAACCGACCGCGGCCCATGGGGCGTTGGGGTCGCATCCGGGGTCGGTTCAGTGTCCCCCAACACCGGGGGTGAACCCTCGTCGGACCGTCCCTGGGCTGCCCCGGAGTAGGCCAGCATCTTCTCGAACTGACTGAAAGGAATCGGAGGGCTGCACAGGTAGCCCTGCATCTGATCGCACCCATGGCGGTGGAGCCAGGCCAGCTGGGCCGGAGTCTCAACTCCTTCGGCCACGATCGTCAGCCCCAGACTTTGCCCGAGGCCGAGGACAGCCTGGACGATCGGAGCCGGCTGGTCGACACCCTGGATTCGATGCACGAACTCGCGGTCGATCTTGAGGGTGTGGAGGCTGAGGCGGTCGAGATAGGACAGGGACGAATAGCCGGTACCGAAGTCGTCCACCGCGATCTTCACGCCCAGGGCCCGTAGGCCCGACAGCACATCGTTGGTCGAGCGATGATCGGTCAGAACCACCGATTCGGTCAGCTCGAGCTCGAGGTCGGACGGATCGGCCCCGTGACGACGGAGGGATTCGGCGATCACATCATCGACCGCCTGGAGGGTGAACTGGCGGGGTGAGATGTTCACCGACAACACGATCGAGGGCTTGTTGTCGGCTCGCCACTGACCCAGCACCCGACAGGCCTCGTCGATGACCCACTCGCCGATGTCGGCGATCACGCCCGTCTGTTCGGCCGCCTCGATGAACGAGTCAGGGCCGATCAGGCCATGGACGGGGTGCTGCCAGCGCAAGAGCATCTCAGCGGCCACTACCCGGGCCGTCGAGATGGAGATGCGGGGCTGGTAGAAGAGACGGAACTCCTGGTTCTGAACCGCATCGCGGAGCTCGACCTCGAGCCGGAGCCGATCGCGGGTGTCGACGCGGAGCGACTTCGAGAAGCGCCGCACCGTGTTGCGACCCGACTGCTTGGCCTCGTACATGGCGGTGTCGGCGTTGCGCAGGAGGGTCTCGGGGTCCTCACCATCACTGGGATGAAAGGCCAGGCCAATGCTGGGCGTGATCGACACCCGGGTGGTGCCGACCTCGAAGGGTTCGACGAACCGGCCGAGAATCTCGCGACCAGCGGCTTCGGCCGAATCGGCGTCACGGGCGTTCGGGAGGACGATGCCGAACTCATCACCACTGAGCCGACCGACAACATGGGTGATGGGAAGTGGTTCGGACATGCGCTGGGCAACCTTGATGAGCAGCTCGTTGCCCGCAGCGTGGCCCAGGGTGTCGTTTACTTCCTTGAAGCGGTCGAGGTCGACGAACATCACCGCCGGCTCATCCATCGTGTGGGCGGCTTCGCGGAGGGCCAGGCTGACCCGGTCGATGAACATGCGGCGGTTGGCGAGGCCAGTCAGTTCGTCGTGACGGACCGCGTGTTCGATATGGCCCCACGCCCGCAAGAGGCGGGCCATCAGGGTGACGCCCAGCGCAGTGACGGTGAAGCTCCCCACCGACACGGTGACCAGGGGAACGTCGAGCTTGAAAGCCAGACAGGCACCGACCAGGACCGGGCCCACGACGACCGAGGTCATCAGGGTGACACCCTGGCTGCGACCGATGTTGTTGGGGGTGAGCACGACCGCGGCGCCCAGCCGACGCAGGGTGGGTTCGAGGGCCGCGGCGGCGATGAACCCAAGGGTCACGAGGCTGAGAGGACGTCTCAGACCATCGGTGCCCGTCGCGATCCAGGGCTCGGCTGCGATCAGGCCGGTCATGAGCACGGTCGTGCCAGCGAGGGCCAGGAGGATCGGGCTGACCGACAGGTCATCGTGAGCCCCGCCCAGCCTCACCACCAGGAGGAGCAGCGAGACGGCCATGGTCAGGGCGAGGAAGACCGGGAAGGTGTCGAAGTCGGTGAGCTCGCTACCCCACACCGGGCCGAGGAGGGCCAGCCAGAGGGACAGGGAGCCGGCCAGACCCACGATGTAGGACTCGATCACCAGATTGGTGGCTCGGGCTCGGAGCCAGTGGTGAGAGATGCTCCACACGCTGAGGTTGAGAGCCGCGATGGCGAGGGCCAGCGCAGAGTGCACGACGGTCACGGACAGATCGTTCTGGCCGCCGACACCGGAGATCATGAAGAGGATGCTGCTGGCGAGCAGACCCAACGTGGGATCGAAAGTCTCGCTTCCCCTCAGCCGGCGACCCCGACCGATACCCCGGATGATGGCTCCAATGGCAACGAGGCCGACGACCAAACCCACGGCCAGGTCAGCGGACGGCAGGGCCCATGACACGATGGCGCCGAATGCCGCGATGATGACCGGCGCGACGATGCGCCGTTCGGCCACGACTGGGTCACCAGTCTGGTCGGCCGCGGCATCAGGGTCGCGGAAGGTTCGGTCGGGGCGGACGACCACAGACCTCAGAGTAGGGAAGCGCGGGTAGCAGCGAATGAGGCAAACGGTTCATCCTTCACCCGCCGGATGGGTTGTTCGGCCCGCTACGGTCCCGTTTCATGCCGATTCTGCGCGCCCTCGCCCTGCCCGGGGGCGACCAGTTCGTCACCGAGCTCCGTTCGGCATGGGAGGCGGGTGACGCCATAGTCCCCGTCGACCCCCGATTGCCGGTCAGGGCACGCCAACGCCTCCTCGACACCCTTCAGCCCCAGATGGTGGTCGACTCCGACGGGTCCCGGACGACCCGCGAGGGCGTCCCGACCCAGGAGGGTGACGCGGTGGTGGTGCCCACCTCGGGTACCAGCGGTGACCCCAAGGGCGTGATCCACACCCACGAGTCGGTCCGATCGTCGGCCCTGACCATCAGCCAGTACCTCGACGTCGATCCGGCCCACGACCGGTGGCTGGCGTGCCTGCCGCTCAGTCACATCGGTGGCCTTTCGGTCGTGATGAGGGCCCTGCTCACCGACACGGCGGTCGAGGTACATCCGGGGTTCGAGGCCGACGCAGTCACCGACGCCGCCCAGCGGGGAGCCACGCTGGTGTCATTGGTGCCCACCGCCCTGCAACGGCTCGACCCCAGCCTGTTTCGCGTCATCCTGCTGGGCGGGAGCGCGCTTCCCGCTGACCGGCCGGCCAACTCAGTGGGCACCTGGGGCATGACCGAGACCGGCAGCGGTGTGGTCTACGAGCGCTACCCCCTTCCCGGGGTCGAGCTCCGGGCCGTCGACGGCGAGATCCACGTCCGGGCCCCCATGCTGTTCCGCGGATACCGGGCCGGAACCGACACCATCGAGCCGTTCGACACCGAAGGCTGGTTCGCCACCGGCGACATGGGTTCGGTGGCCGAGGACGGCCGGCTGAGCATCCATGGCCGACGCGGTGACCTGATCATCACCGGCGGCGAGAACGTGTGGCCCGGACCGATCGAGCAGATCATCGAGCGTCACCCTGACGTGGCTGCCGTCGCGGTGGTGGGCCGACCCGATCCCGAATGGGGAGCGGCGGTCACCGCGGTGGTCGTACCTCAGAACGTCGTGCACCCACCGAAGCTCGACGAGCTCCGGGCCCGGGTACGGGAGGAGCTGCCCAGTTGGTGTGCTCCGAAGAAGCTCGAGCTGGTCGACGACCTCCCCCGCACACCGCTGGGCAAGGTGCAACGCAACCGGATCTGACCGCCCCTTCTCGATCTGTCCCTCAGGGGTCGACGCCCAACCCGACGGTGGGGCCCAGGGCCATGGCGCCGTCGACGACGGGGTGGCCGGCGGCGATGTCGGTGGCCAGCAGATCCCCGGTGGCCAAGCCCGCGGCGCCCCCATCGGGGAGGGCCGCGGCCACCGCCAGCGCGACCGCCCGACCAACGGCCGCATCGAGGAAGCTGGTGACGATCGTGCCCACATCAGAGGCGGCCGCTCTTCGGGCCAGGGCCATGGCCTCGACCGGGCCGCCCAGAGCGGTGGGTTTGAGCACGGCGATGTCGATGGAGCGCTCCATCAGGTGCTGATCGAGAACCGCCGCGGTGCGTAGGGGCTCGTCGAGGGCGATGGGCACCGTGGTGGCCGCCCGAACCCGGGCCAACGCTTCGGCCCCGATCACCGGATCCTCGACGTACTCGATCACAAATGAGGCCAACCGGTCGAGGGTGGCGACGGCAGTCGGTTCGGTCCACACCCCGTTGGCGTCGATGCGGATGGCGATGTCGGGCCCCACTGCGGCCCTCACGGCCCCAACCAGCTTCACGTCGTCGCCGACCGAACCGTGACCCACCTTCAGCTTCACGGTCCGGTGACCTCGAGACACCCCGGCCTCGGCTGCTCGGGCGGCCTCGACGGGATCGACGCTGCCGACAACCACATTGGTGGCCACCACCGGCCGGGCCGAACCCGGCCAGGCCAGAAGGGTGGCCAGCGAGCAGTCAGCACGGCGGGCCACCACATCGAGGGCCGCGCTGGTGGCAGCGCTGCGGGCCGTGCCACCACCTCGGGAATCAACCGCGGGAAGGGCGGTGAGGGGGCGCCCGACCACATCGCCAGCCCAGACTTCGAGGGCGGCGACAACGTCGTGGAGAGTCTCGGGGGAGAAGCCATCGAGGGGGGCGGCCTCACCCCATCCCACCAGTCCATTGCCCACCTCGACACGGAGCAGAGCACCCGATCGTGTCTTCACCGGGCCACGAGCGTTCACGAAAGGGGTCCTGAGCGGCACCTGCCAGCGCTGCACCCGCGCGGTGGTGACCACCATCTCGTCGTCCCCGTGGGCCAGACCACCGAGGTCGAGGTCGGTGTCAGCCATCGAGCCGGTCGAGGAAGTCGGCGATCAAGCCGACCACCAGGTCGGGCCGCTCGCGGTGGGCTGCGTGGCCGGCGCCAGGAACGATCTCGACTCCGGCCTGGGACAACGCAGCACCCAGCTCGTGGGCGATGGCGGTGAACTTGGTGTCGAGCTCGCCGGCCAGAACGAGGGCCGGGCGGTCGAGAGCGGCGAGCTGGTCGTGAACCGGAGGCTGGACGCCCGTGCCCATGCCCCGCAGACTCAGGGCCAGGCCGACCGGGTCGCTGTCGAGCCGTTGACGGCGGGAACCCGCCCACCCTTCGGGACCCTCGGCGGCTTCGAGCGACCGCCACATGGGAAGCCCCATCCAACGGTCGACGAAGGCGGGGAGGCCCTCGGTCTCGATCGAGGTGGCCAGGCGTTCGTCGGCGGCCCGCCGGGCCTGGGCCTCGGCAGGGTCAGACAGGCCGGCCGAGGCCCCGATGAGGACCAGTGACCGGATGGCATCAGGGGTGGTGACGGCCAGGCTCAGGGCCACCCGTCCCCCCATCGAGTAGCCGACCAGGTCGACGGGACCGGTCGTCAGGTCACCGACCACGGCCAGGACCTGATCGACGCAGGCCTCCATGCGATAGGCGGCAACACTGGCCGGTGCATCACTGTGGCCGTGGCCCACGAGATCGACCCCCAGAGCTCGCCGGCCCACAGCCAGAGGCTCGGCCACCACATCCATGGTGCGGGCCGAACCGGTGAACCCATGGAGCACTACCAGGGGCGGAGCCGAACCGGAACGGGCGGGCGCGGGATGCTCACGGACCGCAAGGGTCAGATCGAGGCCGGCGGACCTCACCACGATTCGGTGATCGATGGTCACCATGTCGGGTTGACGAGGGCGGGAGCGATCGCCTGGCCGACCGCGGCGGTGACGGCCCGGTGCTGGACCAGGTCAGCCACCGGATCGACCGGCACCTCGATGACCTGGACCCCTGGTGATCCGATCGATGCGGCCAGAGCCAGGCCCAGGCCTTCGGGGGTCGAGACTCGCTCGTGCTCAACCCCGGCCAGACCGGAAACCCCGGCCAGGTCGAGGTCGTGGGGGGTGTGGAACAGGGTCCGGAAGTCGATGGATTCGCCCTGGGCGGCGATGGGCAGGAAGGAGAAGATGCCGCCCCCGTTGTTGTCAACCACCACCACGGTCAGGTCGAGTCCCAGGCGGGTGGCCGCCAGCAGGCCACCGATGTCGTGGAGGAAGGCCAGGTCACCGGTGAACAGAACCACCGGACCCTCATGGGCGGCGGCTGCACCCAGGGCGCACGAGGCCAACCCGTCGATGCCGCTGGCCCCCCGGTTGGCCAGAATCCGAAGGGCGCGGCCCGAGTGAGGCAGGAAGGCATCGAGGTCGCGGACCGGCATGGAGTTCGAGACATAGATCAGGGCGCCATCGGGTAGGGCTTGGGCCAGGGTGCGCACGACCGCGGGCTCACAGAAGTCGGCAGCGCCGTCGACGGTGGCCGTCACCGCATCGACCGCAGCCGCGTCGACCGTCGCCCAGAAGGTGGACCAGGCCGAGCCAGGGGGTTCGGCGGGCAGCTGTCGGGCCAGGGCCTGGAGGGCGAGGACAGGGTCGGCCGCCAGGTGCCGGGTGAAGGTGAACGACGGGTCGGGCCACGCCCCGTCGGGATCGATGAGAACCAGGTCCTCGGGGGCGTGGCGTTCGAGCCAGAGCCGGACCGGCTTGGTGACCGGCTGCTGGCCGATCCGGATCACCACCTCGGGAGTCACACCGGCGGCGAGGTCGGCCTGCTTGAGGAGATGGTCGGCCGTCGAGACGGTGTGGGGGCTGAGGTCGGGGCCACAGCGGAGCTGGCTCGACGGTTCGGCCAAGACCGGCCATCCGGTCCGGACCGAGACCGCAGTCACGGCGGCGGCGAGGCCCGGCTCGTCGATGGGTCCGGGCACGATGACCCCACGGGGCCGGCCGGCGAGGGCGACGAGAAGGTTGATCTCTTCATCGGACGGCGCCCGGCGGGCGGGGGCGGGGGCGGGGGGGGCGACCGGAGTGGGGATCGGGGGGGTGGGCGGAACCCAGCCGGCCGGCTCGAGCGGCTCCCTCAGGGGCCAGTTGATGTGAACCGGCCCGGTACGGGGCCCCATCGCGGTGGCCACCACGCGGGCCGCGAGCAGGGCCATGCGGTGCGGCTCGACCTCGCCGCCAACCGGCGGCTCGACGAACCAGCGCACATGGGTGCCGAAGAGATGGACCTGGTCGATTGTCTGGCCGGCGCCCCAATCACGTAGCTCGGGTGGCCGGTCGGCGGTGATGATCACCAGCGGTACACCGGTGTAGTGGGCCTCGATGACGGCGGGCAGGTAGTTGGCCGCAGCCGTACCCGAGGTGCAGACCAGGGCGGCCGGACGTCGGGAGGTGCGGGCCAGGCCGAGAGCGAAGAAGCCGGCCGACCGCTCGTCGAGCTGGACCCACGACCTCAGTCCGGGTTGGTGGTGGGCGGTGATCGCGAGCGGCGTGGAGCGGGACCCGGGAGACAACACGACATCGGTGACTCCGCCCGCGGCGAGAGCCCCGAAGAACGCGGCGCAGCTGTCGTAGGTGGGGTCGGCCGCCCCGAACGACGAGTCGCCGGTCATGGCCGGTCGAGGGCGTTGAGCAGAGGACCGAGCTTGGCGGTGGTCTCAGCCAGCTCGGCAGCGGGATCGGAATCGGCCACGAGACCGGCACCGGCGAAGAGATCGATACGGTCGGGGGCGACCAGAGCCGAACGTAGGGCCACCCGGAACTCACCTTCACCGGTCAGATCGCACCAGCCGACGGGAGCCGCGTACCAGCCCCGATCGAGTCCTTCGTAGCGATCGATCCAAGCCCGGGCCTCGATGGTGGGCGTGCCGGCGACGGCCGGAGTGGGATGCAGAGCGGCCACCAGGCTGAGGATGTCGATGTCGGGGGCGACATCACCGGGCTTCGTACCCAGGGCCCGACCGGTGATGGGGGCGTAGAGGTGCTGGACCACCCTGAGCTTCATGACGCCGGTCGGTTCCTGGGGGTCGAGAACGGCTCCGAGCTCGGTGAGACGTCGACGGATGTCGTCGACCACGAACTGGTGCTCGGACCTCTCTTTGGCCCCTTCGACCAGCATCTGCTCGTACCGGGCGTCGGCCTCAGGGGTCTCACCCCGGGGCATGGTGCTGGCCACGGCTGCGGTGCTGATCTGGCCGTCCTTGAGCTCGACCAGGCGCTCAGGGGTGGCGCCGAGGAAGGTGTGGAGGCCGCAGCTGACGGCGAAGGTCACACAATCGGGGTAGGCAAACTGGAGCCGATCGACGACCCGAGCCACCGAAACCGGGCCCCGGGCCGTGACCCGGCGGGCGGCCACCACCTTGCTGACCGAGCCGGCGTGGATGTCGGCCACCGCCCGAGCAACCAAGGCCTCGTACTGGGGGTCGACGGCGGGGTCGGATTCGAGGACGGGGTCGTGAAGGTGGAAGGCCGACCCATCGGGTACCGGCGCGTCGAGCTCAGCCAGAATCGCTTCGAGTCGACCGATGAGATCGGCATCGGTGTCGCTGGGCCGAGGGAGGGTGGTGGCGGTGGCCCACACACCGTCGGCGGCGGCCACCACACTGAGCCGAGGCAGAACCAGACGAGCGTCGGGGAACCCGTTCCAGTCGGGGTCGAGATCGACGGTGGCGGTCGAGAACCGAAAGCCGCCCACCAGGACGGGGCCGACGCCGGCGGGGGCATCGTCGCCCAGGATCTCGATGCGGTCGGCCAGGCTGCGGCGACTGGCCGACAGGGCTGAGGGCCCGTCGCGATCGAAGAGGTCTCCGACCAGTTCCTCGGTCGCGCCCCACGCCACCATGCGTCGATCGGCGGCGGGGTCGAGCCACAACACGAGATCGTCGGTACCGACCTCGGGGCTGGGGTCGAGGACGTGACGGCGCGCGAGCTGGTCCCGATGGAGGGCGAGAACGTCGATCGAACCGGCAAGACGACGGCGCAGGGCAACAACCGAGGCACCGGCTCCGCTGGGCCGGGGATCACCAATGGTGGGCTCGAGCGTGGTGCTCTCGGGGCTCATCCCTGGGCCTCCGAGTCTGGTGCCAACTCGCGGGGAGTTCGCAGACGGTCGAGGGCGGCACCGACGAGGGTGCGCTGGAAATGATCGGCCACGAGGGTGGTGACCGCCGGGATCAGCTCGTGCACCAACTCGGCCCGGTCCTGGGCGTCAGGGCCGGTGGGAGCATCGGGGCCGTGAGTGGCGAAGAGCTCGACGGCTTCGGCGGCCAGGTCCTCGACGTGCTGGGCGTGGCGGACCGCCATATCGGCGAGCTCCTCGACCGGGATGCCGGCCGAGAGCAGGAGCTGAGCCGACTTCAGCATGTCGACCGCATCGACCGGGAAGAGGTCGACGTCGGAGTCGCTCTCTGACAAGGGGCGGATCAGGCCGGCGTCGATGACCAGGGCGACAAGATCGGGGGCGAGCCCGGACTCGGTGCTCAGATCCGACTGGCTGAGGGCCGGGGCGGTGGCCACCGGGGCGACCAGCTGGGCCACCAGGGGATCGGCCCGACCGTCGAGCACTTCGCCGATCTGGGCCAGCGAAAGACCATTGTCGGCCAGGCGGCGGATGGTCTGGAGACGTTCGAGATGGGCAGCGCCGTAGAAGGCCAACCGGCCTTGGCGACGGGGAGCATCGAGCAGGCCGCGCTTCTGGTAGAAGCGAATGGTGTCAACGCTGATCTCCGCGGCCGCGGCCAGCTCTTCGACCCTCAAGGACTCATTTCCTGCCATGCACCCACTATAGGAGTGATTACTCCAAGAGTGAACACTTCCATCATTTTCCCGCCTCCTCTCGCGGAGCCCCCAGAAGGCAACGACTCGACCGGTGGCTCCCGCCAACGGGCACGAGCTGGGAGCCCCCAGAAGGCAACGACTCGACCGGTGGCTCCCGGCGATCTCACGTCGCGGGGCCTCGACCCTCGCCGGCCCTCGGCGCCGCTTCTCACCCGGACCATGCCTCTGTGCCAATGATGGTCTGACAGGCGCAATACTCCTGGGGGTGAGCTTCATCGGTAGCGGCCC
>JAAEMS010000397.1 GCA_024225275.1 Actinomycetes bacterium
ACCGGCGACGACGACACGTCGGGCGACACGACCGACGATGATGACGGCGGAGGTGACGGCGCCGAGAGCCTCCTCGACGGGGAGATCCCGTGCGACCAGCAGTACGACGGCAAGACCGTGACCATCTTCTCGCCAGTGCGCAACTCCGACACCGACCAGGCGATCGGCGACTACGTCGACGGCTACCAGCCGCTCATCGACTGCACCGGCGTCGAGATCGAGTGGGAGGGCACCGACCAGTTCGAGACCGAGATCAACGTGCGCCTGGAGGGCGGCAACCCGCCCGACGTGATCGACTACCCGCAGCCGGGCCTGTTGACCGGCCACGTCCAGAAGGGTTTCATCTATGAGCTCCCCGCCGATGTCGCGGCCCACACGACCAACGACTTCATCCCCGGCTGGGACACCTACGCCTCGGTCGACGGCAAGATCTACGGCATTCCTGGTCGCTCCAGCATCAAGTCGATCGTGTGGTACAGCCCGTCGCTGATGGAAGACGGCGGCTATGAGATCCCGCAGACCCTCGAGGAACTGACGGCGCTGTCCGATCAGATCGTGACCGACGGCGGGACCCCGTGGTGCGTCGGCGCCGAGTCGGGTGTTGCCACCGGTTGGGTCCTCACCGACTGGATCGAAGACTTCATGCTGCGCATCAACGGTGGCGACGTCTACGACCAGTGGACGAATCACGAGATCCCGTTCAACGACCCGCAGGTCGTCGCAGCTGTCGACGCCGTAGGCGCGTTCGTCAAGAACCCCGACTATCTGGGTGGCGACACCATGGTGAAGGCCATCGCGACGACGAAGTTCCAGGACGGTGGCCTGCCGATCCTCACCGGCGACTGCTACATGCACCGCCAGGCGAGCTTCCTGTCGGGCAGCTTCCCCGAAGGCACCACGTTCGCCCCCGACGGCGACATGTGGTTCTTCTACCTGCCGAGCCCGGCCGATGGTCCGAAGTTCGTACTCGGCGCCGGCGACGTATACGCCGCCGCCACCGACAAGCCCGAGAGCTTCGACGTGCTGCGCTACACCGGCGGAGTCGCGTACCAGACCCACATCGTCAACGCCCGCAAGGAGCTGTCGCCGAACCTGAGCCTGGATCTCGATGCGGTCGACGACCCATTCGTGCGGGCCGTGATCGAGCTGCAGAACAGCGCCGACGTGTTCCGGTTCGACGGCTCTGACCTGATGCCCGGCGCAGTTGGTGCCGGTACCTTCTGGACCGAGGTCACGGCGTGGGTCATCGGTGGCGACACCGAGGACTTCGTCAACAACGTCGAGGACAGCTGGCCGGACAGCTGATCGTCACGAACTGATGTGGCACTGAGAGGGGGCCAGGGTGTGCCCCGGCCCCCTCTGCTAACTTCCAACGGACTCAGGGGGAACACATGGGCGACGTGATCAGCGCGATCGCGGTGGCAACCATCGCGATCGGTGCTCTTCTGGCACTTCTCGGAAGCCTCTACTGGTTGTCGAGCAAGCTGCCGAAGAAGTGGCAGGAGGGGACACGGTCATGGATCTTCCTCTTGCCGGCGATGCTCGCGATGATCATCGGCCTGCTCATCCCTGCGATCCGCACGCTCTATCTGAGCCTTCTCGACGACAACGAGGACAAGTTCGTCGGGTTGAGCAACTATGCCGACGTGTTCAGCAACAAGGGCACGCGCCTCACTGTGTTCAACAGCATGACCTGGGTCTTCGCCGGCACGATCGTCACGGTCATCATCGGGCTCGCGGTCGCCCGGTTCGCCGACGGGATGCGAGCCGAGAAGGCAGCCAAGTCGGCGATCTTCATTCCGGGAGCTATCTCGCTTGTCGGTGCCGGCGTCATCTGGGGATTCGTGTACGCCGGCCCGCCGTTCGAGGTCGGCCTTCTCAATCGCCTCACCGCCACCGTGCCCGGTGTCCCTGACAGCGCGGGCGGAGCCGGCGACCGCCTCTGGCTTCTCGAGCGCGGGTTCGCGGGCTTGGATCCGCCGACGTCGGCTCCCGGGTTCAACACGTTCCTGCTCATCGTCATCTTCATCTGGGCATCGGCCGGTTTCGCGACAGTGATTTTCTCGGCCGCGATCAAGGGTGTGCCCGACTCCCTCATCGAGGCGGCGAAGGTCGACGGCGCCACCGATCGGCAGACGTTCTACAAAGTGACCTTGCCGTACATCCGCGCGACCATCGTCACCGTGGCCACCATCACGACGATCGCGGGCCTCAAGGCGTTCGACATCGTGGCTGCCACCACGGGCGGCCGCTTCGGTACGAGCACCATCGCCAACGAGTTCTACGTCACGAAGTTCGTCCAGGGCCGCGGCGGCCTCGGATCGGCGCTGGCGGTGATGATCTTCATCCTGGTCATACCCGTCGTGGTGATGAACCGGCAAGCTCAGAGACGGGCAGAGGAGATGATGGGCGCATGACCCTCGCAGCAGACGACGATCAGCTCGGCGGCGGCAAGCGCGCCAGGTTCCCACGACGCAAGAAGGCGCTGTCGGTCGGCGAGGCGACGGCCGCCTCGCTCACCAGCCGGCCCGGCCGGATGATCATCTACACCCTGATGTTCCTGTGGACGCTACCGACGTTCGGGGTCTTCATCTCGTCGTTCCGGCCCGAGGTCGACGTGAAGACGTCGGGATGGTGGAACTGGTTCACCGACCCGAGCCTCACGTTGGAGAACTACGAACGGGTGCTGTCATCGGCGCCCGGTGAGGTCAATATGGGCGAGTTCTTCCTCAACTCGTTCCGGATCACGGTGCCCGCCGTCCTCTTGTCGGTCGGAATCGCGCTGCTGGCCTCCTACGCGTTCTCGTGGATGAACTTCAAGGGTCGCGATTGGCTGTTCGTCGGTGTCGTCGCACTTCTCATGGTGCCCCTCCAGATGGCACTCATCCCGCTACTCCAGCTGTTCACCGGCGGCGCCCACATCGGCTCGGTCACGATCTTCCCCGATCTCAATCTCACGGGCAGCGTGGTGGGAGTGTGGATCGCCCATGTGGCGTTCGGTCTGCCGTTCTGCATCTTCATCCTGAAGAATTTCGTGGCGGCGCTGCCCAAGGAGCTCATCGAATCGGCGCGTGTCGACGGTGCCGGTCACGCCACGACGTTCATCCGGCTGGTCGTGCCTCTGTCGGTGCCGGCGATCGCCTCACTGACCATCTTCCAGTTCATGTGGATCTGGAACGACTACCTGATCGCGCTGATCTTCGCCGGCCGCAACAACCTGCCGGTGACCGCCAAGCTCGCCCAGGTCACCGGTGAGCGCGGCAACGCGTGGCATCTGCTCACCGCATCCGGGATGATCTCGATGATCCTGCCGATCATGGTGTTCTTCGCTCTCCAACGCTACTTCGTGCGGGGATTGCTGGCCGGCGCCGTCAAGGGCTGACCCCGTCAGTCCGGCTCGACGACCGCCTTCTCCGTCTCCGCGAACGGGAGCGCGTGCGCCGCGTAGCTCGCTGCGGCCACGGGCACGCGGACGGCCTCGTGATGCGCCGCCACCAGACCGTCGCGATGCGTCAGGATCTCATGGAAGAGCCCCGGCGGTTCGCGTCGGTCGCGGGCTTCGCTCGAAGAAGCGCTGCGCCGAGTCCACCTCCGCATCTGCCTGGCGACGCCTTCAGTGAGCCATTCGCTCACGTTCGGCCAATCTCTGTACTTCTGCGGCTTCGCTCCCATGAAGGCGACAAGCGTCGTGACCGACCACAGCGGCAGGGTGTCGGAGCCGGCCAGCAGATCGGCAGCACGCCAACGCACTACACCAAAACCACCCAACGACTGCGGAAGACTCGCTCCCGGCGGCAGAGCAATCGCATTGCGCTCCGGGGCGCCAGTGGACAGTCCGTGCAGCCATGCCGCAGATTCGGCCGCCACGGCGACATACCGCGACGAGACGAAGCTCGACCTCGTCGCGTCGCGCCTCGCCCGCAAAGAGGTCGTCCAGCACCTCCGTTGGGAGGCCGGCGAGCGAACCGTCCCGGTACTGCCGGCAGCTGGCGTGTTCGGAGCCAACGCATCTGGCAAGTCAACAATTCTGCGAGCCATGGCCGACATGAGGGCCCTGGTACTCGGTTCCTTTCGCCATGGCAGCGCGACAACGTCGATCCCGCGGAAACCGTTTCAGCTCGACGCGGAGTCAGCCGGCCAACCAACACGGTCTGAAATCGATCTCGTGCTCGAGGGCGTGCGGTGGCAATACGGGTTCGAGATCGACGACCGGACAGTTCGTGCCGAGTACGCGCTCTACTACCCCAACGGCCGTCAAGCCTCTGTGTTCGACCGCGAGGGCGATGCCATCAGTTTCGGAAGACCGTTCCGGTCTGAGGGTCGCCTGCTCGAACGGCTGCTTCGACCAAACGCACTGCTGGTCTCTGTCGCAGGTGCCGCGGGCCAGTCCGGTTTGGAACCGATCTTCGAGTGGTTCCAAACGAACCTCTTGCTCGCAGAGTCCGACAATAGCAACTTGCGCTCGCTTCGAACCGCAGACCTTGCCAACTCCGATGAGTCACGCGATCGAGTGCTCGCGCTGCTGTGTGCGGCAGACCTCGGAATCATCGACATCTCCCGCGAAGCAGTTCCCGATGAACTCCGGTCCCGTCTCGAACGCGTCCTGTCTGGAGACGACGAAGAGATCGACGACGATCAAGTGCAGCTCTTCGTGGAAGACCGTCTCCGCCTCATTCACTGCGGCGAAGGCGAGCGTGCCGACTTCGATGCCGAGGATGAGTCACTCGGCACCATGGTTTGGGTCGGACTCGTCGGGCCAGTCCTCGACGCTCTCGACCGCGGTGACGTTCTCC
>JAAEMS010000398.1 GCA_024225275.1 Actinomycetes bacterium
ATCAGCCGTGATGATGTCCAGAAGGCCATCGAGAGCGGCATGGCCCGAGCCGTGAGCCCCGCCCCCACCCCGGTTCCGACACCCGCTCCCCCTCCGGCCCCGGCTCCCGCCCCGGTCTCTGCCCCTGCGCCGGCTCCGGCTCCGGCCGCCCCTCCCGCCGCTCAGGTCGTCGCCACGCCGGTGGCCACCGCGGCAGCCACCGGCGACTACGCGGTACCGCTCAACAACATCCGCCGCCGTACGGCCGAGCACATGGTGATGTCCAAGGCCACATCACCCCATGTACTCACCGCCATCGAGATCGACTACGAGAGTGTCGAGCGGGTCCGTAGTGCTCTGAAGGGTGAGTTCAAGGCCACCGAGGGATTCAGCCTCACCTATCTGCCCTTCATCGCCCGGGCTCTGGTCGACACCCTGCGCGACTTCCCCCACATGAATGCGTCCATGGGCGAGGGTGAGCTCATCGTGCATCGCACCGTCGGGCTCGGGATCGCTGTCGATCTCGACTTCGAGGGCCTGGTGGCCCCGGTTGTGCAATCAGCCGACGGTAAACGCCTACGCCAGATCGCCCGCGACGTGGTCGGCTTGGCCAACCGCTCGCGCGCCAAACAGTTGTCACCCGACGACATCAGTGGAGGGACCTTCACCATCACCAACGCCGGCAGCTTCGGCACGATGATGCAGTTCCCCATCATCAATCAGCCCCAGGTCGCCATCCTGTCCACCGATGGCATCGCCCGGAAGCCGGTGGTCATCACCGACGCCGATGGCAACGAGTCCATCGGTATCCACTCGGTGGGCGTCCTGGCCCTGGCCTGGGACCATCGAGCCTTCGATGGCGCCTACGCTGCCTCGTTCCTGGCCCGGCTCAAGGAGATCATCGAGAGCCGCGACTGGGCGGCCGAGCTCAGCTAGGTAGAGAATCACTCCATGACAGCCGCGGAGGTCGCCGTTCCCTCGCCGGCCCTGCACGTGCGCTGGCTGGGCCGGGTGGCCTATCAAGACGGGCTCGCCCTGCAGCGAGGCCTGCATGGGCACTCGCCCGACGACCATCTCCTCCTTCTCGAACACGACCCCGTCTATACCTTTGGTCGTCGGGGTGATCTCGGTCACCTCCATGTGGTTGCCGAAGCGGTGGGGGCCCAGGTCCACCACTCCGACCGCGGCGGTGACGTCACGTTCCACGGACCCGGCCAGCTGGTCGGCTACCCGATTCGCACCGTCCCCGGTCGCCGGGGCGGGGGACTGGTCGAGACCGCCGCCTACGTCTCCGACCTCGAGCAGTTGCTCATCGACACCCTGACCCGGCTGGGTCTGCCCGGTACTGGTCGCCTCGACGGCTTTCCCGGGGTCTGGGTCGACCCTGACGGCGTGCGGCCCCGCAAGATCGCGGCGATCGGCGTGCGGCTCCACCGGGGCCGGTCGCTACACGGCTTCGGGCTCAATGTGTCCACCGATCTGGCCTGGTTCGGGCACATGGATCCCTGCGGCATCACCAGCCACGGCGTCACGACCGCGGCCCACGAAGGAGTCCACGCCTCGATGGCCGAGGTCGTCGATGTGATTGGCGACCTGGCGGCCGAACGGTGGGACGCCGGCGGGGGAACCACCCGGGCTGATGTCGTCTGGCGTCAGCAGCCATCCGACCTGGCTCCGTTCAGCCGAGGCGAGGGGCCAGGGCGAGTGGCCGGTGGCCAAGGTGAGATGCCCGATGGCACCACGCGGCCGGAACCTCCCGCCCATCAGCACGGAACGTCGGTGCGGCTTCGAGGTCGTCTCGCCGAGGCCGGGGTCCGGGCCGGCATTGCCATCGGCGACCCCAAGCCCGAATGGATGCGCACCAAGCTCCGACTCGGTACCGACTACCGCCGCCTCGAGCGCACCCTGCGCGACCTCGATCTGGTCACGGTGTGTGAGGAAGCCGGCTGCCCCAACATCTCCGAGTGCTGGTCCGATGGCACGGCGACGTTCATGATCAATGGTGAACGGTGCACGAGGGCCTGCGGCTTCTGTCTGGTCGACACCCGCAAGCCGGACTCTCTCGATCCCGCTGAGCCCCAACGGGTGGCCGCGGCCGTCGAACGCATGGGGCTCGACTTCGCCGTCGTCACCGCGGTGGCCCGCGACGACCTCGACGACGGGGGCGCGGGTGGTTTCGCGGCCACCATCGAAGCCATTCGGAACCGAACGCCTCAGGTCCAGATCGAGGTCCTGGTACCGGACTGCAAGGGTGATCCGGCAGCCCTCGACCTCATGTTCTCGGCGCGACCAGACGTTCTGAACCACAACATCGAGACCGTGGCCCGGCTCCAGCGGGTCGCCCGACCTTCCGCTTCCTATTCTCGGTCGCTGGCCGTCCTGGCTCGGGCCAAGGAGGCTGGTCTCACCACGAAATCGGGCATGGTGGTGGGCCTGGGTGAGGAGGCGGCTGAGATCGAGGCCACCCTGGTCGACCTCCGTGGGGTCGGGGTCGACATCCTCACCCTTGGTCAGTACCTGCGGCCCACCTCGAACCATCTGCCGGTGGCCAACTGGTGGACGCCCGAAGACTTCGAGGAGTTCGCCCGGATCGGTGCCGACCTCGGCATCGGGCACATCGAGTCGAGCCCCCTCACCCGGTCCAGCTATCACGCCCGCTCGGCGGCCGACCAGGTCTGACCGCTCCGGGATCGCGACCTCCCGGTACCGACCGGTACGCTCACGGCCATGAGCGTCTTCGTCGACCGTCTCGACCGGGTGCGGGCCACCATGACCGAGCAGGGGGTCGATGCCACCCTCCTGTCGGTGGGGGCCGACCTGCCGTGGCTCACCGGCTACGAGGCCACGCCCTTGGAGCGTCTGACCATGCTCGTGGTGCCCCGCGACGGTGACGCCGTGATGTTCGTGCCGGAGCTCGAGGTGCCCCGCGTCCATCCCCACCCCGAGGTGTTCAGCATCGTTGGCTGGAGCGAGACCGAGGACCCGGTGGCGCTGGTGGCCAAACAGATCGCCGGCGCCCGCCGCGCCGTCATCGGTGACACCACGTGGGCCCGTTTCCTGGTCGACCTGATCGGGCAGTTGCCCGGGACCACGTTCGGGCGGGCCTCTGAAGTGGTGGGTTCCCTGCGCGCCGTGAAGGACGCCCACGAGGTCGACTGCCTGCGGGTCGCGGCCCATGTGGTCGACGCCATCGCCCACGAGTTGCAGACCGGGGCCATCCCCTTGATTGGTCGAACCGAGGCTGACGTGTCCGCCGAACTGGGGCGACGCATCATCGATGGGGGCCACCACCGGGTGAACTTCGCCATCGTGGCCAGTGGCCCCAATTCGGCCAGCCCTCACCATCACGCCTCCGACAAGGTGATCGGGCCCGACGAGGTCGTGCTGTGCGACTTCGGTGGCACCATGAGCGCCCCGGGTGAACCCGGCTACTGCTCAGACATCACCCGCTGTGTGTACACCGGCGAGCCGCCGACCGAGTTCACCGCCCTCTACGACGCTCTCTTCGCCGCCCAGGGCAAGGCCCGGTTGGGGGCTCTGGTGGGCCATACCGGCGCCGAGGTTGATGGCATCGCCCGCGATGGGCTCACCGAAGCCGGCTACGGCGAGTATTTCATCCACCGTCTGGGTCACGGCATCGGGGTCGAGGAGCACGAGGACCCCTATCTCGTGGCGTCGAATCATGAGGCCATCGAGGTGGGCAACGCCTTCTCGATCGAGCCGGGCATCTATGTCCCTCACACCTGGGGCGCCCGCCTCGAGGACATCGTCGTTGCTGCGGCCGATGGCCCCGATGTCCTCAACCAGGCGGCCCGCGAGCTGTTCGTGGTCGAGGCCTGAGCCGGGCCCGCTCCCGAACCCAACCGCGTGATCAAGCTCGACCCCTCCTCGTTCCTGCTCCAATGGGCGGCCGGTGGTCTCCTGTTCACCTGGATCACCACCCGTCTCCGGATGGTGTTCCTCGGCTATGGGTGGGTGAACCGCTGCGTCTACGGGCTCATGGCTCTTGGTGCCGCCGTCATCGGATTTCGGGGCGACACCGTCTGGGTATGCGACCTCAGCGCGGTGGCCGCGACCGGTCTGCTGTACCTGGCCATCCTGACCGCGTTCGGCACCGATCTAGTGGCCCGCGCCGTTCTCTCCGGCTGACCACTTGGTAAGGGGTCAGACCCCTCACTCGGGCCGTGGCTCGAGCTATCTGGAGTGGCGCCATCAGTTTCGGGCTGGTCAGTATGCCGGTCCGAGTGTTCAGCGCGGTGTCCCGCAAGAACGTCCAGTTCAACCAGCTCGACTCCCGCACCAATAGCCGGATCCGCCACAAGCGAGTGTCGGCGGCCGACGACGAGCTGGTCGATCCCCTCGAGGTTCCAGGCCTCGAAGAACTGGCTGAGGTAGAGGTCAGCGAGAAGGAGCTGGTCATGGCCGAGCACCTCATCGGGTCCCTCAGCGAGGAATACGCTCCCGAGAAGCACCGCGACACCTACCGTGAGTCCCTGCTCGACCTGATCCAGAGGAAGGCGGCCGGCGAGGAGATTGCCCTGGCCCCTGAACCGGCCAGCCCCGAGGGGGTCGCCGCTCTCGAGGCCAGTGTGGCCGAAGCCAAAGAAGCCCGGAAGCGGCACCCGACGTCGAAGCCGGCGGCCCAGAAGGCCAAGAAACGCACCCGTAGGGCCGCCGCCCCCAAGTCGGCTTGAGGTCGCAGGCGCGGTGGCCAGCGAGGAACGGGTCCTCACCCGGATCGGCGACCACACCCTCCCGCTCTCGAACCTGACCAAGGTCCTCTACCCGGCTACCGCGACGACCAAGGCCGAGATCATCGACTACCACCACCGGATCGC
>JAAEMS010000399.1 GCA_024225275.1 Actinomycetes bacterium
ACCGGCCTCGTCCGGCAAACCGGCTTCCGGCAAGACTGGGGCCGACAAGCCAGCAGCCGGGGCCTCACCGGGTGACAACAAGGCGGGGGCCCGCGCCAAGGCGGGGACCTCCGCCAAGAGCGGCAGCCGAGGCACGGAACGGACTCGCAGGGTCACCAGGACCGAACGACCCAAGTCGGAGCCCGTAACCCCAGCCGACCGCAACCCCGAGCTTCCCGATCGCCACATCGAGGGTCGGCCCAAGAACGTCGAGGCGGCTGAGAAGGCCCTCGTTCGTAAACCCCAGATCGGCGACAGCCGCCCAGGCCCGTCCGAGCAGCCGGTCCCGGCGGACGCCAAGCCCGCCGACACGTCAACCGATGGGGGCGATGGTGGTGGTCAACGTCGCCGGCGTCGCCGCGGTGGTCGCGGCCGGAGTAGTGGGGGTGGTGGCCAGAACCGCGACGGTCAGAATCGTGACGGCCAGGGCCAGAAAGGCCAGGGTCAGAAGGGCCAGAAGAACCGGCAGGGTCAGGGCGGAGGTCGCCAGGGTCAGAAGCGCAAGCCCGCACCGGTCGAGATAGATCTCGACGGCGAAGAGGCGCCCGAGCTCGATGAGGAGCAGCTGAAGCAGCGCCGGGGCCGGTCCCGCAAGGGCAAGCCGGTGGGGCGCTACTCCATGAATGTCCACGTCCAGCCCGATGCCACCCAGATCGCGGTGATGGAGGGCCGGCACCTCATCGAGCACTACGTGAGCCGCCCCAGCGACAATGTGTTCCAGATCCACGGGAACATCTATGTCGGCCGGGTCCAGAACGTGCTGCCGGGCATGGAGGCCGCCTTCGTCGACATCGGCACCCCGAAGAATGCGGTGCTCTATCGCGGTGACGTCCAATACGACGCCGAAGACATCGAGTCGAAGGGCCCGCCCAAGATCGAGCAGATGCTGAAAGCCCGGCAGACCATCATCTGCCAGGTCACCAAGAACCCGATCGCCCACAAGGGGGCCCGCCTCACCCAGGAGGTGTCGCTGCCCGGCCGCTTCGTGGTTCTCATCCCCAACAGCTCCACCTACGGCATCTCGAAACGATTGCCCGACAACGAACGCAAGCGTCTGCGCAAGGTCCTCGACGGAGTCAAGCCACCCGAGCACGGTCTTATCGTGCGCACGGCAGCCGAGAACGTCACCGCCGACGAGATCGAGCGCGACGTGAAGCGGCTGGCCGAGCAGTGGATCAAGATCGAAGCCCTCGCCCAGAAGGCTCAGGGTCCCACCCTGGTCTACCGCGAGCCGGACATGGCGGTGCGGGTCATCCGCGAAGAGTTCAACAAGGACTACCGCTCGGTCGTCATCGACAACGAGGAGCTCTACGAAGAGGTACGGGACTATGTCTCGATCATCTCCCCGGCCCTCGCAGAGCGGGTCCAGTTCTTCGACCGGGGCCAGGAGGCACTGTCCCTGTTCGAGCACCACCACGTCCACGCGCAGCTCCGCAAGGCGGTGGATCGCAAGGTGTGGCTGCCCAGCGGCGGCTCACTCATCATCGAGCACACCGAGGCCCTGACTGTCATTGATGTCAACACGGGCAAGAACGTGGGTCGATCGAGTCTCGAGGAGACGGTGTTCCACAACAACACCGAGGCCGCGGTCGAGATCGCCCGCCAGCTACGGCTGCGCGATATCGGCGGCATCATCGTCATCGACTTCGTCGACATGGAGGTCGCCAAGAACCGGGCCGAGGTGGCCAGGGTGTTCCGCGAGGCCCTCAGCCGCGACAAGACCCGGACCCAGGTGTTCGACATCTCCGAGCTCGGCCTGGTCGAGATGACCCGTAAACGTATCGGTGAGGGCCTGCTCGAGTCGCTGTCGACCATGTGCGCCGATTGTGAAGGTCGCGGTTTGGTCCTCCACGAAACCCTGCTCGATCCCACCAAGCTCGAGGACTAGGTCCGAGCGGCCGAGAGCGGGGTGTCCTGGTCCGAGCGGCCGAGAGTAGCCGTAGGGGAGTAAACGTCAGGCTCCGGCTGTAGTCTGGGCCGCCTATGTATGCAGTCATCAAGACCGGTGGAAAGCAGTACCGGGTCTCCGAGGGCCAGCAGCTTCAGGTCGAACGCCTGGCCGCCCCGGAGTCCGAGGTTGAGCTTGCCCCTCTTCTTCTCGTCGATGGCGACAGTGTCCTCTCGACTCCGGCCCAGCTGGCCGGTGTCTCGGTGAAGGCCAAGGTCGTCGACGAGATCAGGGGCCCGAAGATCAACGGCTTCACCTACAAGAACAAGACCAACCAGCGTCGCCGGTGGGGTCACCGCCAGACGTTGTCCACCATCGAGATCACCGGTATCAGCAAGGGGTGAACTGACAAATGTCGAAGACAAAGGGCGGTGGTTCCACAAGGAACGGCCGCGATTCCCGTAGTCAGCGCCTCGGCGTGAAGGTATTCGACGGCACCGAGGTGTCGGCGGGCTCGATCATCGTGCGTCAGCGCGGTACCCGCATCCACCCCGGCCTCAACGTCGGCCGCGGCAACGACGACACCCTGTACGCCACCGCCGACGGCAAGGTCAAGTTCGGCAAGCGTCGGGGCCGCAAGCTCGTCGACATCCTCACCGACTGATCGTCGGTTGCCTCGAACAGAGCGGCCTTCGGGCCGCTCTCTCGCTTTTTGGGGTCAGTAGCCGGTGAGCACACCGCGGGGCAGACGCTCGGCGGCCCAGCCGAGATGGTGTACGGCCAGATCGAGGGCGAACCGGTCAGTCATGCCACTCACCCACCGAACCGCAGCCTCGACGGCTTCGGTCGAGCCGGCCTGGAGCGAGGCGTCCATCTCGAGGGGATGGGCGATGAAGAACTCTGTGAGCTGGCCGATCAGCAGGCTCACCTGATCGGCCTGGGTCACCGCCGCGGGGCGGAGGTAGATCCGGTCGAAGTTGAAGTCGCGGAACGCGGCGAGGGCGTCGGCTTCGGGCCGGCGCATGCCCACGGTGCCGGTGGTGGCGATGGTGTCGACCATGGCGGTGATGAAGCGGTGGAGCTGGCTACGCCGGTCGACTCCGACCACCTCGGTGACGCTGGTGGGTAAGTCGGCGGGCGACACCACACCGGCCGAAACCGCATCTTCGAAGTCGTGGCACACATAGGCGATGCGGTCGGCCCAAGCCACGACCTCACCTTCGGGGGTCTGGGCTCCCGGGCGGTTCCAGGAGTGCTCGCGGATGGCATCGAGGGTTTCGACGCAGAGGTTGAGGGGCTCGAGTACGACATCGGCGCCGTAGACGGCATGGTGGTAGCCGCCCAGCACGAACGGCGACAGTGCCCCTTCGGACGCGTGGCCGGCCGGACCGTGACCACAGTCGTGGCCGATGGCGGCAGCCTCGGTGAGCGACACATCGAGCCCTACCGCCCGGGCGATGCTGACCGCCACCTGGGCCACCTCGATGGCGTGGGTGAGCCGGGTGCGGAGATGGTCATCGTCGGGATCTATGTAGACCTGGCACTTGCCAGCGAGCCGCCGGAACGGCCGACTGTGCTTGATGCGGTCGAGGTCACGCTCGAAACAGGTGCGGAGCAGATCGGGTTCCTCGGCTCGCTGACGGGTCCCGGCCCCTGAAGCTCGAGCCGCGTGGGGGGCCAGACCCACCGTACCGGGACTCAGTCCTTCGGACTCGCGGGCGGCGCGATCGAACGGAAGGAACCCGGCGGGACCTACGGGTACGGCCCGGTGGGCGACCTCGATGTTGGTCTCACCGCGATGCTGCATGGTTCAGAACCCTACCGAGCACCAATGACAGCCGGCGAAGGCTTGAGTCAAAACTCGGCGAGGTGTTCAAGGGGATGACAGATCGTGCCGACGGGCTAAGGAGTGAGTGGTCCTGAGGGCGATGAAAGAGGCAACGCGTGAAACGGAGAGGTAGAGGTGATCGCGGTACGACCCTGGTCGAGGCTGCGATTGTGACGCCGGTCTTCCTGGCGCTGATTTTCGGGGCCTTCGAGTACGGCTTCGCGTTCCGCAACTATCTGACGGTCGCCAACGCCACTCGCGATGCAGCCCGAACCGCGACGACCTTTGGATCGAACGAGTACACCGACTACCAGATCCTGCAAGCGGTTGCCGGCAACGGAGTGGCGATGCCGGCTGAACATATCGAACGGATCGTCGTTTGGCACGCAACCGGCCCCGATGACACTGTCCCAAGTGCGTGTGTCTCGTCCGGCCAGGCCGGCCTGTGCAATGTGTACCAGGCCAGCGACCTGAACCTGGCCGAGGATCAATTCGGCTGTCGGACCGACCGGGACCTCGACCGCTACTGGTGTCCGACCGGTCGCGAAGACTCGGCGTCGACGGTGAACGGCGGACCCCCCGATTTCGTCGGTATCCAGATCGTCTTCGAATACGAGTTCCTCACCGGGCTCTTCGGCGACCGAATTACCATGGACGAGGGAACCGTCATGCGCATTGAGCCGGGGGCATTCTGATGTCGCTTCGCTCCGAGGTCCGCGCCCGCCGACTTCGCGGTGACGAGGGTGTCGCTCTCGTCGAACTGGCCCTCTTCGCCCCCTTCCTCATCTTCATGGTCATGGGCATGATGGAATTCGGGCTCATGTGGCGTGACTCGATCACCGTGACCAACTCCGCCCGGGCTGGCGCCCGTATCGGCTCGAATGCGGCTGATGACAACCTGGCCGACTACTCGGTGGTGTTGAACGTGGCCGGCGCCCTGTCCGACATCAGTCCGGGCGACGTTCGAAAGCTTGTGATCTACGAGGCATCGGGCCCCAACGGCCAGGTTCCGGCGAGCTGTCTGACCTCCTCGGGTCCGACCTGCAACCTCTACACTTTCCCCGCCTCCGCGTCGCTGCTCGAGGCGGACTTCGGCGCCGATGGATGCGTTGGAGGCGACCCAGACGATGGCTGGTGCCCCGACGACCGCGACAACACCCAGGTGTCGACCGGGGCCGGTGACTATCTGGGCGTCTACGTCGAGGTATACCGCGGGTACACCACCGGGCTCTTTCCTGGAGGGGGACTCACCCTCACCGATACCGCGGTCATGAAGATCGAACCTCGCTACGCAGGACTCAACCCATGATTCGCAGGGCAATCGATATCCAGAGCACTCGGACCGCTGATGACGGCGGCTACATCCTCACCATGGCCGGGCTGATTCTGGTTCCGCTGGTCATTGTGGTCGGCTTCGCCGTCGACATCGGTGGTTGGTACCTCCAGGCCGCGCAGACCCAGCGGGCCGCAGATGCGGCGGCTCTGGCTGGGGTGGTGTGGATGCCCGACTTCAGCGCCGCTGAGGCCGAGGCGAGGGCAACAGCCCGGAAGAACGGATTCGAACACGGTGTCAACTCGACCGTCACCGTCGTGGAAGATACCGGTGAACGCCTGAGGGTCGAGATTGCCCAGGGGACAGACCAGTATTTCACGTCGTTCTTCCTGTCTCCCTTCGACCTCGAGCGAAAGGCGACCGCGGAATTCATCCGGCCGGTTCCACTTGGCTCGCCCAAGAACATCCTGGGGGCAGGGACCAACCTCGCCCACTCGAATCCCGACAGGGTCTGGCTCGCCAACAGCGGCTGGTGCTCGAGTCGCGAGAATGGAGACCAGCTGATGGCCGGTTTCCAGGCGACCGCGTTTGGGTCGGACCACCAGTGCGACACCGCGTCGGTCCAGCCCAACCAGTATGGAGATCCAGGCGGCTACTGGTACAGCGTCTATTTCGCGCAAGACATCGCCGGACCTGTCCACTTTCAGGTCTACGACGCCCGCTACCGCTTCAGTGGATCGGACAAAATCGACGACCGGTACCGGAGCGGCAGCGATGTCATCACGACCCACTACGAGGTTCGCGATAAGGACGACTCCATCTTCGACTGGACCAACAACCCCATCCTGGTTGATCACAGGGTTGTTGGCGATGATTCCAGCTGGGCGAATTGGCAGACGCTCGAGACCGTCCACGACCCTCGGGCCGGAGAGACGTACTACATCCATGTGTGGACCGAATGGGGAGTGCTCGATGCGGTCGGGAGCAACCAGTACGCCCTCAGAGTCAAGGAAGGCTCGACCTTCACCGAGTGCTCAGCACTCGTGACTGCCTCGTGTCCGCAGTTGGCCGCAATCAATCGTCTGCCCATGAAGGCGGCCGCGGCCTCGTCCTCGGCCGACTTCTTCCTAGCCGAGATCGAGCCTGCTCATGCTGGCAAACAGCTGAAGATCGAGTTGTTCGATATCGGCGAGGGCGCCAGTTGGATCGAGATCCTGGATCCGAGCGGAACCCCCGTAGCTTTCCACTGGAGCACCGAGTGCATCCCTGGCTACACGCCCACTGGGGGCTGCTCAGGGACAACCACGAGGCTCGACGTGTCAGGTTGCTCGGGCCATAACCAACCGGGTCCCCGCCGGTGGATGCAGTGTCGGTACAACGATCGGCTGCTGGAGCTGACCTACGACATCCCGTCGAGCTACTCGCCATCGGGCTCGGCTTGGTGGAAGATCCGCTACCGGACAGGTGGAGGCAATGTGACCGACCGAACGACCTGGGGTGTTGAAGTCATCGGCGATCCCGTGCGCCTCACCGGCTGACCCGCCGAATTCGACGGGTTCTCTCTGGCCTGGCCGTATCCTGAGCGGTCGTGTCCAACTTCGTCGACGAGTGCGGTCTGAACGTGAAGGGCGGCGACGGTGGCGCCGGTTGTATCTCGTTTCGCCGCGAGGCCCACACCCCCCGCGGCGGTCCCGACGGTGGCGACGGTGGCAAAGGCGGCGACGTCTGGTTGGTGGCCGACCGCAACGTCGCCTCTCTGCTGAGCTTCCGCGATCACCCCCACCGCAAGGCCAAGTCGGGCACCCACGGCTCGGGCAAGGCCAAACACGGCCACTCGGGTGAGGACCTCGAGGTTGCCGTGCCCGAGGGCACGGTGGTGCGCGACTACGGCGGCGAGGTCCTCGTCGACCTGGTCGAGCACGGTGACCGCTGGCTGGCGGCCGAGGGTGGTCTGGGGGGAAAGGGCAACGCCAAGTTCCTCAGCAACCGGCGCCGGGCTCCTACGTTCGCCGAGCAGGGCGAAGGCGGCCAGGAGCAGTGGCTGCGACTCGAGCTCAAGCTCCTGGCCGATGTGGCCCTGGTGGGTTACCCCAACGTGGGCAAGAGCACCCTGATCTCCCGCATCTCGGCGGCCAAGCCCCGCATCGCCGACTACCCCTTCACCACCCTCGAACCCAATCTGGGCGTGGTCCGCTACGACGACGTCGAGATGACCGTCGCCGACATCCCCGGCCTCATCAAGGGGGCGTCCGAGGGTAGAGGTTTGGGCCACCAGTTTCTTCGCCACGTCGAACGAGCCCGGGTCCTCGTCCTGCTGATCGACCTGGCCGATCACCTGGCTCCGCCGGCATCCGAACAGGTCGAGATCTTGCTCCGGGAGCTGGGCGACTACCAGCCCGACCTTCTCGACCGTCCCCGCCTGATCATCGGCTCCCGGATCGACATGGCCTCCGACACAACCTCGACCCACCGCGACGGAGTCGAGCTCGACCTCCTGAGCTCGTCGATGACAGGGCAGGGTCTCGACAATCTGGTGCCTCGCATGGCCCGCCTGGTTCGCCAGGCCCGCGAAGCCGAACCCGAGTCGACCACCTTCATGGTCTTCCGCCCCGAACCCGAGGGCTACCGCATCGAACGAGCCGACGACGCCGCCTACGTGGTCACCGGTCGGGAGGCCGAACGGGCCGTCGCCCTGTCGGATCTCACCAACCCCGACGCCCTGAACTTCGCGTGGGAACGACTACGGCAGCTCGGTGTCGACAGGGCGTTGGTGAGGGCCGGAGTCGACGAAGGCGATGTGGTGCGCATCGGGGCGTTCGAGTTCGACTGGGAGGAAGACCTGTGAGCCGTCCCGCAGTGGTGGCGAAGATCGGGACGTCGTCGATCACCTCCTCGACCGGTGAGCTGCGGCCCGACGCCATCGCCAAGTTCTGCGCGGAGGTGGCCGAGGTCCACCACGCTGGTCACGACGTCGTGGTCGTCACCTCCGGAGCGATCAGCGCCGGTCTTCCTGCTTTGGGCTTCGACTCATCGGCCCGACCCCGCGATGCAGTGACCCTCCAGGCGGTGTCGTCGGTGGGACAGCACCGGCTCCTCCAGCTCTACGACGAGGCCCTGGGTCGCCACGGACTCATCGGCGGCCAGGTTCTCCTCTCACCCATCGACTTCATGGTGCGCCAGCAGTACCTCCACGCCCGTAACACCCTGGGCCGGCTCCTCGAGTTGGGGGTCATTCCCGTCATCAACGAGAACGACGCGGTCGCCGACGACGCCGTCCGCTGGGGCGACAACGATCGCATCGCCGCCCTGGTTGCCCATCTGGTCCAGGCCGAGCTGTTGGTGCTGCTCACTGACGCTCCGGGGCTCCTGACCGCCGACCCCCGCATCGACTCGTCGGCCTCCCTGATCGAGGAGGTGATCGAGATCGACCACGAGCTCGAGAGCCTCGCCGGGGGAGCCGGCAGCGTGCGAGGTAGCGGAGGCATGGCCTCGAAGATTCAGGCCGCCAAGATGGCTGCGTGGTCGGGGGTCCGGACCGTCATTGCCGCCGCCGATCGTCCGAGCGTCCTGGCCGGGGCGGTCAATGGCGCCGAGGGGGTGGGCACTGTCGTTCAGCCCCGCGAGTCGAGCTTGAACGCCCGCCGACTATGGATCGCGTTCGGTTCGGCGGCCCGGGGCCACATCACCGTGGACGCAGGGGCACGCCGTGCCTTGTTGGAGCATCCACGGTCACTCCTGGCTGCCGGCGTGGTCGAGGTGGCCGGTGAGTTCGACGCCGACGATGCGGTCGAGATCCTCGGCCCTGACGGGGTGGTGTTCGGGAAGGGCCTGGTGCGGGTGAGCGCGCCCCGCTGCCGCGAGATGGCCGGCCGCCGCAGCGCCGACCTACCCGACGGCACCGCCCCCGAAATCATCCACCGCGACGATCTCGTGATGTTGGCCTGAGCCCCGTCGATCCCTCCGAAATCGGGTAGCTGGACGTCCGCTCAGGGGTCAACCTGCCCGAGCTCAGGCTCTTTCTCAAGCTTCTTCGGCCTCGACGGGGGCTTCGATGGCCTCGGGCTCGCCGGGGGTGGCGAGTCCCAGCTGGGAGCGGATCTCCGACAGGCGGCTCTGGGCCTCGGTGTTGATCGCGGCCTGCTCGACCTCGAGCATGCGGGACTCGACCGACTGGTCGGCCAGCTCGGAGGCACCCTTCGCCTTGGCGTAGCGGGCCTCGACCTTGTCGCGGACCTCGTCGAAGGTGGGGACGTCCTCGCCCACGGCCTCGGTCAGGGCGGCCATGGCCGTGTTCATCTGCTCCTGCATCTTGGCCTGGTCGATCTGGCCCATGAGCTTCTGCTTCTCGGCCAGCTTCTGCTGGAGGGCGGTGGAGTTCTGCAGCACCGCAGCCTTGGCCTGATCGGAGGCCTGGCTGGCCTGGAGATGGAGGGCCTTGAGGTCGTCGACCTCGTGCTCGACGGCGATGAGGCGGTTGGCGAACGACTCGGCGGCCGAGGTGTACTCGACGACCTTGTTCTGGTCGCCCTTCTGCTGGGCGTCGTCGGCCATGATCACGGCCTGGCGGGCGTTGGAGCCGACCTTCTCGAGCTCTTCCATGGCCCGATTCAGACGCATCTCGGTCTGCTTCTGGTTGGCGATCACGTTGGCCGCCTGTTCCTTGAGGCGCCGGTGCTGATCCTGGGCCTCCATGATCGCCTGTTCGAGCTGGACCTTGGGGTCGGCGCCCTCGTTGAAGCTCGAGGTGAGCTTCGCGGTAACGTACTTCCACCAACGGCGTGCGAGTTTGAACATGCCCTGATGCTAGCCGTCCGGGCAGCCGGGGTCGCCAGGATCAGTTGGATCCGAAGACGTTTCGGGCCACTTTCACCAGCCGTCTCGCTTCCTCGACACCCCAGGCGAGAGCAAGGAACACGTACACCGCACCACCGGCGACCAGAACGACCATGGCCTCGATGGGGGCGGGCAGGATCGAGAGGTCGGCCAGGTGGAGCCCCAACATGATCACCGCGGCAGCGATGGACGGCACGACGAGGGCTCTGAACGGCCGCATCAGATGGACATGGCGACCCAGGTTCTGGGCCAGAAGCCGCCGGAGCAGGCTGAGCTCGATCCACGCGCCGACGGCCGAGCCCAGAGCGAGACCGACGGCCCCCATCCGAAGGGGCAGGTCATCGTTGACTCGGAAGCTGGCCTCGATCGGTTCGAGCAATCGGGGCCACGGCACGTCGTCCCAGCCCGAGACCAGGCCGTCGACGACGAGAAGACGGTCGAGCTGGAACATCAGCACGACCCCTACGGCTGTAGCCACTATGACCCGCTGGACCGCAATGATGGCGGGGCCCCGGGTGTCGCCCTGGGCGTAGAGGGCGTTCTGGAGCAGACGCGAGGCCGCCAGGGCGGGCAGGCCCAGCGAGTAGGCACCAAGGATCAGGCCAACCTGGACCGCCTGGTCGTCACCGAAGGCATCGCGACCCAAGAGGTCACCGATGGTTGCGAACAGGCCGTTGGCGATGAGGGCTCCGGCAGTCAGGTAGGCAACGGCCACGAAACAGATGTAGAAGCCGATGCGACCGAACCCCCGCTCGACCCGAAACAGAATCGTCGGGGGATCATGGCCCAGACGAGACATGACCGGTAGCTCGGCTGCTGCCACGCTCATGGCGAAGACCGAGATCGGGAGGATGTAGAGCGTCTGGGCGTAGTAGAGGGCGGCGATGGCACTGACGTGGAGTAGGGAGGCCAGGGCGAGGTCGAGGAAGGCGGAGAGCTGGACCACGCCGCGGCCCAGGACGGCGGGAACGAATCGGCGCCAGATCTCACCTACCCCGGCACGGGTGGTATCGAGGGAGATGTTCAGGCCGCGGGCCACCGAGAAGACGGCGGGTAGCTGGATGAGGAGCTGGAGAGCGCTGCCCACGAATACGGCCCAGGCCACCGCTTCGGCCGCGTCGGCCTGGCCCCAGCTGCGCAGAGCCACGAAGGCCAACACCGCGATCTGGGCGGCGTTCCACATGACGGGGGCGGTGTAGGACAGGAAGAAGCGGTCGTGGGTATTGAGGATGCCCAGACACCAGGCCGACAGAACCAGTAGCCCGACCCCGGCGAAAGTGATGCGGGTGAGGGTCACGGCAAGCTCGAAGGTGTCACCCTTCAGGCCCCACGCGATGGCTCGGGTGATGGGCCGGGCTCCCGCCACACCCACCAGCACCAGCAAGCTGGTGAGCACCAACAGCAGGCCGGCCACGACTCCCGCGGTCTGGCCCGCTTCCTCGGTGTTGTTCCGGGTGTCGGCCTGGACCTGCTTGGCGTAGACGGGGATGAACGACGCCGACAGAACGCCCTCGCCCAGAAGGTTCTGGAGGACGTTGGGGATCCTGATGGCGGTGGTGAAGGCGGTGGCCGCCGCGCTGGTGCCGAGCACGGCGGCCAGCAGCGATGTGCGGATGAGACCGCTGATGCGGGACAGGAAGATCCCGGCGGCCACCAGTGTCGAGTTGCGGACTGAGTCGGTGGTCTGGGTTGTCACCGCTCGCCCGGCCCCTCGGCCCGGTCGATCTCTTCGAGGGCCTGGCGCAGGGCCTCCATCTCGTCCACAACGTCGTCGATGTCGGCCGCCACACCCGTGAGTCCGGGCTGGTCGCCCAGGGTGGTGAGCTCGGCCGCCCGGGTGACGGACTCGGCTAGGCGGGCGTCGAGGACTTCGAGCCGGCCCCGGGCGCCGTCGATGGCAGAGTCGACCCGGCGGGCCGAGCTGAGCTGGGCCTCGAGTGAAGCCCGAAGGCCCTCAGTTGTATCGGTAGGACCGGAGACACCTTCGAGCGAGGCCAGGCGCCGGGAGATGGCCTGGGTGTCGATCTGACGGCGAACCCCAGACAGATCGTCGGCCTGCCGGCTGATCGACCAACAGTCCTTGACGGCCAGATCGATCCCGCGGCCGATCTCGTCGAGCCGCTCCCGGAACGGTCCAGCCGGCGTGTCGTGCACCAGGTCGGCGAACCGGGCCCGGACCTGCAGAGCCTCACGTACGAAGACTCGCCACGGTTCACCCACCGCGAACGGGTCGATCCGCTCCGGCCGTTTCGCAGACGATGACCGGCCGCCGGCCGATGCGACCCTGGCCGTCGCGGCCACCAACCCGCCGGCAATGGCCACGGGGAGGGGGAGCCCACCGAGGATGAGCATGACCCCGACACCACCGAACACGGCAAGGGTGAACGGGGAGGTGAGAGCCCGGAGCGCCGCGGGCGTCCTGAACCGGTCGATGAAGTTCACTCTGGGCCCGCGATGCTTCGATGCTCGGGATGGAGCTCCTCGTCGGGCGTGGGGATGTCGGCCTCGGTCAGAGCGCTGAGGTCGTGGTCGGTGGGGTCGTCGAGCCCGACGACACGTGAGGCATGGCGGGCGACGGCGGCGTCGAAGAGATTCCTCGACAGTCGTCCGTTGCCGAACCCCTTTCCCCGGGGGCGGGCGTCGAACCAGGCCAACACCGCATTTCGGCCTCTGTCGTCGAGGTGGTAATGGTTCTTGCGGCCGATGAGCTCGAAGATGCCCAACAGCTCGTCGTTGTCATAGTCAGGGAACTGGACGGTGCGGGGGAACCGGCTGCGCAGTCCCGGATTGCTGTCAAGGAACGTCCTCATCTCGTCCGGGTAGCCGGCGGCAATGACGATCACCCTGTCGCGCCGGTCTTCGATGAGCTTCACCAGGGTGTCGATGGCCTCGCGCCCGAAGTCCTTCTCGCCGCCCCGGGCCAGGGCGTAGGCCTCGTCGATGAGCAGGACACCTCCGTCGGCTTGGTCGAAGACCTCTCGGACCCGGGCCGCGGTCTGGCCGACGTAGCCGGCCACCAAACCCGAGCGATCGGTCTCGATCAGGTGCCCCTTGGCGACCACGTCGAGGGAGCGGTAGACGCGGGACAGCAGCCGACCGACGGTCGTCTTTCCGGTGCCCGGGTTCCCCGAGAACACCACGTGCAGGGTTATCGCCAGGGTGGGCAGCCCCCGGCTGGCCCTCAGCTGTTGTACGTGCACGAGGTCGGTCAGCAGGCGAACCTCATGCTTGACCGTCTCGAGCCCGATCAGCTCGTTCAGCTCGGCCAGCACGTCATCGAGGTTCTCGTCGGAGGGCTCCTCGATGTCTTCGCTACCGGTCGGACCGGTCTTCTCGGCCCCCCCGGCCGCGGCCACCTGATTCTCGAGAGAGTTGAGGCCGGCCACCAGGGTGGACCGGAGGCGGTCGATGGCCTCGAGCTCGGCGGTCGAGGTGAACCGGTCGAGGGAGGCTACGGTGTGAGCCACATCCATCATCCGGTCGTAATAGGTGCGGGAGTGGGTCGTGCCGCGGCGGCGGTCGCCCTCGAGCAGGATGTCGAACATGACCGGGCGGTCCTCGAGCCACTGCTCCTTGCCCCGCGAGACGCCAGCGGCGCGCATCTGTTCGGGGGTGGCGCCGCCGAGCTGGGTGTCGAGGCGGGCGCCGAACGCCGCGGCCAGGCCCCACAGCTCGTCGTCGGTTTGGCGGCCGTCGGACGCGATCACTGCCAGGGTGGCGTTGAAGGCCTCGACGGTGACGTCATGGTCCATGCGGTCCGACGGTCGGTCAGCGAGCTCGGCGACCGCTTCCATGGCCGGCACTACATCGGCCACGAACCGGTCGACAGCTTCGCGCAGCGCACCGTCCGACGACATCGGCCCGAGCGTAGTGGGGGAGGGACGGTTTGCCGGGACGTGGACCAACGAGGCTCAGCGGCCGATGTCGGGGTCGTCCTGGGTGACGCGGGCCCGGACTGTGTAGACGCTGTCGCCCGAGAGCACACCGCCCCGACCGAACAGGCGGCCGAACTCCCAGTTCGAGAGGCCGAGCTCGGGACGATCGAGCGCGTACTGACCGTCGACCCAGCGGGTGAAGCCGTTGCCCACGAACGGGGCATCGACGAGGTTGAAGAAGTGCTCGTGCTCGCCGGCATCGGTGGAGATGAGGCTGGCCGCGAACCGGGGCGACACGGCGTTGAAGCGCTCGATTGCGTCATCGATCGAGTCGACAATGGCGAGGGTGACTTCGGGCGAGTCCTCCCATTCCCATTCGTGACCCAGGTCGGCCCAATCGAGGCTTTCGGTGCGGGGTTCGACAACCTCACCTTCGGCCCGACTGATCTTCACCTCGTCGAACCACGAGTCGGGTATCTGATCCTCCTGGCCGGCCACGACGTGCAGCTTGGTCACGGTGGAACGGCGATCGCCTGCCCGGTCGAGGGCGTCGAGGAACGCCGGCACCAGTTCATCGACCCGGTTGGCGTCGATACAACAGGTGTTCAGGGTGTTGCAGACCTTGCGGTCCAGGGAGTGGAACACCGCCGCCCCGAAGGCCTCGGCGTCGGCCGCCGCCCCGGCCACGATCCAGGCCCCCCCGGTGCCGTGGAGGCTCACCGGAATGCCGGCCTGGCGGGCCACGGCCCCGAGCTGGGCGACGGCCTGGCCCGAACCGCGGGCCACGGCGAGACCGAGACGGCTGTCGGAGAACAGGGCCCACCCCGCGGCCCTCGACGCACTGTCGACCAGGCCGACCGCGCCGTCGGGGAGCCCGGCCTGGGCCAGGGCCGGGTCCAGAGCATGCTCGACGATTGCTCGGGCCGTGCCGAGTGCGTCGGAGCCAATCCGGAAGACCACCGAGTTGCCCGACCGCAGCACGCCGCACGCGTCGGCAAACACGTTGGGGCGACCCTCGAACACGAAGCCCACGACCCCGAGACCGGCCCTCACCTGGTCGACCCGCCAGCCCTCGTGAGTGATGGTCTCGACGACCTGGCCGCGGCCCCCCGGGGCGTCCCTCCAGCCGCGCAGCCCGGCGATCATGTCGGCCCGCATGGTGGACGACAGGATCAGACGGGTGGTCGAGCGGCCGCGGGCCCGGGCCGCATCGACATCGGTCTCGTTGGCAGCCACGATGGGAGCGAAGGTGTCGTCGTCGGCCAGCCGGTCGGCGAAGGCCTCGAAGAATGCCGAGATCTGGTCGTCGCGGCAGGCCCCCAGAGCTCCGAACGCCCGATGGGCCCGGCTCACCGCGCCGGTAGCGACGGCAGCGATTTCGGCGGGGATATGGAGGATGTCGCCGGTGGTCTGGACCACTACGAGCTGATCGCCCTCCACGAAGGCTTCCGCGACCTCGGCCGATACCCGGCTGACCCGGTTCCCGCCCCACAACAGGGGCATTCCGGCCTCGATCTGGCTCAACTTGTCTGTTGACACCCTTGGAGTATGTCAGGTAGGACAATCGTCCCGAAATGGCCGGGAAGGGAATTGACCGGACAGTTCGGCGGAGTACGCTCGGCCGAATGGAACCCCGATTCGATTCAGTGCCCGCCGTCCGCGAACAACTCGCCGGAGTTGATTACCTGTCGGATGAGGGCATCGCCGGGGTGGTGTACCTGGCGGACCGCCTGGGCAAGCCCATCCTGGTCGAAGGCCCCGCTGGTACCGGCAAGACCCAGCTGGCCCAGTCGGTGGCCGAGATGACGGGCGCTCGCCTGATCCGCCTTCAGTGCTACGAGGGTCTTGACGAGGCCAAGGCGTTGTACGAGTGGAACTACAAGAAGCAGCTCTTGCGCATCCAGTCCGAGCGCAACGAGGGAGGCAGCTGGGAAGAGCTCCAGGAGGACATCTTCTCTGAGGACTTCCTGCTCACCCGTCCCCTCCTCGAGGCCATTTCGGCCGACGAGCCCGTCGTGCTGCTGATCGACGAGGTCGATCGCGTCGAGATCGAGACCGAGGCTCTCCTGCTCGAGATCCTCTCCGAGTACCAGGTCTCGATTCCCGAGCTCGGCACCATCGAGGCCAAG
>JAAEMS010000400.1 GCA_024225275.1 Actinomycetes bacterium
CCGGCGTTCTGTGACACCCGCTGGTCGGGGTTAGGGGGCGCGTGTTAGGGGACGCGGGTTACCGCTTCTGCCAGGTCAGTCGTGGTGATGGTTGGCCCGTTAACAGGTAGTGGAGTGCGGCGCCGATGGCTTCGTGGCGGGTCACGAGCTGTCGGAGGGCGAACTCACCGGGCTGGCCGTCGACAACGAGCTCGATGGTGGCCACTTTGGCGTCGGGGGTGATGGCTTCGGTGAACCATTGGTTGGCTTCGCTGATGAAGACCAGGAAGTGGTTGTCGGACCCGCCGGCAACGGCGAGGTAGGTCCCGAGATCGCTGGGGACGAGGGCGAGGTAGAGAGCGCTGCGGTGAGATCCGTCAAGTGACTCGATGCCGGCTCGAAGGTCTTGGGGGGAGGGATCGTTGGTGGTTTCGCTTGGCAGGCCCCACCGGGTGGTCGTCAGCTGTGGGGGCACCGGGCGTCGTTCTTTCGGCTGGGGCGATGCAGGTCTGGTCGGCAGTGCGAGCGGGTCAGTATCCCAGTTCGGCGATCTTTGATCGGACGGCCGGTTCGTCGTCGGCTCTGACGAGGAGTGCGCAGCCGACCAGTGCGGTGGCTGCTCCGAGGCCGGGGTCTTCGTTTCGGAGTAGTTCTGTGGAGAAGCCCTCGGCCGCAAGGGTCTGGACGATGAGTTCGGCTTCGGGAATGGATGAGCCGAGCTCGAGGCGGACGATGTCGGTCATGGCGGTTGAAGCTACCAGCGAGGCCCTGCTCACCGGCATGGGAGTCACCCACCTCTGACGAGATCGGACGCCCGCCACCAGCACCATGCCGGCGGTATGGGGTAGTCGGCGGCGCCATATTGGGCGGACAATCGGGGATACGCCGAGGTGTTCAAGGCCTCTGGTCAGGGTTCGGCTCGGTGGTGGATCCCTCGTTGGGTGAGGGCCGTCTTGAAGCCTCGGAGATTGA
>JAAEMS010000401.1 GCA_024225275.1 Actinomycetes bacterium
GGGTCGGGGGCCATGATTCGTATGTCGGTGCCCAACGCGATCTGAGCTCCGCCACGTGGGCGAGACGCTCACCCATGTCGACCAGACCTCTGAACATGGCCTGGTCGAGGGCGTTCATCTTCTCGGGCCGGTTCAGACGGACATCGGCCACCCCGTCGGCAATCGACACGGTGACTCCCTCGGTGGACGGGCTCTCGGACATTCGCGGTTCTCCTCGGCGCGGGATCGGTGGTCCGAACCCACACGCTCTGGGCGCGCCGCAATCCACCGGAGCGGTGGATAAACCTGGGGATCCAGGGCGCGGGTCTGAGGACAACCCGGCCAAGCTCTGGACAACCTTGGGGATGACCAAGAACCCCTTGACCCCGGGCTGTCATGGGCGGATAGTTCGCTTGTCGACAGCGAGGCCGGCGACCGGGCAACCGGGCGACGGAGGAGCTGGAGACGGGGTCCAACGGACTGGAACTGGTGGAAGGGGCAACCCGGAAGCGAGTGACGAACCGGGAAGATCCGGGGAGTCCGAACGTGAACCCGCAAGGGAGCGCAGGAGGGCAACCGAAGCCGGCTGGGAGATCTCACGATCCCGCAGCCGGAGATACGGGAAGGAAACGGCTCTTCTGGAGTCGGGGAAAGACCGTGCAACCCGCAGACCGGAACTGCTCTTCGGAGGGGGGAAGGTGGGTGGGAGCTGTAGTGACGAGGCGGCCCTTCGGGGTGGCCTGGAAACTTGGCAGCCGGCTGAACCGGCCAGGGCTCTTCGGAGTCAGGGAAGGCGCAGACGGTCCCTGGGAGGCTCTTGCGAGCTGACCGGGAAAGAAACGACCCCGAGGAGCTGACCGGTCACCGCCGGAAGGTTACTCGGGGTCGTTCGCGTTTTGTCGCTGAACATCGGGTCCAGACGGTTGACCACCTGTCAGCAGGGGCCTAGGTTGGATGTGTCGACAGTCACATGAAGGCGCCGGCGCAAGGGCCGGCTCGCAAGCCCATCATGGGGGGTGCAGTGACGAAGAAACCATCGCGACGAACCCGTCTCGATCCCGACACACGCCGACGGTCCATCGTGCAAGCTGCGTCCGAGGTGATGTTGGGACACGACCCGATGGAGGTCTCCATCGAGCTGGTGGCCGAAGCCGCGGGTGTGTCGCGGGCCCTGATCTACAATTACTTCGGCGACCGCGGAGGCCTGCTCGCCGCCGTGTACGACGCGGCCTACGAGCGCCTCGACTACGAGGTCGACATCGCCATGGCCCGGGCCGAACTCCCCCACGAACAGCTCGAGGCGATCGTCGAGATCCATATACGCGCAGCCGTCTCGTCGCCCCTGCGGTGGCAGCTGTTGGGTACCGCGGCGGCCCATCCCCATCCGGCTGTACAGCGGGTGCGCCACCAACACCTCGAACGACTCAGCCAGTTCGTTGGCGGCCACCAGCTGGGCACCGTTGCCCTGGCCGGGGTCCAGGGGATGCTCGACGCTGCTCTCGAGGAGTGGTTTCGGGGCGACACCGACGACGTCGACGCGTTCATCCGGTCCTTGTCCGACCTCATCTGGCAGGGCTTGAGCACCGTCGAAGCAGCGGTACCCACCGCCTGAGACCTCCAGACCCCGGCCGTACGGTCTGTGGACAAGTATCGAAATCCACAGGGTTTCCGGTCTGGTTCGCCACAGGCGACCCACCGTAGGATCTTGCTCCTACGCCCGGTTGGGAGACCCGACATGCCCACCTTCGAGATCACCCTCGTCGATCGCAGCACCGAGCTGATCGGCGGCGCCGACGCCTATCAGCAGGAAGGTCAGCTCACCACATTCTTCCGGACGGGGAGCAGTCGGGACGTGGTCGACAGCTGGAGTACCCGTATCGCCAGCTACCGGACCAGCGAGATCCTGGCCATCCGGCGCCTCGAACTGATCGACGCCACCCCCGATCTGGTCGGAGCCCCCCTCGTCAGCGTCCAGACCGCCTGACGGTGCGGGTCCGGATCCTGGGCCTCGGCCGGGCAGGAGGTGCCCTGGCCGATGCCCTCGCCACCCGTGGTGTCCCGGTCGATACCTGGCCCCGTAGCCGATCGCCGGAGGCGGCCGCGGCCGACATTGATCTCCTCGTTCTGGCCGTGCCCGACGATGTGATCGCCCCCGTCGCGGCCTCCGTCGAACCCGAGGCCCACACCGTGGTCGCCCATCTGGCCGGCTCCCGCCCCCTCGACGCCCTCGGGGGACACCCCCGGACTGCGTCGCTGCATCCCCTGGCCAGCCTGCCCGACCGTGCCCGCGGGGCCGAACGGCTTCTCGACCACTGCACCTTCGCGGTGGCGGGCGACTCCCTGGTCGAGGAAGTGGTCGAGATCCTGGGTGGTCGGGTCCTGCCGGTACCCGACGCCAACCGGGTCGCCTATCACACGGCGGCCTCGGTCGCCGCCAATCACCTGGTGGCGGTGCTCGCCCAGGTCGAACGCATCGCCGGATCCATCGACCTGCCTCTCGACGCCTTCCGGGGGCTGATCGACGGGGTGTTGAGCAATGTGGACGAAGTGGGTGCCACCGCCGCGATCTCCGGCCCGGCGGCCCGCGGTGACCGGGGCACGATCGAGGCCCATCTCAGCGCCCTGGATCCCGACGAGCGCCGCTTCTACCTGGCCTGTGCCCGAGCCGCGGCCACGCTGAACGGCCATCAGTCGGCACTGGAGGGGCTGGACTTCGACCCCCGGTAAGCTCGGATCGTGAAGCAGGTTGTGACCATCGAAGAGCTCCGGAGCGAGCTCTGTGCGATCCGATCCGAGGGCCGTTCCGTCGGCCTTGTTCCCACCATGGGCTACCTCCACGAGGGGCACGCTTGCTTGGTTCGGGCCGCGGTCGCAGCCACCGATGAGGTGGTCGTATCGGTCTTCGTGAACCCCCTCCAGTTCGCCCCCGACGAAGACCTCGATACCTATCCCCGCGACCTCGACCGCGACCGCGACCTCGCAGCCGAGGCCGGGGCTTCACTCCTGTTCACCCCCACCGTCGACGAGATGTATCCCGATGGACCCGTACTGACCACGGTCTCGGTCGACAGTCTGGCCGGTCGGCTCGAGGGCGCGTCCCGCCCCACCCACTTCGCCGGGGTCGCCACCGTGGTGGCCAAGCTCTTCGCCATCGTGGGCCCCTGCGCCGCCTTCTTCGGTGAGAAGGACTACCAGCAGCTCCAGATCGTCACCCGCATGGCTGGCGACCTGTCGTTCCCGGTGATGGTGAACGGTGTGCCGACCAGCCGCGAGGACGATGGTCTGGCCCGATCCAGCCGGAACGTGCGCCTCGACCCCGACGAGCGGGACAGCGCCGTATGCCTGTCCAAGGCGCTCAACGCCGGCGCTCAGACCATCGAGTCGGGAATCAAGGACCCCGCGGCCATCGTTCAGGTCATGGAAGCCGTGATCGATGCAGATCCACTGGGCCGGCTCGACTACGTTGCCGTCGTCGACCCCGACACCCTCGAAGTACCCGAGGTCATCGCCGGCCCCGTACGGCTCCTCGGCGCCGTGCACTACAGGGCGGCGCGACTCATCGACAACCGGGGTGCCACTCCCCCGACCTGACCCCCACCAGGAGGCAAAGATGGCCGACAAGGTGACCGTACCCCAGATCAAAGCCCGCAAGGTCAGCGAAGGATCCGAGCCGGTGGTGATGATCACCGCCTACGACGCAGGGTTCGGCAGCATCGTCGATGATGGCGGCGTCGACCTCATCCTCGTCGGCGATTCGGTGGCCATGGTCGAGCTGGGCCGCCCCGACACGCTGACGGTGACTGTCGACGAGATCGCCCATCATGTGAAGGCGGTCGCGGCCGTCGACCCATCGGCCCTGATCGTGGGCGATCTCCCGTGGATGAGCTTCCACGTGTCGGCCGAGGAGACCGTACGCAACGCCGCCACCCTCATTCGGGCTGGTGCCGGCTGCGTCAAGCTCGAGGGGGGTCAC
>JAAEMS010000402.1 GCA_024225275.1 Actinomycetes bacterium
CCTGACGGAGGTGGCCCTACAGCTACCACGATCGGGGCTGTGAACGAGCTTCCGTGGCTGACGGGTCCGGGGCAGGAGGCGGACGGGGTGCTGACCATCACGACCCTCGTGCTGCCCGACGGGACGGTGGCCGACACCGCATGGGTGTCTTGTACACCCGACGGTCAGGCGCCGGTCAGGCCGGCGGCTCCGCCCACCCGACAGGAGATCTGGGACTCGGTTGTCGCCGCCCGGCCTACGGTCGATCTGTCGCCGGCCGCCCATCTCGGCAGCTTGGCCGGGTTCCCTACCGGCCTCTGGTACGACGGCCCCACCACCGCGACTGCCAGCCTCACCCTGCGGGGCTGGACCGTCACGGCTGACCTGACCGCTATCGCATTCGCCTGGGACATGGGCTCGCCCGACATCCAGAAGCAGACCCGCCACACATCGACCCACCCCGGCACCAGCGACGACTGGGCGGCCGAGCACGTCTACGAGACCTCGGGCCTGCATCCGGTAGCCGTCAGCGTCACCTGGACGGGAACCGCCACCCTGACCGGGCCAGTGGTGAACCCTGTGGTCACCGACCTGGGCCAGGCCCAGCTCACGACAACCGTGGACTATCGCGTTCGCCAATCGATACCGGTCCTCACCGGCTGACCGAACCTCACCGGCACGGCCAGGGACCAAGGCACCCCTAGGGTGGGCGGCCGATGCCACCCTCTCCCCCCACTGGCCCACCCGAAACCCATGTCGAACGCCACGCCTGGCTGGCATTGGGGGTGGCCACCCTGGTCACCTTCCTGATCGTGGTCGACATATCGGCGGTGAACGTGGCTTTCCCGACGATGACCGAGGACCTCGACGCCACCCGCAGCGAGCTCAGTTGGGTGGTGTCGGGCTACAACATCACCGTCGGCGCCCTTCTGCTGTCGGCGGGCCGCTTCGCCGACAGCCACGGCCGGCGCCGGGTGTTCCTACCCGGTGTCGCCATCTTCGCCCTGGGCTCGGCGCTGTCGGGCCTGGCCCCCACCGCCGGCTTCCTCATCGCCGCCCGGGTCCTCCAGGCCCTCGGCGGCGCAATCACCATGGCGGCGTCGATGGCGGTCGTGCTCCCCGACTTCCCGCCGGCCCGGCGCAGCACCGCCATCGGCTTCATGGGTGCTACCGGAGGTCTGGGCGCGGTCGCCGGCCCGATGCTCGGCTCCCTCCTGATCGACCTGTTCAGCTGGCGTGCCATCTTCCTCATCAATGTGCCCATCAGTGTTCTCATCCTCGTCCTCGCCCCTCGCCTCCTTCGCGAGTCGAGCGACCCGAACGCCACCGGCAACATCGATCTCATCGGGGTTCTCATCGGCACCGCATCAGTGGCCCTGGTCATGTTCGGTATCGTTCAGAGCGAGGACTGGGGCATCAGCGACCTGCGGGTCTGGGTACTCGTAGCGACTGGACTGGCGCTGTTCCCCATCCTGATCCGGCGATCACGTACCCACCCGGAACCACTGGTGAACCTCGACCTGTTCCGGTTCCGCTCCTTCGCCAGCACCAATCTCAGTGTCGTGTTCTACGGGCTGGCGTTCACCAGCGGCTTCCTAGTGAACTCCCTGCTCCTGCAGGACCTGTGGGGGCAGTCGGTCCGGGCCACCGGTCTGGCCCTGGCCCCCAGCCCGATCATCTCAGCGCTGGTCTCACCCGTCTCGGGATCGATCGCCGATCGGTTCGGCCACCGGTGGGTGCTGGGGATCGGCTCGTTGTGCCTGGCCAGCAGCTATCTCGCGTACGCGGTGTTTCTGGGTGAGACGCCCGAGGTCTGGTCGCGGTTCGTTCCCTTCAGCCTGCTCGGAGGTGTCGGAGTGGGCCTGACGGTGGCAACGTGGACCAGCGCCGGCTTGTCCGATGTCCCACCGGCCAACTTCGGGGTCGCCGGCGCGACCTTCAATACTGTCCGCCAGATGACCTACGCTCTCGGGATCTCGGTGGCCATCACCCTCGTGGCCACCTCCGATGTGCTCGACATCTCCGGATACCGCCTGGCCTGGATCTGGAACACCGTGTGCTACGCCACCTGTGCCGCGGTCGTGATGGTCACGTTCCCGTCGGGATCAAGCCACGACCGGGCGGTCAGCCGGGCCGGCTGAAATCAGCCGTTCAGGCCGGACGGACGGTGACTCCGCGCTGGGCCATCAGCGCTTTGGCCTCGGCCACGGTGTGTTCGCCGAAATGGAAGATGCTGGCTGCCAACACAGCGTCAGCTCCCCCTTCGGTCACACCTTCAGCCAGGTGCTCGAGGTTGCCCACACCCCCACTGGCAATGACCGGCACGTCGACGGCATCGGTGATGGCACTGGTGAGGGGCAGGTCGAACCCGTCCCGGGTGCCGTCGCGGTCCATCGAGGTGAGCAGGATCTCGCCCGCCCCCAACTCCACGACCCGGCGGGCCCACTCGACAGCGTCGACGCCCGTAGGCGTGCGGCCTCCATGGGTGAAGACCTCGAACCCCGACTCGATCGATGGGTCCTCGGAGCACCGGCCGTCGATGGCCACCACGGCACACTGCGATCCGAACTCGGCCGCGATCTCGGCCACCAGCTCAGGCCTCTCGACCGCCGCGGTGTTCACCGACACCTTGTCGGCCCCGGCCCGCAAGAGGGCGCGGGCGTCGTCGACCGAACGGATTCCTCCTCCGATGGTGAACGGGATCCAGATCTGCTCGGCCACATCGCGGGCCATGTCGATGGTCGTGTTCCGCCGATCGGACGAAGCGGTGATGTCGAGGAACACCAGCTCATCGGCCCCCTGAGCGTCGTAGCGGGCGGCCAACTCGACGGGGTCGCCGGCGTCGCGCAGGTCGACGAAGTTCACTCCCTTGACCACTCGCCCCTTCTCGACGTCGAGGCACGGGATGACCCGGGCCGCTTCAAGGGTTGGCCCCCGGCTCATACTCGTCCTCCCAGCACCCGGACGGCGTCGTCAACTGCGACCCCTCCTTCGTAGATTGCCTTCCCCACGATGGCGCCCGCCAACCGCCGACCGCCCACGTTCACCGCGGCCAGCTGTTCGAGATCAGCCAGCGTGCCAACCCCTCCCGATGCGATGACGTCGACGTCGGTGCGACCCACCAGCTCGGTCAGCCCCTCCACATCGGGGCCTTCGAGGGTGCCGTCTCGGCCGATGTCAGTCACCACGAACGCGGCCACACCGGTATCGGCGAAGGCTTCGGCCAGATCGAACACGGTGCGGCCCGAGCCTTCGAGCCAGCCGTGGGTGGCCACCTCGCCGCCCCGGGCGTCGAGCCCTACCGCCACCTGGTGGTCAGCGGCGACCGTGGCCACGAGATCCGGATTGTCGAGAGCAGCCGTGCCGATGACGACTCTCTCCACTCCGGCGTCGAAGAGGGCGCGGGCGGCGGCGACGTCGCGCACCCCACCCCCGGTCTGCACCGGCACGTTGACGGCTTGGGCGATGGCCCCAACCACCGGCCGGTTGACCGGATCACCCGAGCGGGCGGCATCGAGGTCCACCACGTGGATCCACCCAGCACCCGCCTCCTGGAAGGCCAGGGCCTGAGATACCGGATCGTCGCCGTACACCGTCGACTGGTCGTAGTCGCCCTGGTAGAGGCGAACACACTGGCCGCCCAGGAGGTCGATGGCGGGATACAGGTCCATGGTCAGCTCCGGGCCATCTCGACGAAGTTGGTGAGCAGTTTCAGACCGTTGTGGCCGCTCTTCTCGGGGTGGAACTGGGTGGCCCACACCCGGTCCTTCACGGTGATCGCGGTGATCTCGCCTCCGTAGTCGCACACTGCGGTGGTGTACTCGCTGTCTTCGGGGGCGAACGAGTGCACGAAGTAGAACCACGGCTCGTCGGGCAGACCGGCCACCAGGGGCCCGGGCTGGCGGAGGCGGAGCTTGTTCCACTGCATCTGGGGATGCTTCACCCCGTCGGGCAGCCGGCGGATCGTCCCCGGCATGATGCCGAGACCATCGATCCCGGGCGCCTCTTCGGACCCCTCGAACAGGAGCTGCATTCCCACGCAGATGCCCAGGAAGGGCCGGTCGTCGGCCGCGTGGTCGATGGCGATCTGGGCCAGGCCGGTGTCGTGGAGGGCCCGCATGCACGGCCCGAAGTGGCCGACCCCGGGCAGTACCACGGCCGCCGCGTCGTCGATGAGGGCGGGATCGGCGGTGAGGCGGGCGTCCGCCCCGACCTTCTCGAGGCTCTTCTGGGCCGACCTCAGGTTTCCGATGCCGTAGTCGAGAACGGCGACGAGAGGGCGCGACCCGCTCACAGAGTGCCCTTGGTGGACGGCACGGCGCCGCCCGGGTCCTCGACCCGCACCGCGTCACGTAGGGCTCGGGCCACACCCTTGGCCGAAGCCTCGAGGATGTGGTGGGTATTCCTACCCCGCACCATCGTCAGGTGGAGGGTGAGCCCGGCCGCGGCGGCGAAGGCCCGCCAGAACTCCTCCATCAACTGGGGATCGAAGGGGGGGTCGCCCAGGATCTTCTCGCCCGGAGGATCGATGTCGTAGTGGAAGTAGGGGCGGCCCGAGAGGTCGAGCACGGTCTCGACCACGGCTTCGTCGAGTGGTATCCGGTTCGAGGCGAAGCGGCGCACGCCGGCCTTGTCACCCAGTGCCTGTTTGAACACCTCGCCCAGCAGGATGCCGGTGTCTTCGACGGTGTGGTGGGAGTCGATGTCGATATCGCCGGTGGCCTTGACAGTGAGATCGAAGCCGCCGTGCTTGGCGACCTGGGCGACCATGTGGTCGAAGAAGGGCAGACCCGTCTCGACCTCGACCGAGCCAGAGCCATCGAGCTCGAGGACGATCTCGATGGTGGTCTCCCTGGTGGTGCGGGAGCTGGTGGCGGACCTCATGTCAGGATCTCCGTGAGTGCGGTGAGGAAGCGATCGTCTTCGTCGCGGGTGCCGATGGTCAATCTGAGGCAACCTTCGAGGCGAGGCCACGACGAGAAGTTGCGGACCAGGATCGATTGGTCGATGAGGGCCTGCCAGACCTCGTTGCCTTCTCGTTCGGTGGGCCGGAACAGGATGAAGTTGGCGCCCGATGGCCAGGCCTCGACCGCGAGGCCAGAGAAGGCCGCCATGATCCGGCCCCTCTCCTCGACGATCTCGGAAACCCGCTTCTCCATCTCGTCGACGTAGTCCAAGGCCAGGGTGCCGGCCAGCTGGGTCATGACGTCGAGGTGGTAGGGAAGGATGACCTTGTCGAGCTCGGCCACCAGCCACTGGGGCCCGACCAGGTAGCCGAGGCGGGCGGCGGCCATGGCCCAGGTCTTCGAGTAGGTACGGGTGACCACCAGGGGGACATCTTCACCCAACAGATCGAGGGCGCTGTGGGGGGCGAACTGGCCGTAGGCCTCGTCGACCACCACCAGGCCACCGTACGGGGCCACCAACTCGAGCACCCCCTCGACCGAGCCGGGCGGGTCGACCATGCCGGTGGGGTTGTTGGGCGAGCACAGGAACGTGACCGAGGGCTGGTGCTGAGTGACGACCCGCTCGACCTCATCGACGTCGAGGGCGTAGTCGGGGCCCCTCTCGCCCACGATCACATCGGTGCCGCTGGTACGGGCGATCTGGCTGTGCATGGCGTAGGTGGGTTCGAAGACGGCACAGGAGCGCCCGGGGCCG
>JAAEMS010000404.1 GCA_024225275.1 Actinomycetes bacterium
CGGCGAAGTCGTGCACCTCCGACACTACTCAGGCCACTCGAGAATCACGCCGCTCGACCGCGCTCGAGACCATCCGAGATCCCCACATCTGGCGGCGCGAGGTATCCCATATTGTCCGCCCGATAACCCGCCCGCCGACTGTCTCCTACCGCCGGCATCGTGATTGACGACTGAACGGGTTCAGCTGTTCCAAGGTACTGCCCTCGACGGACCGCCAGCTCCTCAAGGCTCTGACCCAGGCCCGCTTCCGGGCTACAAGGAATCGATGGGGTGGGGTGATCCACCTCTAGGGCGAGCGATGCCGAGAACAGTGAGCAGACGGGCGCCGACAACGTCGGGCAGGGGAGGCGACCACCCGGGTCTTGCACTCGCAGCATCACCCACTCGCGAGGGCCCAACGGCGTTCACGTCGACCGGACCGCGCGGGGTTTTCTAAGCGTGGAACGCGCCAGCGGGACTACCGATCCCCTGAGGAAAGGCGGCGCCAGTGGTCACCAGAACTCGCCTCCTTGGGGCTTTCGACGCTGTAACGGCCGTCGCCGCGTACTGTGAGAACGTCTCCCGACGGCTGGTAGAGCATCCATTGCTCCACCGGCCCGGCACCGTAGATGCCGTCAGGGGCTGGTCTCGTTGAGAGAACGCACCCGAGGTCAAAGGTGAACAGCGAGCTGCCGTCGTCGATGTTGACATCGACCGAAGTCAGCGCTTGACCACTCAGTATTCCAAGTGCCCGATCGATTGAGGTGTCGTCAGAGCCATCGTTGGCAAGTTCGTGCTGTTGTGCCGTCAGACTCCACCTGCAGCAATACACCCACAGATGCCACGATCCATGAACAACCGCCGACCTTGTCGACACCGTGATTTCTTCCGTCGCGCTCAGAGAGTGCACCCGTGTCCATGGCTCGGCGTCGATCCTAAGAGCCGGTTCACCGAACTCAAAGGTGAGAAATGAGCCGTGCCCTCTGGTGACCGACCATGCCGGTTCACCCAGAAGGGGCCCGAAGGCAACGGCAACAGCGTCCATCTCCAACAACCTAGAGGCCTAGGAAGGCTCTGGAACTCGGTCAAGCTGCGAGGGTTCAAGCCGACCCTCACCCAACGAGGGATCCATCACCGAGCCGAACCCTGATCAGAGGTCTTGAACGTCCCGAAGTGCCCCTGCCGACCGCCCCCAATACGCCGGCAGTGCGGGTGATCCTGCTTGGGTCTCGGGTTGGCTCTGGCTTCGCGGTCTTGCGGTGAGGGGGCCGGGGGCCGCGAAGAATCTTGGTGGGGTATGTCACGATTTGGTGGCTGATGGTGCTCTATAGGGTGTGACGTTCGAACCGTTCGCGAGAACTACGGGCCCGAAGCTCCGGGCCGCGCTGGTGGCCGCCTACGGCCCCGACGTGGGCGCCGACGCAGCCGCCGCCGCGCTGGCCTACGGGTGGGAAAACTGGGACCGCGTGTCGGCCATGGCCAACCCGGCCGGCTACCTGTTCCGGGTCGGTCAAACCAGCGCCCACCGTTCCCGACCCCGTGAGGGCTTCCTACCCACCCCAGGCCCCCAAGAACTCCCGGACTTCGAACCCGGCCTGATACCGGCGCTGGAATCGTTGAGCGAACCCCAACGCATCACCGTGCTACTAATCCACGCCTTCGGCTGGACCCAGGCCGACACCGCAACCCTGCTCGACGTGAGCCCGTCCACCGTGCGCACCCATCTGGCCCGCGGACTACAGAAACTACAAACCGCCCTGGAGGTGACACCCCATGCCTGAAACCGGCCTCATCGACCAACTCGACACCTACGGGGCCTGGCTCGAGCAGTCCACCAACCTCACCCTACGACCAACCGTTGAACCCATCGGCCTCGTCGAACACCCACCCACTCCGGCCCCAACCCCACCTCACGCCCCCACAGCCCCACGACCGGCCAGACGGCTTCTGGCCGCCGCCACAGCTATAGCTCTTCTCGGAGTCGGTGCGGTGGGGGCCACCGCTCTGATTCGGGACTCATCGACCGGTTCGATCCTGGCTACCGCCCCCGCCGACCCGCCCGGCCCCCTCTATGTGCTGCCCGCCCCAGAAACCGGGCTCGAAGTCGCCCACGGCAATGTGACCGAACTCGAACTACCCGCCGACCAGATCCCCACCCACGGGATCGTGGTGGGCACCCGAACCCGTGACACCTACCAGGACCTCGCGACCATCACCATCGGGGTCGGCCCCCACGAACTCGGACCCGACCAGGACTGGGAGCCAATCGAACTCGACAACGGCCCCGCCCTCGCCGTCGACGGGTTCCTCACCAGAGTCGCCCAACAACAACACGGCACATGGGTCCAAGTCATCACCGGACCCGACCGCCTCCCCTACGCGACCGCACTCATCCAAGCCGTCACCATCGACACCGACGACCGCCTTCAGCTCGACAACAACACCGACGTCGATATTCTCGACACCGCCGACACCGCCGATCTCAATGGCACCTCCACCTACTACGAGGTCGCCACCGAATCCTCACCCGACTC
>JAAEMS010000405.1 GCA_024225275.1 Actinomycetes bacterium
ACACCATCCCCGCGGCCACCGACGGCTACTGGATGGTCGAAGAGGACGGCGCCGTCTACGGCTTCGGGGGTGTCTCGACCATGAGCCCCGGCCTGCCCCCGTTCGGCCACAAGGCTCTGAGCCTCGACACCACCCCCGACGGGCGCGGCCTCTACACCCTGATGTCCGACGGGCGCGTCCAGATCGCGGGCCACGCCACCTGGTTGGGTGAGGCCACCGACCACACAGGCTGGTTCGCCGATGAGGTGCCGGCCAGCATCTCGACCCATCCCAGCGGCACCGGGTACTGGATATTCACCAGCCGGGGTCGGGCCCTGGCCTTCGGCGACGCGAAACACAAGAGCGATCTGGTGGACATCGGTCTGGCCCCGGTCCTGAACGGGCCGGTTGTCGCTTCGGTCCCCACCCCCACCGGCAAGGGCTACTGGATGATCGCGTCCGATGGAGGCGTGTTCGGTTTCGGTGACGCCAAGTTTGCCGGTAGCACCGGTGGGTGGGCGCTCAACCAGCCGGTCGTGGCCATGATTCCCGACCCCGATGGTGGCGGCTACTGGCTGGTGGCAGCCGACGGCGGGATCTTCGCCTTCGACGCCGTGTTCCTGGGCTCGATGGGCAGCCATGACCTCAACCGGCCGATCGTGGGCGGCACCGACTGGGGAGCCGGCTACCTCATGTTGGGCAGCGACGGAGGCATCTTCTCGTTCAGCTCCCGGTCGTTCTTCGGGTCCTTGGGCGCCAATCCGCCCGACACGGCGGTGGTCGACACGGCGACGTTCACCGACTGATACGCACCGGGCGCGTCAGCCCGCGCCGATCGAGGCCTCGAGCTCGCCGGCGGCCGCGGTCACTGTCTTCTCGATCTCGGCCCGGGGGCGGTCGCCGGGGAAGCGGTAGCTCGGAGCGAACACCCCGATCGAGCCCACCACGCGGCCGTCGGGCCCGGTGACCATGGCGGCTACGCAGGTGACGTCTTCGGCGAACTCGTCGATGGCCCAGGCAAACCCCGAGTCTCCGATCTCGTCGAGCCGGCTCCGGATCAGCTGGGGGTCGGTGACCGTGGTGGGGGTGAACGCGGTGAGGGGTTGGGCCAGGTATCTCCTCAGCTGCGATGGCGCCCAGTCGGACATGAGGGCGAGCCCGAAAGCGGTGCCGTGAGCGGGGTGGCGATGATCGGTCCAGTCGCCGGCCTCGACGGTGGCCGGGCCCGAGACCTGGACCAGGTACAGGACATCGTCACCGTCGGTGATGGCCAGAGCAGCCGTCTCGCCGAGCTCGTCCACGATCGGCTGGAGAACCGGGAGGGCGGTGAGCCGGAGGAGATCCCGGCTGTCGACCGCTCCCGTGGTGAGGGCGGCGATGGTGGGCCCCAGCCGGAACCTTCCTTCGTGATGCTCGAGCGCGCCCACCGTGACCAGGGCGTGGGCCATGCGGGAGGTTGTGCTCTTGGGTAGTCCGGCCCGGTCGGCCAGGTCGGTGAGCCGCACGGGGCCGGCGGCGGCCACGCCCAGGAGGGCGAAGGCCCGGTCGATCGACTGATTGGTACCGGTGGGAGCCATGAGTCAGGCATCCTAGGGCTTCTGATGAATGGAACGTTCCAATAAGTGGAACTAGCCCGGTCGGAAGGGGCGAGCAGTCCCCGGTGATCGACGTCGATGATGACGGCGGGCCATACACGCCCGCGGCTTCACTCGATGACGACGACCACATCGCCGGCACCCACGCTGTCGCCGGCACCAACCTTGACCTCGGCGATCTTGCCGGCCTTGTCGGCGTTCAGGTTGTTCTCCATCTTCATGGCCTCGAGGACACAGACGGCCTGACCGCTCTCGACCTCTTCGCCCACCCCGACCAGGACCTTCACGACGGTCCCCTGCATGGGAGCGACGATCTGGCCCGATCCGGCTCCGCCGTCCGCGCCACCTCCGGCCGCACGTCTGGGGCGGGTCTTGCCTCCCCCGGCCGCGGGCGCCGCCCCCGCTGACTCGGGCACCCACACGCTGACCGCGAAACGCTTGCCGTTGACCTCGACGTCGACGTCGCGTCGAACCTTGGGCTCATCGTCGTCGGTCTCGGTCTCGCCCTTGTCGGCGCTGATCTCGGACAGGTCGAGCACTTCTTCGACCCACTTGGTCGAGTGCTCGACGTTCTGGAAGTCGGGGTGCTCGAGGATGGCGATATCGGCCGGGATGGTGGTGGCCACACCCTCGATGTGGAGCTCGCGAAGGGCCCGCAGGGTGCGGGCGATGGCGGTGGGACGGTCCTTGCCCCAGCAGACCAGCTTGCCCACGAGGTTGTCGTAGTACTGGCTGATCTCGTCGCCCGCTTCGTAGCCGCCGTCGAACCGGGTGCCGTAGCCGTTGGGCAGCCGCAGAGCGGTCAGGGGCCCTGGCGAGGGGAGGAAGCGCCCACCAGCTGGATCCTCGGCATTGATCCGAACCTCGATGGCCGCACCGGAGATCTCGATGTCGTCCTGGCTGAACGGCAGAGGCTCGCCCGACGCCACCCGGAGCTGCATCTCGACCAGGTCGACGCCGCTCACGACCTCGGTGACCGGGTGTTCGACCTGGAGACGAGTGTTCATCTCCAGGTAGAAGAACTCGCCGTTCTCGTAGAGGAACTCGACGGTGCCGGCGTTGACGTAGCCACAGCCCAGAGCAACCTTCACCGCGGCCTCACCCATGGCCCTGCGGGTATCGGGGGCGAGCCCGGGGGCGGGAGCCTCCTCGATGAGCTTCTGGTGGCGGCGCTGGGCCGAGCAGTCGCGGTCACCCAGGTAGACGCAGTTGCCATGGTTGTCGGCCAGCACCTGGATCTCGACGTGGCGGGGCTTGGTGAGATACCGCTCTATATAGATCTCGTCGCGGGCGAAGTAGGCGAGAGCCTCACGTTGGGCCGACTCGATGGCGGCCTCGATCTCGTCCTCGCCGCCCACGACCTTCATGCCCCGGCCTCCGCCGCCGTAGGCCGCCTTGATGGCGACCGGGTAGCCGTGCTCGGCCCCGAAGTTGCGTACCTGTTGGGCGTCGGTGATCAGATCGGTCGTGCCCGGCACCCCGTCGACGCCGACCTTCTCGGCGGCCTCGCGGGCGCTGATCTTGTCGCCCATGACGTCGATGGCCGCCGGCGGCGGGCCGATGAAGGACACGCCCATCTCGGTGATGGTGCGGGCGAAGTCGGCGTTCTCGGAGAAGAAGCCGTAGCCCGGGTGCACTGCTTGGGCTCCCGAACGCTGGACGGCGTCGACGATGGCATCGGTGTTGAGATAGCTCTCGGCCGCCGTCTGACCCCCAAGGGCGTACGCCTCGTCGGCGAGGCGAACGTGCAGGGCCTCGCGGTCGAGCTCGCTGTAGACCGCCACGGTGGCGATCCCGAGCTCTTGGCAGGCACGGATGACCCGGACGGCGATTTCGCCCCGGTTTGCGATCAAGACCTTTGTAAACACGCTCTATGGTTACCGGGTGGAGCTCGCTGACGCCAGATCACGTTTGGTGGCCACCCGGTTCGGGGCGGTCGAGTGGGTGGTGGAAACCGGTTCTACCAACACTGACTTGATGGACGCGGCAACCCGTGGAGCCCCGGACGGCACCGTCCGGGTGGCCGATCACCAGACCGCCGGCCGGGGGCGTCGGGGCCGGCCCTTCGAGGTGCCGCCCGAGGCCGGGCTGCTCAGTTCGGTCCTGCTCCGGCCCCGGCTTCCGATAGGGCGCGTCCATCTCCTCACGATGGCCGTGGCCCTCTCGGGCTCTGACGCGGTGGAGAAGGTCTCGGGTCTCGCGCCCCGGCTCAAGTGGCCGAACGATCTGGTGGTCGCCCGCCCCGACGGTGACCGCAAGCTGGCCGGCATCCTCGCCGACTCATCGATCCTGAATCACCGGGTCGAGATCGTCGTGGTGGGGATGGGTCTCAATGTGAACTGGGGGGGCCGATGGCCGGCGGAGCTCCAAGGGTCGGCCATCGCGGTCGACGAGCTGGCCGGGCATCCCATCGACCGGGTCGAACTGCTTCTCCGATACCTGGTCGCGCTCGACGCCCGACTGACCCAGCTCGAAGACGACGACGGGGTCGAGCTCCTCGCTGAGTACCGGGAGCGGTCGGCCACCATCGGCCGCCGGGTGCGGGTCGAGTTGGCGAAGGGTGAGCTGGTGGGTGACGCCGTCGACATCGACGACTCCGGCTCGCTGGTTGTCGAGTCCGACGGCCACCGGACCAGGGTCGTCGTCGGTGACGTGATCCATCTGAGGGGCGCCTGAGCCGGGGGTTCGTTGTTCCGAGGCCGGAGCGGCAGGGGTGGGCCGTTCCGGGTCCCTACGGGTCGACGGTTCGGGCCTCGAGGTTTGCGAAGGCCTCAGCGGCGGCTCGGGTGACGGGGCCGTCGACCTCGGGAAGGGCCCGGCCGTCCATGGCGCTGATGGCCTGGACATCGCGGGTCGAGGAGGTCAGGAACGCCTCGGTGATGTCTCCCAGGCGAGACATGGGCACCGCGATCTCGGTGACATCGCTCGTCTCCAGCACGAGGGCCCGGGTCACACCGGCCAGGCAGCCCGAGTCCAGGGGAGGGGTGACCAACTGGCCATCGAGCACCACGAACACATTGGTGCCCGTGCCCTCGCACAGCTCGTCGCGGGTGTTGGGGAAGAGGGCCTCGCCGGCGTCGGCCTCATGGGCCCGGGCCAGGGCCAGGACGTTCTCGGCGTAGCTCGTCGACTTGACCCCGGCCAAGGCCCCCCGCTCGTTGCGGGGCCAGGGGACCGTGATCACCGGCGTCGGCGGCCCGGCGGCCAGCCCCGGCGCGGTAGCGACGATCACGGTTGCCGGTCCTTCGGCTCGGCCGCTCCCGAGGGGGGCGAGGCCGCCGGTGAGGGTGAGGCGAAGCTTCCCCTCGGTCACCCCGTCGGCGTCGATGACCAACTGCATGGCCCGGCGCAGCTCCTCGTCGGCCACTGGCACCTCGAGACCGATCGCACTGGCCGAACGCTGGAGCCGGGCCAGATGGCGGCCCACGGCGAAGGCCCGGCCATCGGTGATCTTGCAGGTCTCGAAAACCCCGTCTCCGGTGGTGAGCCCGTGATCAGAGGCGGTCAGGACGGGGTCGGCGGCCGGCATCAGCCGCCCGTTGATCCAGACCGTGGGGTTGTACAGCACCTCGGTTGGGGTTGAGTCGGTAGTCACGGCTGGTGAACCTACAGGGTTCCCGGCGGTGCGGTCCGGGCCGACTACCGTGGCCGCCGATGCTGCCGATTTCGTGGCGGGGCCGGCCCCGTCGCACATGGCCCCAGCGGCTGATCATCGCGGTCAATGTGGTCGCCGTCTTCGGCGCGCTCGTAGCGGCCTCCAGCATCACTTACGTACACGCCGAGATCCGGGTCATTCCTCGCATCGCCATGGGTGAGAGCATGACCCCGGTCGACGAGCTGTCGGAAGGATCACCGGTCAATGTTCTCATCGTGGGCGTCGACAGCGCCGCGGGCCTCGACCCCGATGACGACGCCCACGTGAACCGGGACTCCAACGAGCTCACCGACACCATGATGCTGGTCCGGGCCGACCCGGTGACCGACGAGGTCAAGATCCTGTCGTTCCCCCGCGACCTCTGGGTCGAGCTGGCCGACGGCAACAGCTCGAAGCTCAATGCCGCGGTGGCCTTTGGGGGCCCACCCCTGCTCATCGAGACGATACGCCAGGAGTTCGCCATCGACGTCAATGCTTACGTGGCCGTTGATCTCGCTGGCTTCAAAGCTCTCGTCGACGCCATCGGTGGTGTCGACATGTGGTTCGACCATCCCATGCGGATCAAGTCAGCTGATCCCCGGGCCACCGAGGTGCCGGCGAAGGTGCTGGTACCCGATGCCGGGTGTGTCGCCTTCGACGGCAGCACGGCGCTCGACTATGTGCGGGCCCGGGTGATGGAGTTCAAGATCGACGGCCGCTGGCGGGGCCCGACCCTCGACGACGACGCCGGAGACTTCGGCCGCACCCAGCGCCAGCAGGACTTCGTGCGTCGGCTCATGGGTCGGGCCATCGACAAGGGCGCTCGCAATCCGGTAGTGCTCAATGATCTGATCCGGGTGGCGCAGGACAATGTAACCCTCGACGACAGCCTCTCGACACGAGACCTCCTGGATCTGGGCCAGCAACTCCGGGCCTTCGACCCCGACGGGCTCGGCATGCACCGCATCCCCACCAAGTACGGGCGCGAGGGCTCCCAGTCGGTGCTCCGGATCTCCGATGAGGAGGCGGTCGAGGCCATCTTCGCCCTCTTCCGCGATCCTGCTCCCGGTACCGAGATCACCCCGAGCGACACCTCGACCCCCTCTGCCACCACTACGGCGACGACACCATCGGCCTCACCCGCCACGACGGTGCCGTCGGGCCCGACCACCACCGTGATCGGGGCGGTGCCCGGCCCCCCGCCCGAGGGCGTGTCCTGCGGTTGACTTGATCCCCGGCGGTACCATCCGATGGAAGAAGAGGCGCGGAATTCAGGCCTGGCTTCCGCGTGCTCCAGTCCCGCCCAGCTATGGAGTTGTCCCGACCATGAGCAAGATCGCGGTCATTGGTACCGGCTACGTCGGGCTGACCACCGGCGTGTGTTTCGCCCATCTCGGCCATGAAGTCATCTGTGCCGACATCGACCCGGAGAAGGTCGACGCTCTGAGCCGGGGCGAGGTGCCTATTCTCGAAGCCGACATCGACCGTCTCCTGGCCGAAGCGCGCCAGGCCGGTCGGATCCGGTTCGTGCTCGGCGCGACGAACGCGGCCGCCGAGTGTGAGTTCGCTTACCTCTGCGTGCCCACCCCCCAGGGCGATGACGGCTCGGCCGACCTCAGCTATGTCGAGGCCGCGGCCCGCGAGATTGGGCCGGTGCTCCCCACCGGTGCCGTGGTGGTCAACAAATCGACCGTGCCGGTGGGATCCACCCGCGTGGTCGAGCGGGCCCTCGGACGTAGCGACATCTCCGTCGTCTCGAACCCCGAGTTCCTCCGCGAAGGCTCAGCCGTATCCGATTTCCTGAACCCCGACCGGGTCGTGATCGGCAGCGATCACCAGGACGCCGCCATCCGGGTGGCCTCGCTCTATGTTGGTGTCCCGGCCCCGCTCATGGTCACCGATCCGGCGTCGGCCGAGACCATCAAGTACGCCGCCAACGCCTTCCTGGCCACCAAGCTCTCGTTCGTGAACGGGATCGCGGCCGTGTGCGAGGCCGTCGGCGCCGACGTCAATGACGTCGTGCTCGGCATGGGCTACGACCAGCGCATCGGTCGCGAGTTCCTTCGTCCCGGCCCGGGCTGGGGTGGCTCATGCTTCCCGAAGGACACCCGGGCCCTCGCCCGCATCGCCGAGGACGCCGGCTACGACTTCAAGTTTCTCCGCGGGGTGCTCGACCTCAACGACGAGCAGTTCGAACGGGTGGCGGCCAAGGTGTGCGACATGGTCGGCGAGTCGATCGAGGGTCGGAAGATCGCGGCCTGGGGTCTCACCTTCAAGGCCAACACCGACGACCTGCGCGACTCCCCGGCCATCGAGGTGCTCAAGCGGTTGTCGGAACAGGGAGCTTCGATTCGGGCCTTCGATCCGGCCGTCCACGGGCCCGTCGCTGAGCTCCCCGGCGTCGAGGTCGTGGCCGACCCCTTCCTGGCCGTCGACGACGCCGAGGTCCTCGTGGTCCTCACCGAGTGGGACGAGTTCAAGTGGGTCGACCTCGACAAGGTGGCCGACCTCATGCGTCGTCGCCAGGTCCTCGATGCTCGGAACCTGCTCGACCGTTCCATGCTCGTGAGGCGGGGCTTCAACTACCGCGGTATCGGTCGTTCCTGATGGCCCGCATCGTCATCACCGGTGGGGCCGGCTTCCTCGGCTCCCATCTCTCGCGGCGGTTTCTCGACCGCGGTGAGGAGGTCGTCTGCGTCGACAACCTGTCCACCGGCACCACCGCCAACGTCGAAGAGCTCTTCGGTCTCGACGGCTTCACGTTCGTGAAACACGATGTCAGCAGCTTCGTCTGGGTGCCGGGACCGGTCGACGCGGTGCTGCACTTCGCCAGCCCGGCCTCGCCCATCGACTATCTCGAGATGCCCATACAGACCCTCAAGGTCGGAAGCCTCGGCACCCACAACACCCTGGGCCTGGCCAAGGACAAGGATGCCCGCTACTTCCTGGCCTCGACCAGTGAGGTCTACGGTGACCCCGAGGTCCATCCCCAGCCCGAGTCCTACTGGGGCAACGTGAACCCCATCGGCCCCCGGGGCGTCTACGACGAGGCCAAGCGGTTCGCCGAGGCCATGACGATGGCGTACCACCGCTTTCACCGCGTCGATGTGCGCATCGTCCGAATCTTCAACACCTATGGCCCCCGTATGCGCCCCGACGACGGTCGGGTCGTGTCGAACTTCCTGGTTCAGGCCCTCGAGGAACGGCCCCTCACGATCTACGGCGATGGCCAGCAGACCCGCAGCTTCTGCTACGTCGACGACGAGGTGGCCGGCCTGATCGCCCTGCTCGACTCCGACGAGGTCGGCCCGGTCAACGTCGGGAACGACGGCGAGTTCACGATGTTGGAACTGGCCGAGGTGGTCCTCGACGTCACCGGCTCAACCAGTGAGATCGTCTTCGAGGATCTGCCGGTCGACGACCCCACCCAGCGCCGGCCCGACCTCACAGTGGCCCGCGAGAAGCTGGGCTGGGAGCCCACCGTGGCTCTGGCCGACGGCCTCGCCCGGACCGCGGAGTACTTCCGTCAGCACCTCGGGATCTAGCCCCGACGTGGGCGGACCGCGTGTCGCCCTCACTCTGGAGCAGTGTTGGCATGAGGTGCCCGGAGGCACGGCGCGTGCCGCAGTCGACCTGGCCGCCGAGCTGGACCGACGGGCCCAGGTTGAACTGGTGGGGGTGTCGGCATGGCACCGGGACGAGCCCCGGCCCGAGTACGCACCGCCCATACCGATCCGGTCTCTACCCCTTCCCCGACTGGCGATGTACGAGGGCTGGCACCACCTCCGCCTACCCCGGGTCGAATGGGCCACCGGCCGAGTGGATGTCGTGCACGCCACCGGCATCTCCTACCCGGCAACCAGGGCGCCGGTGGTGGCCACCCTCCACGACCTGGCCTTCCTGCGCTTTCCCGAGCTCTACACGACCCGCGGCAACAGCTTCTTTCGAAAGGCCCTCGAGCTCACCCGCCGCCACGCCCGTATCGTCTGCTGCTCATCGCAACAGACCCTGGACGATTGTGCCGACGCTGGCATCGCGGCGGACCGGCTGAGGCTCGTCCCCTTGGGGGTGGGCGCCCAGAGAGCATCCGCGGCCGACATCCAGCGGGTTCGGAGCCGCTACGGGCTCGATCGGCCCTACGTGCTGTGGACGGGAACCCGCGAACCCCGCAAGAACCTGGTGGGACTGGTCGCCGCCTTCCGGGCCCTCGGCCGGGATGACCTCGACCTGGTCCTGGTAGGCCCCGACGGCTGGCACGAGGATCAGACCGGTCTGGCCGGCGACCCGCCCCCGGGCGTGAAGACCGTGGGATTCGTTCCGTCCGTCGATCTCGCGGCCATCTATGCCGGGGCTGCCGTGTTCTGCTGGCCGAGCCTGTTCGAGGGCTTCGGCTTCCCCGTCCTGGAGGCCATGACCCAGGGCACACCCGTCATCACCAGTCGAGGTACCTCGACTGAGGAGTTGGCCGGTGACTCAGCCGTACTCGTCACGCCCACTGACACCGACTCGATCGCCGAGGCTCTCTCATCGGTTCTCGACGACGAAGCGTTGCGCTCCCGGCTCATCCAGGCCGGCCCTCAGCGGGCCTCCACCTTCTCTTGGAGCCGCACGGCGGAGCTCACCGAGCAGGTCTATGTCGAGGCCTGTGGCTAGATCTCAGAGGACCCCGGCCACTTCGAGCACCACCTTCTCGACCTCGGCCACGAATCGGTCCCGCCGGTAGTTCTCGGCTTCGGTTCGGTTGTGTCTGGCCATGGCTGTGGTGCCGGCCGGGTCGGCGGTCAGGGCCTCGAGCGCGGCGACCACCGATGGGCCGTCGGCGGCGGCCAACCCATAACCGTTCTCACCCGGTGTGAACACGTCGCCGATGCCGGCGTGGTCGGTGGCCAGCACCACTGCACCAGCGGCGTAGGCCTCGAGGATGGCCATCGGCTGACCTTCCCATGGGTAGGTGGTGGGGACCGCCACGACCCCGGCCCGGGCCAGCAGAGCGGCCCGATCCTGGTCATCGACATGGCCTACGACCTCGATGTTCGGCAGTCGTTCGCCCGCGGCCTCGACCGCCTCCCTGTCCTCGTCGGTGGGAGCACCACCGGCGATCACGAAACGAAAGCGTTGATCTCCCCGCCCGGCGAGGATGTCGGCCGCCTCGACCAGGGCCGGCCAACCCTTCGAGGGGAACAAGGAGCTCAAGAACAAGACCTCGAGAGGTGTGCGGTCGAGGTTCGTCCCGGCGTCGGTGGGCGCACAGAACAGATCGTCGTCGGCGTAGTTGGCGATCAGCCGAACCCGGTCGTGGGGCACGACGCCCGAGACCTGATGGCGAAGGCGGGGGCCCAGCACGATGGCCGCCCCGATGGCGCCCACCAGGCGCTCACTGAGCAGGCGAGTCGGACGATCACGTCCGAAGGTGGGTCCGAACCCGCCTCCGTGGAGGTGGAGCACCACCTGGCCCCGCCGTCGCCCGAGAACGGTCAGCAGGAGCAGGTCCTTGAGGTTGCCGATCCGGGTCTGTGACGGTGAGTGGTAGATCACGTCGGCCGGCGTACGCCGGAGTGTCCTTGCCGCCCCCAGGATGCGGACTATCTGGCGTGCGGTGGTGGGCAGCTGTTCCAGAGAGCCGGCCCCCTGCCTCAGCTCGCCCTTCGACGTCTCGATGACCTCGACGTGGTGGTTGGCCCCCAGGTGCTCGGCCACAGCTGCGTCGCACTGGGACTGCCCGGTGACGGGGGGAGGCAGGGGGGCGAGGAAGGCCACAGTGAGTCGACGGCGGGGGAGGGGTGGCTGATCCACCGGGGAAGTGTGGCCCATGACTGCCGATGATGGCACGGGCGGTGGCATGCTCGGGACTCGGGAGGCTTCCTGTTTGCGACTCTTGCTGCTCTGTCCTCACTTTCGACCCGATGACCACGCCGCCACCGGCGAGGTCATCTCGCGCATCGTCGACGAGCTGGCCTCGCGCGGTCATCGCCTCCATGTGGTGACCTCGCTGCCCTGGTACGAGCACCACCGCATCGAGCCCGGGTGGGAGGGCAAGCTCATTCGGCACGAGGACACCGAGTGGGGACGGATCACCCGCGTCCACCCCTTCCCCGGCGACAAGACCAACCTTCTCGCCCGGGCCATGGGGTTCATCGGCTTCACCGCTCTCGCCCTCTACGCCGGGTTGGGGACCCGTCAGCGTCCCGACGCGGTGTACGCCATGTCACCGCCCATCACGTTGGGGGTCGCCGGGTGGGTGGTTGCCCGGCTCCGGCGCGCTCCTCTCGTATTCAATATCCAGGATGTGTTCCCCGACGTTGCCGTCGAGCTGGGGGCCATCACCAATCGGCGCCTGATCGGCGCGGCCCGTTGGTTCGAGCGGTTCCTGTACCGCCGCAGCGATGCGGTGACCGTGTTGTCCGAAGACCTGGCCGACAATGTGCGGACCAAGCTGGCCGGTAGTCCGCACCACCAGGCCAAGGTCCGGGTCATCCCCAACTTCGTGGACCTCGACCGATTCGGGCCCGGCCCCCGGCAGACGCCCTACCGCGACCAGCACCACCTGGGTGACCGTACCGTTGTCATGTATTCGGGCAATGTCGGATTCTCCCAGTCCCTCGATCTGATGGTTGGAGCGGCGCGCCACCATCACGACCGGGATGATCTGGTCTTCGTGATCAACGGCGACGGTGCGGCTCGGACCGAGCTGGTCGAACAGGCCCGGGGCCTCGACAACCTCGAGCTGATCGGGCGGGCTCCGCGGGAAGGAGTACCCGACGTGCTCCGAGCGGCCGACATCCATGTGGTTCCCCTCCGTGAGGGCCTGGCCCGGTCGAGCGTGCCGTCGAAGCTGTACCCCATCCTGGCCGTTGGCCGACCCGTGCTGGCCAGCGTTGATCCCGGTACAGAGGTGGCGCGGGTGGTGGTCGACTCCGATGCCGGACTGGCCGTCCCCCCTGATGACCTCCCGGCCTTTCTCACCGCGCTCGACCAGCTCCTGGCCGATCCGGTGGTCACCGCAGCCATGGGGGAGAGGGGCCATGACGCAATCGTCGCCTGGGCATCACCCTCGGCGGTCGCTGAACGGTACGACAATCTGTTTGCTGATCTGGCAGGGCCGTCCGGCCCAGATGCAGCCTGATCGAGGTCTCGCGCCGCTACGGTTGCTGCCCATGACCAAGGGCAGTGCCAACAAGAAGGTCGAGCGCGCCGCCGCCGCGGGGGGCAAGGCCAGCGCCGAGAAACGTAACCTTCTGTTCCCCCTGTCGGTCGCGGGAGTTGTCGTACTGGGGCTGGGTCTCGTGCTGATCGCCCGTTCGGGGCGTGACTCGTTCGATCTTGCTGCCCCGCCCCGGATCAACCAGGACCATTGGCACGTGGCCTACGGCGTTTACGACTGCGTGGCCGAAAGCGACTCAGATGATGGTTTCCTACCCATCTACACCGACCAGCGCGACCCTGGCGGCATCCACTCCCACGGCGACGGCATCATCCACATCCACCCCCGCTCCACTGCCGCGGCGGGCCCCAACGCCGATCTGGGTGTGTTCCTCGACGCCGTCGGTGCCACCCTGTCCGAGGACGAGTTCGATCCGGGAGTGGCCGGTGACGCCCGCGGGGCCGGCGACGAATGCAGCAACGGGGAGCCCGGTATTCCCCAGGTGGCCTTCTGGTCCGACGCCGATGAGCTCGCCCAGCCTGATGTGGTCGCCACCACGGACCTCCAGGATCTCCAGTGGATCGGCGACGGTGGTGCGGTCACCATCGCCTTCGCCCCCGAGGGCGCGGATATTCCTCCCCCTCTCCGCTCAATCCCCAACCTCTCCCGGCTCACCGACGTCCCCGGCTTCACGCCGAGTCTGCCCCCGGTCGACCCCGACACCTTCGACCCGACCGCGGCCACCATTCCCGGCACTGGTGACGCCGAGCCCGATGAGGGCGACGCCGACGAGTCCCCCGAGGGTGACTCCGCTGAGACGCCCACCACGACCAGCCCGGTCGAGGAGTAGGCTCCACACTCGTGAAGGCCATCGTGCTGGTGGGTGGGTTCGGCACCCGTCTGCGTCCCCTGACCCTGTCGACCCCCAAGCAGATGCTGCCCATGGGTGAGGCCACCATGCTCGAGAGGGTCGTGCGGCGCCTGGGAGAGCAGGGGGTCACCAGCGCGGTGTTGTCCCTGGGCTACAAGCCCGATGTCTTCCTCGAGGCGTACCCCGAGGGGCGGTGTGCAGGTGTGACCCTGGAATACGCCGTGGAGCCCGAGCCTCTCGATACCGCGGGTGCCATCGCCTTCGCGGCTGACCATGTCGGTGTCGACGAAACCTTCGTTGCCGTCAACGGCGACGTCCTGTCCGATATCCGGCTCTCCGACCTCTTCTGGCTCCACGAGGCCCGTCAGGCAGCGGCCACCATCGCCCTCACCCCGGTCGAGGACCCCAGCCGGTTCGGTGTCGTACCCATCGACGACCAGGGTCGGGTCGAGGCCTTCATCGAGAAGCCACCACCCGGAGAGGCACCCACCAACTGGATCAATGCCGGCACCTACGTGCTCGATCCTTCCGTGCTCGATCTGATCACCCGAGGGCGACGGGTTTCGATCGAGCGTGAGGTGTTCCCCGCTCTGGTCGAGGCCGGAACCCTGTTTGCCGTCCAGTGCCCCGGCTACTTCGTCGACGCAGGAACGCCCGAGACCTACCTCCAGTCGACTCTCGACTACCACAATGGTTGCCGGGGCACCGAGGTGCCAGTGCAGGAAACGGCCGACATCGCCCCCGATGCCACGGTCGAAGGCTCGATCGTGGGCGCCACCGCCGTGGTGGGGGCCGGAGCCCAGGTCTCCTATTCGCTCGTCCACGCCGGGGCCACCATTGGTGCCGACGCGGTGGTGCACGGTTCGATCGTCGGCGCTGGTGCGGTGGTCGAGTCGGGCTGTCGGCTGGCCGGGCTGACGGTGATCGGATCCGACACCCGCGTACCCCCGAACACCGAGCTCGACGGTGGACGCCTGCCGGCGGACTGATCCCGTGGCCCTCGGCCCTGGAGTCCCGCCGTGTCCGGCCGATGGTTCACTGTGAAGGAGACCGTCCTCGTCACCGGTGGAGCCGGCTACATCGGTAGCCATACCGCGGTTGCCTTGTCTGAACGGGGCTACCGCATCGTCATCGTCGACGATCTGTCGAACGGCTCACCCGTTGCCGTGGATGTCATCCGCCGGCTGACCGATACCGACGTGGCCTTCCATGAAGCCGACCTGACCGACACCGGCGCCCTCGACCGGATCTTCGCCACCGAGGGCATCAGCGCGGTCCTGCACTTCGCGGGCCTCAAGGCGGTGGGTGAATCGGTGGCCCTGCCCCTGCGGTACTACCAGGTCAACCTGGGTTCCACGATGAGCTTGCTCGAGGCCATGGACCGCCACGACGTCCGCCAGCTGGTGTTCTCGTCGTCGGCCACGGTCTACGGCGATCCCGAAACGGTCCCCATCAGCGAGACCGCGCCCACCGGGGCGACCAATCCCTACGGCCGCTCGAAGCTCATCATCGAGGACATCCTCCGTGATGTGGCTGCCAGCGATGACCGCTGGCAGTTCTGCCTGCTCCGCTACTTCAATCCGGTTGGCGCCCACGCCAGTGGAGACTTGGGTGAGGACCCGGCGGGCATCCCCAACAATCTGGTGCCGTTCGTCATGCAGGTGGCTGTGGGCCGTCGGCCCGAGGTCCAGGTCTTCGGCACCGACTACGACACCCCCGACGGCACCGGAGTCCGCGACTACATCCATGTGGTCGATCTGGCCGACGGTCATCTCGCCGCCCTCGAGGCCCTCGAACCCGGCTGCGAGGCCTTCAATCTGGGTACCGGCACCGGCGCCTCGGTCCTCGAGGTCATCGACGCCACCTCTCTGGTGAGCGGACGGGAGGTGCCCTACACCGTCGTGGAACGCCGACCCGGCGACATCGCGGTTTCGCTGGCCGATCCGACCCGAGCCAACGATCGGCTCGGTTGGCGGGCAGACCGCTCCCTCGAGACGATGCTCCACGATTCCTGGAACTGGCAGTCCAAGCACCCCATGGGCTTCGAGGACTACGAGGACTAGCGGAACAGGTCCTCGGCGGGGTCGCGTATGACCTCGTCGTGAACCGAGCCGTCGCCCAGCCACTCAGGGTCGACACCCCGTACGATGGCGGCCGCCACATTGTCGGCCTTGCCCATCACCAGCTCAGCGGCGGAAGCCAGCTCGTCGGCGACGCACACCTCGGTCACCATCATCTCCCGGCCCAGGGCGTCGGGGGTCCCACGGAGGTCGACGATGGCCCGGAGGCCTCCCACCCCGATGGCGACATCGGTCAGGCCCCGCCGCCAGGGGCGACCGAAGGTGTCGGAGATGATGATACCGACCTCGATCCCGGCCTTGCCCCGGATGCCGTCGCGGATCCGACGGGCGGACCGATCGCTGTCCTCGGGGAGGAGGGCGGCCTGGCCCCGTTCGACGTTCGAGAGGTCGATGCCGGCGTTGGCGCAGATGAATCCGTGCTTGGTCTCCGAGACGATGAGCTCGCCCCGGCGGCGCACGATCCGCACTGATTCCTGTTCGACGAGGGGCTTGTGGCTGAGCGGATTGCTGGGGTCGATCTCCTCCAACATGTTCTCGGCCTTGCTGACCACCTTCTGGGTGACGACCACCACGTCACCGTCCTCGAGGTCTCCGGCGTCGACGATGAGCTGGGCGAGATCGTCGCCCGGTCGCACCTCGGGGATGCCGTGGATGGGGATGATGGTCAGCGTGGTCACGTTTCTCCTGCCCTCTCGGCCGGGCGGGCCGGCTCGCTTGGCTCGCCCACGCAGTCAAGCACGACTTGGGCCAGGGAGGCGGCGTCGTGGGCTGACTTCATGATGGTGGGAGCCACCACGCAGCGGACCCCTTCGGCTTCGACCTCGGCCTCCCGGTCGCGGTCGGCCTCGTCGATCACCAAGGTTGCCACCAGAGGGGCGTAGAGGCGGGCGATCCCCACCACCGAGGCTTCGTGGCCCAGCTCTCTCAGTAGTCGGTCGGCCGGGCCCTTGAGGGCGGCTCCCGCGATGATGGGCGAGATGGCTACGCCGGAGTGGCGACGAGCCTCGATCGCGGCGCGAACCCCCGGCACGGCGAGCACCGGGTCGATGGAGACCAACGGGTTCGAGGGGGCGATGACCACGACATCGGCCCCGTTGATCGTGTCGATGACCCCGGGTGCGGGCCGGGCGTCAATGGCGCCTTCGAAGCGAACCGAGTGGACGGGCACAGAGTGCTGATGCTTGACGAAGTACTCCTGGAAGTCGATTTCGACCGGCTCGTCCTGATCGGGGTCGTCGATGACCAGGTGGGTGCGGAGGGGATCGTCGGTGACAGGTAGGAGTTCCATGGGGAGCTCCCAGGCCCGGGCGATCTCGCGGGTCACGGTGGACAGGGGGGTGCCGCTGCGGAGACGCCCGGTGCGGAACAGGTGGGTGCCGAGATCCTTGTCACCCAGGCTGAACCAGGTGACACCGCCGTACCGGCCGAGCGAGTCCATGGCCTGCCATGTCTCGTCGGCCAGTCCCCAACCCCTCTCGGGGTCGATGGCCTCGGCGACCGTGTAGGTGATGGTGTCGAGGTCGGGGGAGATGTGCAGTCCGTGTAGCTCGACATCGTCGCCGACGTTGGCGATGGCGGTTACCCGATCGGAGACCCGGACCAGGCCGCGCAGCATGCGTGCCGCACCGACTCCGCCGGCAATACAGGCGATCGTGGGCCCACCGGAAGGCGCCGACTCGGTCACGCTCGGCTCAGCCGTCGAGCCCGTGCCGGCGGGCGACGTCCTCGAGATCGGCGTCGACCATCATGCGAACCAGGCTGGCGAAGTCGGTCTTGGGCTTCCAGCCCAGCCGCTCACGGGCCTTGGTGGGATCGCCGATGAGAAGGTCGACTTCGGCGGGTCGCATGAATTGATCGTCCTGCACGACATGGTCGGTCCATTCGAGCCCGACATGGCTGAAGGCCAGCTCGCAGAACTCGCGCACCGAATGGGTCTCGCCGGTGGCGATGACGAAGTCCTCGGGCGTGTCCTGCTGGAGCATGGCCCACATGGCTTCGACATAGTCGCCGGCGAATCCCCAGTCGCGCTGGGGGTCGAGATCGCCGAGCCGTAGCTCGGTCTCGAGCCCCAGCTTGATGCGGGCGACCGTGTGGGAGATCTTGCGGGTCACGAACTCGAGACCGCGACGGGGGCTCTCGTGGTTGAACAAGATGCCCGACGTGGCGTGGAGGTCGTATGACTCGCGGTAGTTGACGGTGATCCAGTGGCCGTACACCTTGGCCACGCCGTAGGGGCTCCGAGGATGGAACGGGGTCGCCTCGGTCTGGGGGACCTCGACCACCTTGCCGAACATCTCGCTGGACGAGGCCTGATAGAAGCGGGCGTCAGGATCGACGACCCGCATGGCATCCAGGAGCCGGGTCACCCCGAGGGCGGTTGTCTCACCGGTCAGTACCGGTTGACCGAACGAGGTCTGGACGAACGACTGGGCGGCCAGGTTGTAGATCTCGTCGGGTCGGACCTTGCGCAACAGGTGGATGAGCGCCCCTTCGTCGAGCAGATCGCCCGCCACCAGCTCGATGTCGTTCTGGAGGTGGTCGATGCGCTCGAAGTTGAGCGTCGAGGAGCGACGGACCATCCCGGCCACCTTGTACCCCTTGGTCATGAGGAGCTCGGCCAGATAGCTGCCGTCCTGCCCTGTGATCCCGGTTATGAGGGCGGTCTTGGTCATGGGGTGTCGCTCCTTGCTGGATTTCCTGCGCCGACCCGCTCGCGGGCCTCGCGGAGGATGTCCTTGATGCTGGTCTGGAAGTCGATCATGGGTTCCCAGCTGGTGTCGGCTCGAAGGCGGGCGGCCGAGCCCCGTAGTACCGGGACCTCGGCCGGGCGGAGGAGGGACTTGTCGGGCACCAGCTCGACGGGAACGAGGGCCTGACCGATGAGTGTGTCCACCAACTCCTGGATGGATCGGTCGATCTCGCTGCACACGTGATAGGTGCCGCCCGGTGTGCCGTGCTGGGCCAGGAGTCGGTAGGCCCGGACCACGTCGCGGACATCGGTGAAGTCGCGACGGGCCGAGAGGTCACCGACCGTGATCGTGTATTCACCGGCGGCCTCGGCAGCGGCAATTCGCAGGGCGAGCGCCGAGGCTACGAAATCACCCGACTGGCCCGGTCCGATGTGGTTGAACGGGCGCACCAATACGGTGGGAAGCTGGAAGCCGTGCCAGGCCTGGAGGGCCAGCATCTCGGCAGCCGCCTTGCTGGCTGCGTAGGGGCTCACCGGTCGGGGAGGCCGGTCCTCGGTGAGGGGTAGGTCGCCGGGTTCGACCCGGCCGTACACATCAGAGCTGGAGATCACCACCATCCGCTCGACGCCCGCATGGCGGGCCGCCTCGAGCACATTGTGGGTGCCCTCGATGTTGGCCCGGATGGTGGGCAGGGGATTGTCCCACGAGTTGCCCACGGCGGCCTGGGCCGCCAAGTGGTACACGACCTCGGGAGACCGGTCGGCCAGGACGTCGAACCAGCCGTCACGGTCGAGCAGGTCGGGGCCGTCCTCGCGATCGGTGCCGTCGACCTCGTCGCCCTGGGTCAGGAGGTGGGTGGTGAGGTGGCCGGCCACGAACCCCTTGTATCCGGTGATGAAGGCGCGCATCACGAGGAGGGGACCGAGGGGTGGGACATCGCCAGCATCGTAGTGGCGTCGTGGCGGGGATCAGCTCTCTTGCTCGGTCCAGCCGGCCAGCCAGTGGGTGAGGGCCTGGATGTGATCCAGGTCTCCGGAGTCGGCGAGGTGCTCCTCGATCTGGTTGCGGCGGACCTGAAGATCCTGGTAGGCGAGCACTCCGAGGCCGACGGCGATGTGGAGGCCCTCGCGGGCAAGGTCGGTCAGCCAGTCGGCTGGGTCAGCTGGGGTGTCGGAAGGATCGCCCATGGCCCCAACGGTACGGGATCATTGTCGGTCCACCACCGGAAATCCTGGCGGCGAAGGTCGGGTCGGGGGTCGGGTCGGTACTAGCCTGTCGCGATCGTGGCCGAACCCGGTCCGCCGCCTGGACCCGTACCAACTTCTCTCGCCGCGGTGCCGGCCGTGGTTGTCGTCATGGTCGCGCGCGACCCCGGGCCCTGGTTCGAGGCCACCCTGGGTGGCATTGCGGACCAGGACTACTCGAATCTTTCGGTCCTGGTGGTTGACGCCGCGTCCGAGATCGACCCCACCCCGCGGGTCCACGGTGTCCTCCCTCAGGCCTTCGTCCGCCGCCTCGATCACAATCCGGGCTTCGGGCCCGCGGTCAATGTGGCCAGCGATGCCGTGTCGGGCGCCGACTTCCTGCTCATCTGCCACGATGACATCGAGCTGACTCCCAACACCGTGCGGGTTCTCGTCGAGGAAGCCTTCAGGAACAACGCGGCGATCCTGGGCCCCAAGATCGTCGACTGGCAGCACCCCAACGAATTGCTCCAGGTCGGCCTCGAGGCCGACAAGTTCGGGGTTTCCGCCCCCATCGCCGAGCCCCACGAGCTCGACCAGGAGCAGTACGACGCCGTTCGTGATGTCTTCCATCTGCCCGGAGCAGCCACGCTCGTACGGGCCGATCTGTTCCGCGAGCTCGGCGGCTTCGATCCCGAGATCACCTTCCTGGGTGAGGATCTCGACCTGTGCTGGCGAGCCCACGTCATGGGGGCCCGGGTACTGGTAGTTCCCGACGCGGTGTGCCGCCATCTCGAGGCTTTGGGAGGCCGACGCCCGGCCGACGATCGTCGGCGCCTCCAGTTTCGGCACCGCATGCGAACGATGGGGGTCGTCTACACACCCCTCTCCAAGATCCGGGTCTTTCCCCAGTTGGCGGTTCTCATCGTCGTCGAGATGCTGTATTCGGTGCTGGTCGGTCGGGTGGGTCACGCCCGCGATCTATGGTCGGCGTTCACCTGGAACCTGAGCCGCACCCGTGACACCCGGCGCCGCCACCGCCAACTCGATCGGCTGCGTCAGGTCCCCGACAGCGAGGTCAGACGTCTCCAGGCGCGGGGCAGTGCCCGGCTCACCGCCTTCGTCCGCGGCCAGATCGGGGTGGGCGACGATCGTCGGGACCGGGTGGCCGAGACCATCCGCCGGCTGCGTTCCTCGGTCGACTCCGCCGCCCGGCGGGACGCCGTCGTGGCCATCGGGGTGCTGACCCTGATCGTGCTCGTCGGGTCTCGCCAGCTCCTCACTGGTGGCATCCCCACGATCGGCGAGCTGGCCCCGTTGGGCGACGATGCCCGCGATCTGCTGGGGGCCTGGTTCACCAGCTACCGCACCGACGGCCTGGGTGCCGTGGCCGCCGCGCCCAGCCTGTTCTTCCCGGTGGGTCTCTTGGGGCATGTGTTCCTGGGTCGGACCGGCCTGCTCCACACGGTCATCGTCCTCGGGGCGCTCCCGCTCGGTGCCGTCGGGGCCTGGCGGTTGGGGCGGTCGATGGGTTCGTCCCGGGCGGCCGCGGTGGCCACGGTGGTTCACGTTGGCGTCGCCGTGCCCTGGAACGCCCTGGAGTCGGGCCGCTGGAACGGCCTGGCCGCATGGGCGGCTGCCCCGTGGGTGCTGCGCCTCCTGGCCGCATCGCTCGGCGCCGAACCCTTCACCCGGCGCGACGCGCTCTGGTCACCCGGGGTCCGTCTCGCGTTGGTGCTGGCCCTCACGGCCTTGGTGGCCCCGGTGGTCGTCCCGGTGACCGTTGGCGTGGCCGCGGCGTTCATTCTCGGGTCGATCCTCTCCGGCCGCCTCGGAGGTATCCCGAGGCTCGTCGTGGCCGTGGTGGTGGGCGCCGTCGGGGCCCTCCTGCTCCATCTGCCGTGGGCCGTCGATCTCATCACCGGCGGCTCCGACGCCAGCGAGGTCTGGGCCATGGTCGTGGGCGCCCGGCCCGCCGGGCCCGATGGTCTCGGTTTCGGCGAGATCCTGAGGCTCGACACCGGCTCCTCAGCCAGCTCGGTGCTCACCTGGTTCCTTCTGGCCGGTGCGGCCTATCCCCTGCTGCTGGGCCGGGGATGGCGGCTCGCGTGGGCCACCCGTTGGTGGACGATCGCGACCGTGGGCTGGTTGTGGGTCTGGGCCGTGGAGCGAGGCTGGGTCGAGGTGGCTGCACCCGCCCACGAGGTCGTGCTCGGCGTCGTGGCGGCGGCCCTGGCCGGCTGTGCCGCATTGGGCATGACCGTGTTCACCGTCGATCTGCGCGAATACCACTTCGGTTGGCGTCAGGTTGCCTCGGTCCTGGCCCTGACCGCTGTCCTCGTCGGCGTGCTCCCAATGGTCGGCGCCGCGGCCGGCGGCCGTTGGTCCACCCCGTCCCGCGACATCGCCCATGCCGCCGCCTTCCTCGCTGAGGAGGTGGCCGAGGAACCGTTCCGGGTGGCTTGGGTGGGCACCGAGGCGGCGGTGGCCGGTGGCTGGCCGGTGTTCGGCGAAGTCCGGGTGCAGGTCACCCCGGCCGGTACGCCTGAGGTGGGTGATGTCCTGCCGTCGGTGCCCACCGGTCGCTCCGACCTCCTGGTCGATGCCCTCGAGGCATCGTTTGCGGGCCGGACTTCACGATTGGGCGAACTGCTGGCTCCGCTCGGGGTTCGCTATGTGGTGGTTCAGCTCGAACCGTCACCCGCCCCCTACGCCTTCGATGCGCCTCCCCTTCCCCCCAGGGTTGTCGATGGCCTCACCCGCCAACTCGACCTCACCACCCGGATCGTCGACCCCACCCTGCTGGTCTTCGAGAACTCGTCGTGGGTGGGGATGCGGGCCGAGGCCGACCTCGTCGCCCCCGAAGATGTCGGCGGGCTGGCTGCCCTCGATCGGGTGATGATCACCGACCCCACGTCCGTCTTGCCCCAAAAGGACGGCACCTCCACCTGGACCGGACCGATCGGTGGCCGCGACGTGTTCGTGGCCGAGGATCCCGCCGCCGACTGGCGCCTCGAGGTCGACGGCCGAGTCACTGAAGGAGAGTCGTTGGCCGACGCCGCGGTCGTGTTCCGGCAACCGGGTACCGGCACGGGCGAGCTCGTGGCCTCCGGTGCGGGCATTCGCTGGCTGGTCGCGGGAGCCCAGACCGTGCTGTGGCTGTTGGTGCTCTTGGCCGTGGCGCGAGCCCGCCGAACCGTCTGGCAGGACAGCGAGGCCGGATCATCCGGCGCCCGGTCATCGAGGATCCGGTCATGAAGCACTGGAGCCGTTGGCCCACCGTCGTGATCCTGGTATCAGCCCTGGTGGGAGCAGCGGTGCTCGATCGCGACCCCCCCGAGAACGATGAGACCCTGGTGGTCGAACCCCTCGAACTCCAGCCCCTGGCGGTAGGCGATCAGGCCCTCGGGGCCACCTGGTACTGCGCCGGAGGCTCCGGGGTGCCGGGGGGACCCGCCGACCACGTCGTGGTCATCAGCAACCCCGCTCAGGCCGAAGTCCAGGCGATCGTCGCCGGCTTCGGCAGCGACGGCGAGTCGGGTCAGGTCGAGTTGTCGGTGGCCGCCGGTTCGACCCAGCGGATCAGGGTCGGCGACGTCGTCGAGGCCGAGTGGGTGGCGGCCCTGGTCGAGTCGGCTTCGGGCGATCTGGTCGTGCACCACGAGATCTCGGGCCCCCAGGGGCGGGCGGCGTCGCCGTGTGCGTCGGCCCCCAGCCGGACCTGGTTCGGTGCCGCGGGAGCTACGACTCGCGACGCCCGCTACCTGCTCGCCCTGTTCAACCCGTTCCCCGATCGGGCCACCGTGGAAGTCTCGTTTCAGACCGACGAAGGGGTCCGGGCACCTACGGAGCTCGAGCGCCTGGTCGTGGCCGGCCGTTCGGTCAAGATCATCGAGGTCGATCAGATCGTTACCCGACGTGAGCAGTTGTCCACCATCGTCGACGTGCGGGCCGGCCGCGTGGTCGTCGATCGGATCCAGGTTCGAACCGGTGAGCTGGGCCGCACCGGCCTCAGCCTGGCTCTGGCCGCGCCGGCCGCTTCGGAGCAGTGGTTCATACCCGGTGGGCTGGTATCGACGGCTCAGCAGGAGCAGCTGGTGGTCTACAACCCCGGTGAGAATCGAGCTGAGATCGACATCGACATCCTGGTCGATGACTCCGTGCCCGGCGCCGTCGCCCCGCTCGAGGTAACCGTTCCGTCCGGCCGCTTCGAGGTCGTCGATGTCACCGAAGAGCTGGCCCGGGTCGGTCTCGAGCCACCGGTCGGTCATACCACCGCCGTACGCAGCGTGAACGGTCAGGGCGTGGTGGTCGACCGGGTTCTGTTCGGGGCCGAGGAATCGATGGCTCTCGGGGTCCCGCTGGCCGCCACCGAGCTCGTGGTGCCCCTGCTGGGCAGCCCGGCCGACCCCGCCGAAACGACCCCCGAGGGGGTCACCACGACCGTGTCGACAACCACCACCGCACCCACTACGACGACGACCACGACCACCACGGTTGCCTCGGGGTCCACCACCACGGCGCCGGTCGACTCGACCACGACCACCACGGTTGCCTCGGGGTCCACCACCACGGCGCCGGTCGACTCGACCACGACCACCACGATTGTCACCACCACTACCTCACCACCCCCGGTCACCACCACAGTCGTAGCCGGCCCGGTCCGGTCCACCGGATCGTCCCGGCAGCTCTCGGTGTACAACCCCGGCTCGGTGCCGGCCACGGTGGTGGTCACCGGCTGGTTCGATGGCAGTGCGGTGCCTGTCGCCACCGACGCGGTGGTGGGAGCGGCCAGCTACCAGTGGTTCGCCATTGAGGACCTGCCTCCCGGCGCGTTCCTGGTCATCACAGCCGATGCACCCATCGCCGCCGAGTGGGTGGTGCGCACCACCACTGAGCTGGTGACCGTGTCTGCGGTGGCCACACTCATGTCGGTGGGCGGGTCGATCCTCGTCGGCTGATTCCCGGAACCAGGGCCGTTCCGGGCAGACTGTGGGGGTGGAACGACTCTTCATCGCCGCTCCCCTCGTCTTGGTGGCCGTGGCCGTGGCGATGCTGGTCCAGCGTCGGCGGCCCGACCCCCCAACCCAGTCCTCGTCGTGGACGGTGCCCAGCCAGCTCGACCGAGCCGACTTCGTCGATCCTGAGAAGGCGTGGTTGGTGGCCCTGTTCAGCTCGGCCGCCTGTGAGGCCTGCGCCCAGACGCGCGACGCGATGGCGCCCCTGGAGAGTCCCGAGGTGGCGGTCATGGATGTGGAGGTGGATGTCCATCCCGACATCCACCGCCGCTACCGCATCGACGCGGTACCCATGCTGGTGGTGGCCGACGCCGCCGGTGTGGTCATGGCCTCGGAGGTGGGACCCACCTCGGCCTCTGATCTCTGGTCTGTGGTGGCCGACGTGCGTGACCAGCACCCTCAGGATTAGCCCGGATCAGCCCTCCCGAGGACTCACTAGCCCTCGACGTCGACCTCGATGGGCTCGACGTCGACTGGCGGTGACTCGCCCGTCTCCTGAGAGGCCAGATCGAGGAGCCGGTGAACCTCGGCGCCGCTGATGGTCTCGTGCTCGAGCAGGGCTCGCGCCACCAGGTCGAGTCCGTGGCGGTGGGTGTCGAGCAGGGCCCGGGACCGTTCCTCCTGCTCGAGCAGGATGCGTAGGGACTCTTGGTCGAGGACGCGGGCGGTGTGCTCGCTGTACTCGCGTGTCTGCATCATGTCGTCGCCCAGGAAGATGGGCTTGTCCGCGCCCCAGGCCATGGGTCCGACATGTTCGGACATACCCCACTCGGACACCATCTTGCGGGCCATGTTCGTGGCCTGGAGGAGGTCGTTGGCAGCACCGGTGGACGACATCCCGAAGACCAGTTCTTCGGCCATGCGGCCACCGAACATGACGACCAGACGGTCCTCGAGGTAGTTGCGCCGGTAGATGTGTTGCTCACGGTCGGGCAGCTGCATGGTGATGCCCAGGGCCATACCACTGGGGATGATGGTGACCTTGTGGAGGGGGTCGGCATGGGGGAGGACCGCGGCGCACACCGCGTGGCCGCCCTCATGGTAGGCAATGGCCTCTTTCTCCTCGTCGGAGAGGGCCATGGACTCCCGCTTCTGGCCCATGAGGACCCGGTCGCGGGCGGCGTCGATGTGGCTGGCATGGATCCGGTTCTCGCCGGCCCGGACGGCGTGGAGGGCGGCCTCATTGATGAGGTTGGCGAGATCGGCACCACTCATACCCGGTGTGCCGCGGGCAACGACACCGAGATCGACGTCTTCGGCGACCTTCTTGTGCTTGATGTGGACCTCGAGGATTTGGCGGCGATCGTCAAGCTCAGGAAGAGGGACAACGACCTGGCGGTCGAAGCGGCCCGGCCGGAGCAGGGCCGGGTCGAGAATGTCGGGCCGGTTGGTGGCCGCCATCATCACGATGCCTTCGGTGGTCTCGAAGCCGTCCATCTCGGCGAGCATCTGGTTCAGGGTCTGCTCGCGTTCGTCGTGACCGCCGCCCAGCCCGGCCCCTCGCTTGCGACCGATCGAGTCGATCTCGTCGACGAAGATGATGGCCCTACCCATCTTGCGGGCCTCGTTGAACAGGTCGCGCACCCGGCTGGCGCCGACGCCCACGAACATCTCCATGAAGTCCGAGCCGGTGACCGACATGAACGGCACTCCGGCCTCGCCGGCCACCGCCCGGGCGATGAGGGTCTTGCCGGTACCGGGGGGACCGACCAGCAGGACCCCCTTCGGGATGCGGGCGCCGATCTCGTTGAACTTGTTGGGGTGTTTCAGGAAGTCGACGACCTCGGTGACTTCCTGCTTCACGCCGGCGTAACCGGCCACGTCATCGAAGGTCGTTCCCGGACGTTCGGTGGTGTAGGTCTTCGCCTTGGACCGTCCGACCGACATGATGCCGCCCATCTGTGACTGCTGGCGTCGGGCGATCCATACGAGGACACCGACGATGAGCAGCATGGGCACGAAGATGGGCAGGATGCTGAGCAAGATGTTGGGTGAGGGGGTCTTGGGATCGATCAGGACCCCGTTCTCGTCGAGGAGGGCGCGGTCCGATGCCGGGAAACCCTCGAGGAAGCCGGTGGTGCGGAACTCCTCTTCGTCTTTGAACTGGCCCGTGATCTTGCCGTTGTTGTTGTCGTACTCGACGGAGTCGACGTCCCCGCTCTCGACCGCCTGCAGGAACTCTCCGTAGGTGATCTCGGTCTCGTTGCCGGAGGGGCTGAACAGGGTGCTGACCACCAACACCGCGAGCACACCGGCCACGATCCACAGCGCCCAGCGCGGGAACGGGCCGTCGCCGCGGGCCGGGGTTGAGGGTCGGCGCTCGTCCTTGTTGGGGGGAGGGGGCGAGTCCTTCTGATCCATGGCCCCATGCTAGGAGCCTGCGAGACGATTGCCCGGGTCAGGCGGCCGCTCCGGCTGTGTTCCCTGCGTGTGTTGGTGCGCTCCTGGGCTTCTCTGGCCCCTAGCCTGTTGGTGATGGCGACCGGCCTGGAACCACGCAACCGACTCTCGTTCGGCCTCGCCGAGGTCTTCGGGGGCCTCCTCCTGGCCCAGGTGTCAGCCATGGGTTTCGGTGTCCTGATCCTGGGCCTCGCCGGCTACGAGGCCGATGTCGACCTCTCTTCTCTGTCCCTACGCCTCATCGCGGTCCTCCAGGTTCCCCTGTGGCTCGGGTATCTGGGTGTCCCCCTCTACCTGGCCAAGCGGGGTGAGGGTCTGGTCCGCACCTTCGGTCTTCGTATGGAGTGGGGTGACCTCTGGCGGGGTCTGGGTCTGGGTCTGGTCACCCAGCTGGTCTTCGTGCCCCTGCTCTACCTGCCCCTCCAGGCCCTCTTCGGCGAGCTCGACGTGGCCGCCGCCGCCGAGGAACTGACCGACCGGGCCACCGATCCCGTCGGGGTGATCCTCCTCCTGCTGATTGTTGCTGTGGGCGCCCCCCTGGTGGAGGAGCTGTTCTTCCGGGGCCTGGTGCAGACCGTGTTCGTGGCTCGCCTCGGACCCACCGTCGGCGTGATCGCCCAGGCCTTCCTGTTCGGAATCGTGCATCTCCAGCTCATCCAGCTGCCCGGTCTGGTCCTGTTCGGGCTGCTGGCCGGTGAGCTCACCCGCCGGTCGGGACGACTGGGGCCGGCCATCTGGGCCCATGTGGCCTTCAACACCACCACCGTGGTGGCTCTGCTCCTGCTCGGATAACCCACGGAGAGTGGGCAGAATGACCCAAAAGGTTACGTTCTGTGCTGAATACCTCACAGAGTGGTCACTGGCTGACGATGAGGTCACAGTAAGTGAGAGACCATTGCGGAGGTTCGATATGGCGGTGACTACCAAGGCCCGGCGTTGCGCGTGCGGGACCGAATTGGTCGAAATCGAGATCGAGGTCAACGGCCACGAGGTGATGATGGTGTCCTGTGCCAGCTGTGACCAGCGTTCCTGGCTGGCGAACGGCCATCCGGTGCCCCTCGATGGCGTTCTGGCGGGTATCGGCACGTCATCCCACCGTCGCCATTCGTAGTCGAGGCCGGCCACGGCCCGTGGTCGGGGATGGGTGACCCGGGCCAGTCGACGCTGACTTTCTGGGCAGAGTTATTGCTCCTGATGGGTCATTGGGCTCATCACCTGCCACGATGGGTGGAGCCATGGATCGCGCCGACCAGACAGTTCCTGATGCCGTGCCCCGCGGCACCCCAGTCGCGCCGACGGCCGCGGCCGTCGATCCTGGGCTGATCCCCAACGGCACAGGGGTGGCCGATCCCCCAACCGAGATCGTCGAACCGGCCCCGGCTGTCGTCTCGCCCCCCTCCCGGGCGGACCCGGTCACCACTGACCTCGATCCGGCGTGGGAGGTCCCTGACGGGGTACCGCTCGATCAGCTGCCCCGGTGGATCCGCGACCTGATCGCCTTCATCGTGGTCGGCGGCTGCAGTGCCTTCACCCTGTGGATGCTCCAGCCGTCCCTCCTGTTCGCCGACACCACACCGGCCGGCGGCGACATGGGCGCCCACGTGTGGGCGCTGGGATATCTCCGCGACGTGCTCCTGCCCGATTTGAGGCTGAGCGGCTGGACTCCTGACTGGTACAACGGCTTTCCGGCCTTCCGCTTCTACATGGTCGTGCCCTTCCTGGCCATGATCGTCCTGAACACCGGCCTTCCCATGGTCCTTGGCATTCCTGTGGCTCTGGGGTCCCTGGCCGTTGGTCTCGCCGCCTGGCTGAGGCGGGTTCCCGACGGCATCGCCCGCCACCGTGGCCTTGCCCTCGGCGCCAGCATCGCGGTGGCCCTGGTCGCGGTGCCGGTGCCCTTCGGGGTGGCCTTCAAGCTGATCTCGGTCAGCGGTGTGGTGAGTCTGCCCATCGCGGCCTGGGGTTTTGGTCGCCTGGTCCGCCTGCCCTTCCCCGGGCCGCCCATGCTGGCCCTCGCCACCATGCCGTTCTTGTTCGACCGGTCATTCACCATCTACGGCGGCAACATCGCGTCGACCCTGGCGGGCGAGTTCGCCTTCTCGATCGCACTGTCCGTCGCCCTGCTGTACCTGGGCGTCGTCGCCCGAGGCCTCGAAACCGGGCGGCACCGCGGTGCCGCGGCCACCCTGCTCGCGCTGGCCGGCCTGTGTCACGTGTTCCCCGCCTTCTTCGCACTGGTCGGCACCCTCGTGCTGTTCCTGCTGGGTCCCCGCCGCGAGAGGCTGCGCTGGGTGGTCCAGGTGGGAGCCGTGGCCGGACTCCTGTCGGCGTTCTGGGTGGTGCCGTTCGTATCCACCCGGGCGTACCTCAACGACATGGGCTGGGAGAAGATCACCGCCTACACCCAGAACCTCGTCCCCGATCAGAACCTCTGGGTTCTGCTGCTGGCCCTGGTCTCGGTGGGTGTCGTCGTCATGCGTCGCAACCGCACCGGCACGTTCTTCACGGTCATGGCTCTGGCCGGGGCTGCGGCGTTCATCCTGGTGCCCCAGGGAAGGCTCTGGAACGCCCGGCTGCTGCCCTTCTACTACCTGTCATTGAGCCTGCTGGCCGCCGTCGGCGTCACCGAGATCATCCGGTGGCTGGCCGACGAGGAGTTGCGCCTCGACCGCACCGGGCGGCTCATGGCCCAGGTCGGAGGTCTCGCGGTGGCGACGCTGTTGGTCTTCGTCCACATCGGCCTACCCCTGAGGGTGCTGCCCGGTGGTTCGGTGCTCGCCGATGGCCGCTACAGCTGGATGGGTATCACCACCGCCGACAACAGCTTCATCGGTGGCTGGTCGCGATGGAACTACTCGGGCTACGAGCGCAAGCCGGCGTACCCGGAGTACCGAGACCTGGTCACCACGATGGACACCCTGGGCGACCAGAACGGTTGTGGCCGGGCCATGTGGGAGTACGAGCCCGAGCTCGACCGTTTCGGCACCCCCATGGCCTTGATGCTGTTGCCCCACTGGACCGACGGCTGCATCGGTTCGATGGAGGGGCTGTACTTCGAAGCCTCTTCCACCACGCCGTACCACTTCCTGAACCAGTCAGAGCTGTCGGCCTCGCCGTCGCGGGCTCAGCGCGACCTGCCCTACCGCGACCTCGATCTCGACCGCGGCGTCGAGCATCTTCAGCTGATGGGCGTGCGGTACTACCTCACGATCTCCGACGCAGCCACATCGGTGGCCGACACCCACCCTGATCTCGAGCTCATGGCCACGTCCGGACCCTGGTCGGTCTATCAGGTCAGCGACGCCCCCCTCGTCGAGGCCCTCACTGCCCTGCCCGCCGTGGTCGATGGGCTCGAGCACGACAGCGAGAGGTGGCTGCCGACGGCGGTCGACTTCTACCAGGATCCCGACGCCTGGTCGGTCTTCCTGGCGGCCGACGGACCCCCGGAGTGGGCCCGTATCGCCCCCGGTGAGATCCCGCCCACCGTGCCCACGACACCGGTTATGGTGTCGGCCGTCGAGTCCAGCCGCGACGGCCTGTCGTTCACCGTCGACGAGCCCGGCTCACCCGTCCTCGTCAAGATGTCCTACTTCCCCAACTGGCAGGCGTCCGGTGCCGAGGGCCCCTGGCGAGTGACCCCCAACCTGATGGTGGTCGTGCCCACTGACACCGAAGTCACCCTCACATACGGACGGTCGCTGGCCGATTACGGATCATGGGTGTTGACAGCGATCGGGCTTCTGGGTCTGCTGATACTGAGCCGTCCGCGCGACGTCGTGCTGCCGGCGGCCTCGCCTCCGGTGGGCAGCGGTTGGCCGTCCCCCACCCCAGTGGGCCTGGTGTCACGAACGCCGCCCACACCAACGCCCACCGAACCTACTGGCGCCGTGCCGCCGGTGGTGGCCTCCGAAGCCTCGGAGCATCCCCACTCGCCGTGAGGGTGGGCAACGCCTGATGAGGGAGCGGCTGCGCTGGTTCCTGGCTGTGGCGGTCGTAGCCACGGCCCTGGACGTCGGCGGGTTCCTGGCTCTGGCCGGCCCTCTCGGGCTCCGGCCCCTCGTGGCCGACGGGCTGGCCCTGACCGTCGCCGCCCTGACGTCGTGGGCCCTCAACCGGTGGGTGACCTTCGGCGGCGACCCCCACGCCCGGTGGGTCAGGCAACCCATCGCCTTCTTCGCCACGGCGACCGCCGCCGCGATCGTCGACCTGGGGGTCCTTGCCGCGGTCCACGACTCCGGCGACGCCCTCTGGGGCTCGAAGCTGGTGGCCCTCGCAGCGGCCGCCGCCCTGCGCTACACGAGCTACCGGGTCGTGGTGTTCAACCAGGTGCAGCGAGATCTGAGCACCCGAACCTCGCGCCCTCGTCCCCCGGGGGAGGTGAGGCTCAGCGTCGTGGTGCCTGCCTTCAACGAGTCGGCCCGCATCGCCACGACGGTTGACCAGATCCGGGCTGCGCTCAATGGCCCGCTCGACGGCTCACTCGAGGTGGTCGTGGTCGACGACGGGAGCACCGATGACACCGCGGACCGGGCCGGCGTGGCCGACCAGGTGGTCGTACTCGACCCCAACCTGGGAAAGGGAGGTGCCGTTCGGGCCGGGGTGGCTGCGGCTGTGGGTCGCGCCATCGCGTTCACCGACGCCGATCTCTCCTACGAGCCGAGTCATCTCCTGGAGCTCCTCGAGGAGATCGAGAGCGGCTGGGACGTGGCGGTGGGCAGCCGCCGCCACACCGACACCACCACGCTCGTTCGGGCCCGCCGCATCCGCGAGATGGGCGGGCGCATCATCAACCTTGTGACCTACGCCGTGTTGCTGGGGGCCCACCGCGACACCCAGTGCGGGCTCAAGGCCTTCCGCAGCGACCTCGGGCGGCTCCTGTTCCGCAAAGGACGCCTCGACGGCTTCGCCTTTGACATCGAGCTCTTCCTGTTGGCCGAGCGCTACCGCCTGTCGGTGAAGGAACTGCCGGTTCAGGTCACCAACCGGGGCACGTCCAGCGTTCGGGTCGTGCGCCACACCCTCGATCTTCTCGCCGACCTGGCCCGCCTGCGGTGGTGGGCCGGCCAGGGCGTCTACGACCTCGACCCCTCCGAACTGTCAGTCGACGCCACCCTCTGAAGGTCGGCCTTGACCCTCCCGTGCGCTCCTACACTCAGGGGATGTCCGGTTTCGATGCCATCTTCAAGGCCTACGACGTCCGGGGTATCTATCCCGACCAGATCGATGCCCCGCGTTGTCGTGCCATCGGTGCGGCCTTCGCCCGGTTCCTGGTCACCGACGATCCTGGGGTGACCCAGGTGGTGGTGGCCCACGACATGCGACCGTCGGGACCCGAGCTGGTAGAGGCGTTCACGGCGGGAGTGGTCGAGCAGGGTCTCGACGTGATCGAGATGGGGCTGGCCTCGACTGACATGATGTATTTCGCCTCGGGGCACCTCGACGCCCCCGGGGCCGTGTTCACCGCCTCCCACAATCCGGCCCAGTACAATGGCATCAAAATGTGTCGGCGGGCCGCGGCGCCCATCGGCGAGGACTCCGGTCTCGCCGAGATCAAGGCGACGGCCGAGTCCGGTCTCGAGCCCGCTGGATCCACCGGCTCGGTGAGCTCGACCGATCTGCTCGATGGTTTCGCCAACCATGTCCTGTCCTTCGTCGACGGGTCGGCCATGCGGCCCCTCAAGGTGGTGGCCGACACCGCCAACGGTATGGGTGGGCTGGTGGTGCCGGCCGTGTTCAGTCGGCTGCCGTTCGAGCTCGAGGTCCTCTTTCCGGAGCTCGACGGCACATTCCCGAATCATCCCGCCGACCCGCTCAACCCCGAAAACCTCGTTGACCTTCAGAGGCGGGTGCTGGAGACGGGGGCCGACATCGGACTGGCCTTCGACGGCGACGCTGACCGGGTCTTCCTGGTGGACGAGAAGGCCCAGCCGGTCTCCGGGTCGCTCACCACCGCCCTGCTGGCCCGCGCCATGCTCGAAAAGGAGCCCGGCGGCCAGGTGATCCACAACCTCATCTGCTCCAAGTCGGTACCCGAGGTCGTCACCGAAGCCGGAGGCACGCCCGTCCGGAGTCGGGTCGGGCACTCGTTCATCAAGCAGGTCATGGCCGAGACGGGAGCCATCTTCGGGGGCGAGCACTCGGCCCACTACTACTTCCGCGACAATTGGCGGGCCGACTCCGGGCTCATTGCCGCGGTGAAGGTCCTCGAACAGCTCTGTCTCAGCGGCGGGTCCCTGAGCACCCTGCTGGCCCCCCTCGACCGCTACGCCGCGTCGGGGGAGATCAACACCAAGGTCGCAAACACCGCCGCGGTCATCGACCACGTCGCTGATCACTACGCCGATGTCGCCAGCGACCAGCTCGACGGTCTCACCGTCGATGCGGGAGACTGGTGGTTCAACCTGCGGCCGTCGAACACCGAGCCCCTGCTGCGTCTGAACCTCGAAGCGGCCACCGAAGAGGACTGCGCCCGGCGGGTGGCCGAGGTTCAGGCCGTCATGGCGTCAGCCTGAGCTTGTCGTCCCAACCATGCGTCCCCTGCGAAACAACTGGAGTCACCGATGACCCTCGCCGCCGAACTGCTCGAGATCCTGGCCTGCCCTGAAGACAAGGGGCCCCTTTGGTACCTGGAAGATGAGCAGGCGCTGGTCAACCCCCGGCTGAACCGCCGCTACCGGATCGACGATGACATCCCGGTCATGCTGATCGACGAGGCCGAGGCTCTCGACCAGGCCGAGATGGCCCGACTCCAGGCCCGCATCGACAACGAGGGCATTGCTCCGACGTTCGAGGCCTGAGGTGTTCGATTCGCTCGGGCTGTTCGATGCTGCGGCCACCCTGCCCGACCAGATGGAGGCCGCCCGGGTGGCGTCGGCCTCGATTTCGGCTCTGCCGGATCCCGCCGGGATCGAAAGCGTGGTCTGTCTCGGTATCGGAGCGGGAGGCCTGGCCGGCGACATCGTTGCCGCCGTCGCCGCTCCGCAGGCGCCGGTACCCATCCTGGTGCACCGCGGCTATTCGCTCCCGGCGTTCGTATCCGAGTCGACCCTCGTCCTGGTCCTGTCGGCGACGGGCGGAACCGAGGAGACCATCGAAGCCACCGACGGCGCGATCCGGGCTGGTGCTCGTCTGGTCGCAGTAACCGGTGAGGGCCCGCTCCGTGACCTCGCTCGTGGCGCGCAGGCACCGGTCGTCGACGTGTCCGAATCCATCCCCACGCCCCGGTCGGCCATCGGCGCCCTGGCGGTGCCGCCCCTTCTGGTTCTCGAACAGCTCGGCCTGTTCCGCGGCGCAGACCAGTATGTGGGTCTGGCAATTCATCAGCTCGGTCAGCGCCGCGACGAGCTGACCGCGGCTGACAATCCGGCAGCCGGCCTGGCCCGCCGCATTGGTCGGACCATGCCCCTGATCTACGGGGGTGGCGCCATCGGCGGTGTCGCCGCCCGGCGCTGGAAGACCCAGTTCAACGAGAACGCCAAGGTGGCGGCCTTCGCCAACCAACTGCCCGAACTGGCCCACAACGATGTGTCGGGCTGGGGCCAGCACGGTGACGTCACGCGCCAGGTCTTCACCCTGATCGACTTGCGCAACGACGAGGAGCATCCCCAGCTCATCGACCGGTTCGATCGTCTCGACGAGGCGATGGGTGAGGTGGTGGGTTCGGTCCACCGGGTCGACGCGGCCGGCGAGGGTCGGGTCGCCCAGCTCTTCGACCTGATCATGCAGGGTGATTTCGTGTCCCTGCACCTGGCGGCCGAGTCAGACATCGACCCGGGACCCACTCCGGCCGTCGGGGCTGTCTAGAGAGCCTTCCCCAACACGCCGGTCCGGTCCCGCTAGCCTTCCAAACCGAGCTGTCGTGACGATGGGTCAGAGGGCCCCAGCTCGCTTCTGAGTGACCCTTGACGCGCCCGCCCACGGGCGTCCCGACCCGAACCAGGTGAAGACATGACCGATCAGAACGACTTCAAGGTTGCCGACCTCTCGCTCAACGGCTTCGGCCGCAAGGAGATTCATCTCGCCGAGCACGAGATGCCTGGCCTGATGGCCCTCCGGGCCGAGTTCGCCGACGAGCAGCCGCTGGCGGGGGCTCGCATCACCGGCTCTCTGCACATGACCATCCAGACCGCGGTGCTCATCGAGACCCTGACCACCCTGGGCGCCGAGGTCCGATGGGCGTCCTGCAACATCTTCTCCACCCAGGACCATGCGGCCGCCGCCGTGGCCTGCGGCCCCAACGGCACCCCCGACAACCCCCAGGGTGTACCCGTGTACGCATGGAAGGGCGAGACCCTCGAGGACTACTGGTGGTGCGCCACCCAGGTCCTGCGCTGGCCCGATGGCAAAGGCCCGAACCTGATCCTCGATGACGGCGGCGATGCCACGATGATGGTGCTGCGAGGCGCTGAGTACGAGGAAGAGGGCGCCATCCCGGCCGCCCACGAGGACGACCCCGAAGAGTGGGGGGTGTTCCTCAACGAGCTGAGGGCGGTGCGCGACGCTGACGGACGCGACGTCTGGGGACCCATCGCCGCCGGCATCCGCGGCGTGTCCGAGGAGACCACCACCGGTGTGCACCGCCTCTACCAGATGCTCGAAGCCGGAACCCTCCGCTTCCCGGCCATCAATGTCAACGACTCGGTCACCAAGTCGAAGTTCGACAACTACTACGGCTGCCGCCACTCACTGATCGACGGCATCAACCGCGGTACCGACGTGATGATCGGCGGCAAGATGGCCGTCGTCTGCGGCTTCGGTGATGTCGGCAAAGGCTGCGCCGAGTCGCTGCGGGGCCAGGGCGCCCGGGTCGTCGTCACCGAGATCGATCCCATCAACGCCCTGCAGGCCGCCATGGAGGGCTACGAGGTCACCACCCTCGAACAGGTCATCGACAAGGCAGACATCTTCATCACCGCCACCGGCAACAAGGACATCATCTCGGCCGAACACATGGGCCGCATGAAGCACCAGGCCATCGTGGGCAACATTGGTCACTTCGACAACGAGATCGACATGGCCGGTCTCATCAAGATGAGCGACGTCCAGCGGGTCAACATCAAGCCCCAGGTCGATGAGTTCGTCTTCCCCGACGGCCATTCGGTGCTGGTTCTCAGCGAGGGTCGTCTCCTGAACCTGGGCAACGCCACCGGCCACCCCAGCTTCGTGATGTCGGCCAGCTTCTCGAACCAGGTGCTCGCCCAGATCGAGCTCCACCGCGACGCCGAGTCCTACGGCCTCGACGTGGTCACCCTCCCCAAGCTCCTCGACGAGAAGGTGGCCCGTCTCCACCTCGATGCCGTCGGTGCCAAGCTCACCAAGCTGACCCGCGATCAGGCCGACTACGTCGGCATCCCCCCCGAGGGCCCCTACAAGCCCGACCACTACCGGTACTGATCGAGACAGGTCTCGCTCCCAGCCCCTGGTGGGATCAGACCATTCTCTTGCCGGCCCTGGCAGGGCCCCCAGGCCCAGCTCATGGGCATGCGATCGATCATCTCGGCCCGGACTCAGCTCGGGGCTGGCCCAAGTGTGGCGCGAAACACCCATTTCACGGCACAGATCCTGCTGTCCATGTGCCAATTGCCGCCCTATGTCTGGAGTGGCGCATCATCGGTGCCGATATACCCAGGGTGGGCGGCTCTTCTCGCGACTCAGAACCGGGCCCGGTACCGGACCTTCCCCCCGGGTCCGGTTTGGTGCTCCTGGACGACCAGATGATCCTGCGCGCCGCCGATCCCCAACTGGCGGCCCGCCTGGATCTGAACCTGGGCGAGAGGATGGGCCAAGCCGCCATCGAGTTGATCCATCCGGCTGACCGGGAGAGGGCGGCCGCCGCCATCGCCGCCCTCGGACGTCATCCCGGCCCGCGGTCGCCGGCCACCTATCGGGTGATCGACGGTAGGGGCCGGTTCACGCTGGTCGAGATCCTCGGCGACAACCGGCTCGACGATCCCACCCTCAATGGTCTCCTGTTCATCATCCGGCCGGTCGATGATCGGCGGCGGGCCGAGGCGTTGGCGGCCGAGCAGGTCGAGCTGCTCGAAGGTCTGGCCAACGGGCGACCCGAGACCCAGCTGCTCGCAGACCTGGCCTCGCTGGCCGAACGTCATACCGGTCGGCGAGCTTCCATCCTGGTGGCCGACGGCCACGGTCGGCGCTTGGCCGCCTCGACCTTGCCGCCCCCGTTCGAGGCAGCCCTCGAGAAGACCCTCGTCGACCCCGACTCCCTGACCGCGGGCGAGGCCCGGCGGCGCAACGACGTCGCCGTCACCCCCGACGTGACCACCTGCGATGCATGGGGTCCTCTTGGTCAGCTGGCCGCCGATCATGGTGTCGTGGGCTGTGCTTCGATCCCCATGGTGGGGGCCGGGTCCCGCTGGCTTGGTTCGGTTGATCTCTACAGCGCCGATACCTACCGGCCCGGTGCCGATGAGCTGAACATCCACTGTCTGCTGGCCCGCTTGGGTTCGGTGATCCTCGAGCGTCGTGAGCTCGAGGCTCGGCTCAGGAAGGCCGCGGCCGAGGATCCCCTCACCGGCCTGTCCAATCGGCGCGGCCTCCAGGCCCTGCTCGAGGCTGATGGGCTGGCCCCGTCGGCTCGCCTCGCGGTCTTCGTCGTCGACCTCGATCGATTCACCGCCATCAACAACACCCACGGTCACCCCGCGGGGGATCGGGTGCTCGTCACCATCGCCGATCGGCTGGCCGACACCGCCGGGCCCAAGGCCTCGGTGGCCCGACTGGGGGGCGACGAGTTCCTCGTGGTCCTGGCCGACCCCGGGCAGGACGGTTGCATGGCCTTTGGGGTTGCCATGCTCGACGCCATCCACGAGAGGATCGGCCTCGACCTGTCCGAGGTCGTAGCCGGAGGCAGCGTCGGCCTGGCCCGCGGTGAGTACCGCGACCTCAACCGCTTGATCAGCGAAGCCGACTCGGCCATGTACAAGGCCAAACGACGGGGCGGAGGCTGTCTGGTCGAGTTCGACGACGAGCTGCGCCAGAACCACAAGCGCCTCGATGCCCTGGAGAAGGGACTGCGGGCCGCCAACTTCGACGAGGAACTACGAGTCGTCTATCAGCCCATCGTCGAGACCGGCAACGGAACAATCGTCGGCGTCGAAGCCCTTCTGCGCTGGGACCACCCCCAGCTCGGGCTCCTGAGTCCCGGTGACTTCGTCGAGATGGCCGAGGACGCGGGCCTGATCGTGTCAGTCGACACCTGGATGCTCACCGAAGCGCATCGCCAGGCCTCCCAGTGGAGGGAGACCCGATCTCTGGTCGATGAGTTCACCGTCTGGGTGAACCTGTCGTCCCGCCAGCTCGACCGCACTGACCTGGTCGAGTGCCTGATCAGCTTGGTCGAAGGCGACCCGGAGCCGGGTCTCGGCATCGAATTGAGCGAGTGCGGTGTGCCCGTCGACCACCATCTGGCCATCCAGCGCATCGCCGAGATCCGCGATGCGGGCATCTCGGTGGCCATCGACGACTTCGGCGCGAACTACGCGTCTCTGGGTCAGCTGCGCCAGGTCGGTGTGGATCGGCTCAAGATCGACGGCTCGCTGGTGGCCGGCATGCCCCACAGCCGGCCCGACCGGGTCGTGCTCGAGGCGATCATCACCCTGGCCCGCGAGCTCGGCCTCTGTCTGGTGGCCGAAGGGGTGGAGACCTACGAACAGCTCGAGGTTCTCCGCCTGCTGGGTTGCGACGCGGTGCAGGGATACCTGTTCGGCACTCCGGCCAGCACGGTCGAGCTCGAGCGTCGGTACGGACCTGGTCTGGTCGAGCGGGCCTACCCGGCGTTGCCGCCCGAGGCGTTCGGCCCTGCCACCCCCGGCATCAGCACTTGACCACTCCGCTGCCCGGTCGAACCGGCGCGGCTTGCTATCGGTCCGGGGATCGGCCCAGCATCGAGCCCATGAATCCCGCGTGGGCCGATTCGGCCGAGGATGTTGTTCGCCTCCAGGCAACCGACGAGGTCCGCGGTCTCTCGACCGACGAGGTTCAGGCGAGGCTGGCACAGCACGGACCGAACGAACTGGCCGAGGCCCCGCCGGTGCCTCGGTGGCGCCGCCTCGTCGAGCAGTTCAACGATCCCCTGGTCCTCCTGCTCGTGACCGCAACCGCGATCTCTCTGGCCGCATGGGTGAGCGAGGGAGCTCACGAAGCCCCGCTCGAGGCCATCGTCATCGGGGCCATCATCGTGCTGAACGCCATTCTCGGATACTGGCAGGAGGCCAAGGCGGTCCAAGCGGTGGCCGCCCTCCGCCAGTTGACCGCCCTGCATGCCACCGTCCTCCGCAACGGTGACCTGTCGGTCATCCTCTCGTCCGAGCTGGTGCCGGGAGACCTCCTCCTGTTGGGAGAGGGCGATGCCGTAGGGGCCGACTGCCGGGTGATCGAGGCCGCCAGCCTGCGGGTGGCTGAGGCGCCCCTGACCGGAGAGAGCGCGTCGGTGACGAAGACCCCCGACACAGTGGATCCAGCCACCGACCTCGCCGAGCGCTCGAACATGGTGTTCAAGGGAACGGCGGTGGTGCGGGGCCGAGGTCGCGGTGTTGTCGTGGCCACCGGGATGGAAACCGAGATCGGCCGTATCGCCACCCTCATCGAGTCCGCCACCGAGGAGCGCACTCCGCTGCAACGCCAGATCGATTGGCTGGGAAAGGTGCTGGGCCTCTCGGTGATCGGCCTGAGTGCCCTGGTCGTGGCGGCCATCGTCTTCTCGTCGGAGGTGTCATCGGCCGGCGACGTGCTCGATGCCCTCCTCGTCGGTGTCTCGTTGGCGGTGGCTGCTGTACCGGAAGGGCTACCGGCGATCATGACCGTGGTTCTCGCTCTGGGCGTCCAGCGTATGGCCAGCCACCGGGCGGTGGTGAAGAAGCTGTCCTCGGTCGAGACCCTCGGGTCGGCATCGGTGATCTGTTCGGACAAGACGGGCACCCTGACCCGCAACGAGATGACGGTCGTGAGGGTGGTGACCGGATCGGCGTCGGTCGAACTGACCGGATCGGGCTATCACCCGATTGGTGATGTGCTGCTCGACGGTGAGCGGCTCACCGATCCAACGTCTCTCCGCGAGGTGGAGCTCGTGTTGGGTGCCGGCAGCGTGGCCAACGACGCTCGCCTCCAGCCCGCCGAGTCAGGCCGGTGGGAAGTGGTGGGCGACCCAACCGAGATCGCCCTGCTCGTGGCCCAGGAGAAGCTGGGCCTTGGTCTTGGTCGCCAGGACATGGTGGGTCGGGTGGGCGAGATCCCCTTCGACTCCGATCGCAAGCTCATGACCGTGGTTCACCGCGACCACGACGGTGATCGGTGGGCCGCCGAGTTCGAGGGAGTGGTAGCGGATGGCAGTGGCCCTCGGATGCTCCTGATCACGAAGGGGGCGCCCGAGGTTCTCCTCGATCGTTGCGGGCACATTCGGAAGGGGGACACGGTCGAGCCCCTCACCGATGCTCTGCGGGCCGGCATCGATGCCGCCATCGACGATCTCGCCGACCGGGCTCTCAGGACCCTGGCGGTGGCGTACCGGCCCCTTGACGACATGCCCGCCGAGCTCGACGAATCGCTCGAGGACGACCTGGTCTACCTGGGAGTGGTGGGCATCATCGATCCGCCCCGTCCCGAGGCGGCGGCCGCCATCGGTGAGGCCCAACGAGCGGGTGTGCGGGTGATCATGATCACCGGCGACCACCCCCGCACGGCCGCCCGTATCGGGGCCGATCTCGGGCTCGCCGGCACCGGCGACAGGGCCCGCCCCGCAACCACCGGTGGTCAGATCGGTCAACTCGACGATGAGGGCTTCCGCGGCGTGGTGCGCACTGAGCCGGTATTTGCCCGCGTCGCTCCCGAACACAAGCTCCGCATCGTCCGGGCCCTGCAGGAGGACTCCCACGTCGTTGCCATGACCGGCGACGGGGTGAACGATGCACCCGCCCTGAAGCAGGCCGACATCGGTGTGGCCATGGGGATCAACGGGACCGAGGTGTCCAAGGAGGCGGCCGACATGATCCTGGCCGACGACAACTTCGCCACGATTCTCGATGCCGTCCGCGAGGGCCGCGAGATCTTCGCCAACATCCGCAAGTTCCTCCGCTACCTGCTGGCCTCCAACACCGGTGAGGTGTTGGTCATGCTCATCGGCGTGCTGGCCGCGGGGGCGCTCGGCCTGGCTGATACGGCCGAGGGTCTCGCCGTCCCCCTGCTGGCCACCCAGATCCTCTGGATCAACCTGCTGACCGACAGCACCCTGGCTCTCGCCTTGGGCGTCGACCCCTCGGTCGAGGACGTCATGGACCGGCCCCCCCGCCACCTCGACGACCGGGTCATCGACCCGACGATGCTGGTCACGATCGCCCTCATCGGTGGAGTCACCGCGCTGGCTGGGTTGGTGGCCCTCGACATCGAGCTGGCCGGCGGTCTCCTGGGTGGATCCGGCGACGTCGAAACGGCTCGCACCATGGCCTTCACAACCCTGGTGCTGGGTCAGGTCTTCAATGCGTTCAACGCCCGGTCCGATCGGGTGAGTGCTTTCGTGCGGCCGTTCGAGAACCGCCTTCTGTGGGCGGCCACGGCCATCACGGTGGCCCTCCAGGTGGCAGTGGTGCACGTGGGCCCCCTGAACCGGGCCTTCGACACGACCCCCCTCGACTTGTCCCGATGGCTGATCTGTTCTGCCCTGGCCAGCACGGTCCTCCTCGCCGACGAGATCAGAAAGTTCCTGGTGAGAAGCCGAGCCTCCTGAGGCGCGTGTCCCCAGGCCCCCCACGGGGTCCCCACAGTCTCCCCACGGGCTCCCAGGGCTCCCAGGGCTCCCAGGGGTCTGACCCCTAGGGGCTCCCAGGGGTCTGACCCCTATCGTCCCCGAGGGGTCTGACCCCTATCGGGCTGGATCCTGTAGATCCACCAGGAAATCCCGTAGGGGTCTGACCCCAACGGGGGGATAAGTGCCAGAGGTCAGATAGATGAACGTCGATGTCAGGGGGGCTCCGTAGTCTTCGGGAATGGTGATGAACGCGGTTCTCGATGTGGTGCTGGGGTCTCGGTGTGCTCTGTGCGGGGCACCAGGGCCCGAGGTGTGCGGCCGGTGCCTGATGTCGCTCGCTCCGGCTCGCTCCGAGCCACGGCTCGAAGGTCTTCCTGACCTGGTGGCCCTGTTCGACTACGACAACGGCGGGCGTGAGCTGGTGGCCGCCCTCAAGTACCGGGGCCGGACCACGGTGGCCGGGTTCGCCGGTGCCCGGCTGGCGACGGCGGTGGCCCAACAGCTGGCATGGCGGCCCACGGTGGTCACGTGGGCTCCTACCACGGCGGACCGGCGGCGGCAGCGGGGATTCGATCAGGCCGACCTTCTGGCCCGGGCCACCGGTCGAGCTCTGGGCGTACCGGTGAGGCGTTGCCTGGTGCGTCACGGCCGACACCACCAGACCGGTCGGGCTCGGGCCGAACGTCAGGCATTGGGGCCCCGGTTCACCGCTCGGGCAGCCTGGGGGCAGCGACTTCTGGTGGTCGATGATGTCGTGACCACCGGCGCGACCCTGGTTTCGGCCCATCGGGCTCTCTTTGCCGCGGGAGCCGCCGAGGTGGCGGTGGCTTCGGTAGCCCGGGTTGAAGGACCGCCCCGGTGAGTCGAGCCGAGAGTTGTTGCTCTGAATGGCTGACGTTTGGCCCGGGACCGCATACCCTCGGACCTAGAGGGATCGACCCGGTCCCGACCACGAAACATGGAGGTGCGCTGTGGAGGTTTCCGTCAGCAGCAGGCATGTCGAGGTGTCCGACCAGTTGAGGGAGATGACGATCCAGAAGATCGGTCGCCTCGACCGTTTTCTGTCTGGTCTCGACCACGCCGAGGTTCACTTCATGGAAGAGAAGAACCCGCGTATCGCTGACAAGGAGATCTGCGAGGTCACGATCGAGGGTCACGGCCACCATGTTCGGGTGAAGGTCGCCGCCCCCGATGGTTTCACCGCGGTCGACAAGGCGGTCGACAAGCTCGAGCGCAGTCTCCGCAAGCTCAAGACCAAGCTGCACAACCGTCACCACCCCAACCCCAAACGCAAGCGCAAGGGTGGGACGCCGCCGGTGGACATGGGCGAAGCGGTGCCAGACGAAGAGTCGATGATGGGCGAGGAGCCGCCCGGCGGCGACGCGGAGCTCTTGTCCGAGAGCGACATGACCCAGAAGATCGTCAAAGCCAAGGCCTTCCTGATGCGGCCCATGTCCGCCGAAGAAGCTGCTCTGCAGATGGACCTTCTCCACCACTCCTTCTACTTCTTCCGCAACGCCGAGACCGGCCGTTCGGCGGTGGTCTACCGCCGTGAAGACGGCGACATCGGCTTGATCGACGAAGAGAGCTAAACCCAGAGCGTTCGGCGCCGACCGGGATTCCATGGCCGGTCTCGATCCGATCCGGGTGGTCCTTTGTGATTCCCATACCCTGTTTCGACGGGGCCTGTTGGTCGTGCTCGAGCGTGAGCCCGACATCGAGGTGGTGGGTGAGGCGGTCTACAAGGATGATCTCGTCGATCTGGTCGTCAGCACCCGCCCCGACGTCACCGTCGTGGGCCTGGGAGGTACCGGCCCCCACGTGATCGGTGTTCTCACCCGCTCGCTTCCCGGCCTCCGAATCATGGCCCTCTCCGTGGCCGACGACGAAGACACAATCGGTGACGAGGCCTTGGCCGCGGTTGGCAACGGCGCGGTTGGGCACCTCGTGAAGGAGGGTGCGGTCAGCGTGTTTGCTCATACCGTTCGGCTTGTGCACGCGGGTGATCCACCCGTGTCGGGGCCTTTGTCGGCGCGGCTGCTCGAGCTAGAGCAGCAGACCGGCGAGATATGGACCGGTCACGAACGGCGGGTCTTCCAGGTCATCGCCCAGACCGGCTCGGTGGAGCGGACGGCCACCAATCTGGGCGTCGACTCCCGGGTCGTGCGTGGCTTGGTACGCAACGGCATGGCCCGGTTCCATCGCCGTCTGGCCCAGGAGAGGGCGGCCGCAGCGGCTCCCGCGAGCTTGGCTGCACCCTGACGAGGTGGAGCGGGGCTCGCCGGTAGACTGAACCTCTCATGAAACTTCTCGACAAGGTGCTCCGCACAGGCGAGGGCAAGAAACTCAAGGCCATTCAGGCTCTCGTACCCGAGATCAACGCCTTCGAGCCTGAAATCAAGGCCCTGTCTGACGTCGATCTCCAGCACAAGACCGTCGAATTCCGCCAGCGTCACGACAACGGAGAGTCACTCGACGACATCATGCTCGAGGCGTTCGCGGTGGTCCGCGAAGGGGCCCGCCGCACCATCGGTCAGCGTCACTACGACGTCCAGCTCATGGGTGGCGCCGCCCTGCACTTCGGCTGGGTGGCCGAGATGCGCACGGGTGAGGGCAAGACCATCGCCTCAACCCTTCCCGTCTACCTGAACGGCATCTCGGGCAAGGGCGTCCACGTCATCACCGTCAACGACTACCTGGCCACCCGCGACGCCGAGTGGATGGGTCAGGTCCACCGATGGTTGGGCCTCTCGATCGGCCTGATTATTCCCGGCCGAAACGACGCCGCCCACAAACACGAGCAGTACGGCTCCGATATCACCTACGGCACCAACAACGAGTTCGGCTTCGACTACCTGCGCGACAACATGGCCATGAGCCGCGACCGTCAGGTGCAGCGGGGTCACAACTTCGCCATCGTCGATGAGGTCGACTCCATCCTCGTCGACGAGGCCCGCACCCCGCTCATCATCAGCGGCAGGGTGGCCGACGCTGCCGACCTCTACTACCGGTTCGCCGAGATCGTGAGCCGCCTCGAGCGCGACATCGACTACGACGTCGACGAGGAGAAGCGGATCACCGCGCCCACCGAGTCAGGCATCGAGAAGGTCGAGGAGCAGCTCGACATCGACAACCTCTACGACTCGGTTCAGGCCAACTACGTGCATCAGCTCGGCGCCGCGCTGCGGGCCAAGGAGCTGTTCCATCGCGACAAGGACTACATCATCGTCGACGGTCATGTGAAGATCGTCGACGAGTTCACCGGCCGCGTCCTCGATGGGCGCCGTTGGTCCGACGGCCTGCACCAGGCCGTGGAGGCCAAGGAGGGGGTGAAGATCAAGGAGGAGAACCAGACTCTCGCCACGATCACCCTCCAGAACTACTTCCGCCTCTACGAGAAGTTGGCGGGCATGACCGGTACGGCGGAATCCGACGCCGCCGAGCTCGAGACCACCTACGGCCTCCAGTTCGTACCGATCCCGACCAACAAGCCCATTGCCCGCGAAGACCAAGGCGACCTGATCTACAAGTCCGAGATGGCCAAGTTCGACGCCGTCATTGCAGACCTCGAGGAGCGCTACTCCGAAGGCCAGCCGGTACTGGTGGGCACCGCATCGGTCGAGAAGTCCGAGCTCCTGTCGATGCTCATGCAGAAGCGAGGCATCCGTCACGAGGTCCTCAACGCCAAGCAGCACAACCGAGAGGCCGAGATCGTCGCCCAGGCTGGGCGCCTCCACGCGGTGACCGTGGCCACGAACATGGCCGGCCGCGGTGTTGACATCATCCTCGGCGGCAATCCCGAGATCATGGCTGCCCGTGACGCCAAGGCCGAGGGAATCGACCTCGACTCCGAGGAGGGGCAGGTCCGAGTCCAGGAGCTGACCCATGAGCATCAGCCCCAGACCACGGCCGAGGGCGACCAGGTCCGCCAGCTGGGCGGCCTGTACGTGCTCGGTACCGAACGGCACGAGAGCCGACGAATCGACAACCAGCTCCGGGGCCGTTCCGGCCGCCAGGGCGATCCCGGAGAGAGTCGCTTCTACCTGTCACTCGAAGACGATCTGATGCGCCTCTTCGCCACCGGGGCCATGAACTGGGTGATGGACCGGGCTCTACCCGAAGACGTGCCCATCGAGGCCAAGATGGTCACCAAGGCCATCGAGCGGGCCCAGAACACCGTCGAGCAGCGCAACGCAGAGATCCGCAAGAACGTGCTGAAGTACGACGAGGTCATGAACGAGCAGCGCAAGGTGATCTACCGGCGCCGTGACCAGATCCTCGATGCCGAGGACATGCGTGAGGAGTCAGTTGAGTACATCGCCGATGCGGTCGACGGCCTCATCGGCTCGTGGTGCGTGGCCGAGTATGCCGAAGATTGGGACCTCGAATCGCTTGCCAACGAGCTGGGTGCTTTCTGGCCCACCGAGCAGACCATCGACTCACTGGGCGAGAGCCGCGCTACCGACGAGATCTACGACGTCCTCATCGCCGAGGCCATGAGCGTCTACGAGGGCCGCGAGACCGAGCTCGGCGAAGGCAACATGCGCGAGGTCGAGCGTCAGGTGATGCTGCGCATCATCGATCAGCGTTGGCGCGAGCATCTCTACGAGATGGACTACCTCAAAGAGGGAATCAACTTGCGGGCGATGGGCCAGAAGGACCCCCTCACCGAGTGGCAGCGCGAGGGCTTCGCCATGTTCACCGACATGATGCACGGCATCGCCCAGGACTTCGTGAAGTACATCATGCATGTCCAGGTCGTGAGGCCGCCCGAGGAAGCCAAGGCCGAGCCTGCGGTCGAAGACGTCTCCTACTCGGCTCCCGAGGATCCCAGCACCCGCTCGATTGCCGATGCCATCGGGCAGGGCGACGCATCGGCTCCGGTCGTGGGCGAGGCGGTCAAGGCTGCGCCTGCAACGGTCAAGGCCAACGAGACGGCGCCGGCCCAGCCAGTGGTGAAGACCGAAGAGGAACAGACCCCCAGAAACGCGCCATGCCCCTGCGGATCGGGTAAGAAGTTCAAGCACTGCCACGGGCGCTGACACCCGGTCGATCTCTCGACCGTCGGTCCCCTCCCGCCCCGAAGCCAAGGAACCCTCCGTGCAGGACTTCACCCCCCAACTGAAAGATCTCCGGAGCCGCCTGGGTGATGCCGAGGGATATCTCCGCATCGCCGACCTCCGGGCCCGCCAGCCCCAGCTCGAGACCGAGATGGGCCGCCCCGACCTCTGGGACGATCAGGACCGGGCCCGGGCCGTCCAGCGTGAGTTGGCCGCGGTCAATGAGGATCTCGAGCTGTTCTCCGATCTCACCACGCTGATCGACGACGCTGACACCCTGGTCGAGTTGGCGTCCGAAGAGGGCGATGACAGTCTCGAGGGCGAAATCACCGACTCGGTCATCGAGCTCGAATCACAGTTCCACGACCTCGAGCTGCGGTCCTTGTTCACCGGGGAGTACGACGAAGGTGACGCCGTCTGTCTGATCCAGTCGGGCGAGGGTGGCACCGACGCCCAGGACTGGGCCGAGATGCTCCTGCGCATGTACAGCCGCTGGGCCGAGCGTCGGGGCCTCGACATCGAGCTCGCTTCGGTGTCGCCGGGAACCGAGGCCGGCATGAGTTCGGCCGAGTTCGAGGTACGGGGCCGGTACGCCTACGGCCTGCTCCAGAGCGAGCGTGGCGTCCATCGTCTGGTCCGCATGTCACCGTTCAACAAAGACGGCAAGCGGCAGACCGCGTTCGCCGCCCTCCAGGTGGTCCCGTTCATCGAGGACGCCAGCGGCGAAGTCGAGATCGACGAGAAGGATCTCCGCATCGACACCTACCGGTCGTCGGGCGCTGGTGGCCAGCATGTGAACGTCACCGATTCGGCGGTCCGGATCACCCATCTGCCTACCGGTCTCGTCACCTCGTGCCAGAACGAGCGCAGCCAGCACCAGAACAAGGACCGGGCTATGCAGATGCTGGCTGCCAAGCTGGTCGACCTCGAGCGGCAGAAACGCCAAGACGAGCTCGCGGCCATCAGCGGCGAGAACAAGAGCGTCGGGTTCGGCTCCCAGATCCGCTCCTACGTGTTGGCTCCGTACCAGATGGTCAAGGACCTCCGCACCGAGTACGAGGACGGAGACGTCGACGGGGTCCTCGACGGAGACATCGACTCGTTCATGGAGTCCTGGCTTCAGCTCCAACGCGCCACCCGCAGTGACGAGGCAGACGCGTGACGTGCTGCTATCGTGCCCCCGGCGCGGACACGGTGCGCGGCCGTCAGAGGCCGCCATGGCATGCCCGAGGAGTCCTGCGGTGATCCGGCTCGAGAACGTCACCAAGACCTACAAGGGCGGCAATGTCGCGCTCCACAACGCCTCGGCCGACATCCAGAAGGGCGAGTTCATCTTCCTGGTGGGGCACTCGGGCTCGGGCAAGTCGACCTTCCTGCGCCTGCTGAACAAGGAGGAGGAGCCCGAGGAGGGCCGCATATTCGTGGCCGGCAAGGACATCGGCCAGCTGAGCAGCTGGAAAGTGCCGTATCTCCGCCGCAACATCGGGAGCATCTTCCAGGACTTCAAGCTCCTCCCCAGCAAGACGGTGTCCGAGAACGTGGCCTTCGCCCTCGAGGTCATCGGTCGGCCCCGGCACGTGGTCCGTACCCAAGTGCCCGCCATCCTCGAACTGGTGGGGCTCAGTCAGAAGATGGACAGTTTCCCGGGTCAGCTGTCGGGTGGTGAGCAACAGCGGGTGTCGATCGCCCGAGCCTTCGTGAACCGGCCCCTGATCCTGCTGGCCGACGAGCCCACCGGAAACCTCGACCCCGCCACCTCGGTGGGCATCATGCGCCTCCTCGACCGCATCAACCGCACCGGCACCACGGTCATGATGGCCACCCACGATCGGGGCATCGTCGACACCATGAGGCGCCGGGTCATCGAACTCGAACGGGGTCTGATCGTCCGCGACCAGAGCCGAGGGGTGTACGAGTAGTGGCACTGAAGCTCGATTATGTCGTCCGTGAGACCGGCAATAACCTCCGCCGGAATTTGTCACTGACACTGGCGTCGGTACTCACCGTCGCCGTGTCGTTGTCGTTGGTGGGGGCCTCCCTGCTGATCGTTGAAGGGGTGAACAACGCGACCGCTCGCTGGAAGGGCGGTATCGAGTTCATCGTTTTCATGAATGCCGAGTCCACCTCCGATCAGGTCCAGGCCATCCAAGCCACTCTCCACAGCAGCCCCGCTATCGCCAGCTCCGAGTTCGTCGACCAGAACCAGGCCTACGAAGAGTTCAAGGACATCTTCGCCAACCAGCCCGAACTGGTTGACAGCGTCACCCCCGAGATCCTGCCCCCCAGCTTCCGGGTCGTGCCCACTGACCCCGAGACCGAGGTCATCAGGGCCCTTGGTCTCCAGTTCGCGAACCAACCCGGGGTGCGCGAGGTCGTCTACGCGGCCGACACCATCGACGCCATCCAGCGGCTGAGCAGCATCATCAGCTGGGCCATCGTGGTGGTGGCTTTCGTCCTCTTGGTGTCGTCGGGCCTGTTGATCCTGAATACCATCCGGATGGCGATGTTCGCGCGCCGACGCGAGATAGAGGTCCAGAAGCTCGTGGGCGCCACCAACTGGTTCATCCGCGTCCCGTTCATGCTCGAGGGACTACTCCAGGGCCTCATGGGCGGCATCGTGGCCGTGGGTGCGGTCTATGGCCTCAACTTCTGGCTCTTCGAGAACAAGCTCGCCAACCTCGACAACCTGGCCCTGCTGCAGAGCTTCGTGGTCGACAGCAGTGCCGTCACCTCGATCTGCCTCCTGATCCTGGGCGTAGGTGCTGGCGTAGGCATGGTCGGCTCGGGTATCGCCGTCGGCCGCTTCCTCGACGTCTGACCCCTCATCGTGACGCGTTCGCGCGGCGGCAGGAACCGGTAGGGGTCAGACCCCTACCCGGGAATAGGGGTCAGACCCCTATTGAGGCTATTGAGGAGGGGATCGGTGGAGGAGGCTAAAGAACTCGCATGATTTGGGGGGTTTGGGCGCGCTGAGGGTGTGTCGTGCCGCCAGGGGTCCGACCCCTAAGGCGTGATAAGTGCCAGAGCTCAGATAGACGAATGTCGATGGGTTGTCAGCCGGTGAGGAGGCGGAGACCGGCGGTTACGGCGGCGGCGATGGCTACCACCACTGCGAACGGGGCCTTTCGCCAGGAGGCAATTCCGCCGGCCATCAGTCCTGCCAGGCGAGCATCAACCACTAGCGAGGTACCGTCGGCCAGGGTCTGGACCACCACCAGGGCGGCCAGCAGGGCCGGCGGTAGCAAGGTGGTCAGGGCGATGAACCGCCGGGTCGGATGGATCCGACCGGCCAGTTGGAACCCGGCCTGCTTGAACAACTCAGCCCCGGCAGCCAGCAGCAGCACTGCCCGCCAGCTCATGTCGTCCTCTCGACCTCGTCGAGCCCGACGATGGCCAGGACGGCTGGTGCGGCAGCGGCAGCGGCCAGGATCGGAACCCCAGCCGGGGTGAGCGGGATGCAGACCAGGGCGATCAGCCCCCCGATCGCGGCGGCGAGCAGCCCTGGACGTCGGCGGATGGCAGGCATGGCCAGGGCCACGAAACCGGCGGGGAACGCAGCGTCGAGGCCGAGGTCGGCCGGGTCGCCCAGGCCCGATCCACTCACCGCACCGATCAGGGTGCCGAGGTTCCAGAACACGAAGACCGACAGGCCGGCGGCCCAGAACGCTTTGGCCCGATCGCGGTCGTCGGCCTGGCCGGTGGCCAGCGCGGTCGATTCGTCGATTGTGAGGTGGGCCGCGATCGCCCGGCGCCACCAGACGCCGGGTAGTAGTCGGCTGACGGTGAGCCCGTAGATGCCGTTGCGGGCGGCCAGCAGTAGGGCGGACCCCAGGGCCGCGGCCAGAGTGCCGCCGCTGTCGATGACCCCGACGGCCGCGAACTGGGATCCGCCGGTGAACACCAACAGCGACATTGCCATGGCCTGGGCGATCGACAGCCCGGTCGTTACCGCCAGAACACCGAAGCCGGCACCGAAGACCCCCACCGCGGCTCCGAGCACGATGCCGTCGCGAACGGGTGAGGGAAGCCCTGGTAGCCCCGGAGCGGCAGCGATGAAACGGTTCCGGCGGCTGGACACGGATGCGGACACTACCGCCCATGGGCTAAGAAACCGGTTGTCGATTCCGAGCCGAAGGGGACCCGTGGACTACGAAACCATCAAGTACGAGGTGAGCAACCGGATCCTCACCATCACGATGAACCGTCCTGAGCGGCTGAACGCATTCAACGAGGAGATGCGAAACGAGATCGTCGACGCGATGGACCGGGCTGACGCCGACGACGAGGTCCGCGTCATCATCTTCACCGGCGAGGGTCGAGGGTTTTGTGCGGGGGCCGACCTGGCCCGGGGTGGCGACACCTTCGACTACGAGGCGCGGGGTGGCGAGTCGCTGCCCGAGGTCAGCCAGCATCGCGACGGGGGAGGCCTGTTGACCCTGAGGCTCTATGAGGTCAACAAGCCGATGATCGCGGCCATCAACGGTCCCGCCGTCGGTATCGGCGTCACCATGACCCTGCCGATGGATATCCGCCTGGCTTCTGAGAGCGCGAAGATCGGTTTCGTGTTCGCCCGTCGGGGCATCGTGATGGAGGCGTGCTCGTCGTGGTTCCTGCCCCGAGTGGTGGGCATCAGTCGGGCGGCCGAATGGGCCTACTCCGGGAGGGTGTTCCCGGCGTCTGAGGCGCTCGAGGGTGGGCTCGTTCGTGAGGTCGTAGCTGATGACCAGCTCCTACCGCGGGCCCGTGAGATAGCGTCGGAGATCGCCGAGAACACCTCGGCGGTCTCGGTGGCCCTCATGCGCCACATGATGTGGAAGATGCTCGGGGCCGACCATCCCATGGAGGCTCACAAGATCGACTCTCGAGGGGTGGAGGCCACCGGCCAGATGGCCGATGCCAAGGAAGGGGTGGCGTCGTTTCTCGAGAAGCGCCCGGCCACCTACACGCTCAGCTCGGCGACCGACATGCCCGACTTCTTCCCGTGGTGGGAAGAACGGGAGTTCAGCTGAGCGTCGGGCTCACCCCCAGCGTCGGGCCATGACCAGGGTGTCGAGGGCGATCCGTTCGCCGTCGTCGGTCTGGACCGGACGCTCGGCCACCTCGGACCGGCTGATCTCGAAGCCGTCGAGCGCCCCGACCACCTCGTCGGGGGTAGCCAGGATCTCCGGGTAGGGCGGTCCGCCGTAGCCGTACTCGACGTTGCTGCGGTCATGACCGATCAAGACGAAGTGTCCGCCCGGCGCCACCGCCGCGGCCCCAGCCGCGTACACCTGGGCTCGTTGTTCGGCGGGCAGGTGAAGGTAGACGTGGAGCACCAGGTCGTAGGCGTCCGGTGCGGGGCTCCATCGGGTGAGGTCGGCGCACACCGTTGTCACCGTGACACTCTCGGCTTCGGCCAGCCGGGTGGCCTTGTCGAGCCCGGCCCGACTGAAATCGACCACGGTGGCGTCCCAGCCCCGGGTCGCCAGCCACACCCCGTTGCGGCCCTCGCCCCCAGCGAGATCGATGGCCCGACCGGGTGGGAGCTCGGCGGTGAGCTCGGCCACGAACCGGTTGGGTTCGACGCTCCAGACGAATTCCTTGCCCGCGTATCGTTCGTTCCAGCCTTCGGCGTCCATACCGTTCAGGCTAGCCAGCGGCGATACTCGCGGAATGCGAACAACGATCGTTCTCCTGGTTCTGTTGGGCGCGGTCGGGTTGTCCTGCTCATCGACAGAGCCGCCCTCATTGGAGATCGAGCGCGGTGTCCCTCCCAGCACGAGCGGCGATGACCTGTGGCCGGACGTCCTGGGGGCGGGAGTTGTCGAGACCGTGCCCGGCCTCTTCCGGGTCAGCGCCACCCTCTCGTCGCCTTACGACTCGCCCGAGCGCTACGCCGACGGGTGGAGGTTGCTCGGTCCTGACGGCACCGTCTACGGTGAACGTCTGCTGGCCCACGGCCATGCCGGCGAGCAGCCGTTCACCCGGAGTGTCTCTGGTGTGGAGATCCCCGTCGAGGGCCGGGACCAGGTTTGGGGTTGGGGCGGTGCCACTCTGACCGTCGAGGTACCCCACGGCACCAGCTGACTGTGTAGCTTCGGTGGCTCCAGTTGGAACAGACGAGGAGCCAGGTCGATGCCACAACAGGTCCAGGGAGTGATCGCCCGAGCCAAGGGTGAGCCGGTGAGCGTCGAGACCATTGTCGTGCCCGATCCCGGTCCGGGCGAAGCGGTGGTGGCCGTCCAAGCGTGCGGCGTGTGCCACACCGATCTCCACTACCGCGAGGGCGGGATCAACGACGAGTTCCCGTTCCTGCTCGGCCACGAGGCCGCCGGCACGGTCGAGTCGGTGGGTGAGGGCGTCACTGATGTCGCCCCCGGTGACTATGTGATCCTCAACTGGCGGGCCGTCTGTGGCCAGTGCCGCTCCTGTCTCAAGGGCAAGCCCCAGTACTGCTTCGCCACCCACAACGCCACCCAGAAGATGACCCTCGAAGATGGCACCGAGCTGTCCCCCGCACTCGGTATCGGTGCGTTCGCGGAGAAGACACTGGTGGCTGCGGGTCAGTGCACGAAGGTTGATCCCGCGGCCAAGCCCGAAGTGGCGGGCCTCCTGGGCTGTGGCGTGATGGCCGGCATCGGTGCGGCCATGAACACCGGTGAGGTGGGTCGGGGCGACACCGTGGCTGTGTTCGGCTGTGGCGGTGTGGGCAACGCCGCCCTCGAGGGCTCGCGGCTCGCCGGCGCCAGCAAGATCATTGCCGTCGACATTGACGATCAGAAGCTCGAATGGGCCAAGGAGTTCGGAGCCACCCATACCGTCAACTCGACCCGCGAGGATGCGGTCGAAAGGATCCGCGAACTGACCGATGGCAATGGGGTCGACGTGGCCATCGAGGCCATCGGACTACCCCAGACCTACGAGCAGGCCTTCTACGCCCGTGACCTGGCTGGCACCGTCGTTCTGGTGGGGGTACCGAGCCCGGAGATGAAAGTCGAACTCCCCTTCATCGAGATCTTCGGTCGGGGGGGATCGCTCAAGTCGAGCTGGTACGGCGACTGCTTGCCCAGCCGCGACTTCCCCATGTTGATCGATCTGTACCTCCAGGATCGGCTGAACCTGGGGGGTTTCGTGAGTGAGACGATTGCCCTCGATCAGGTCGAAGCCGCCTTCCACAAGATGGAGGACGGCGGCGTGCTGCGGTCAGTTGTGGTGCTCTGATGGCTCGACTCGATCGGGTCGTCACCTCGGGCGTCTTCAGCCTCGACGGGGGCGACTTCGAGGTGGAGAACAATGTGTGGATCGTCGGTGATGATCGTGAGGCCGTCGTCATCGATGCCGCCCACGATCACCGGCCCATTCTCGATGCTCTGGGTGGGCGGACCCTCGAGGCGATCGTCTGCACCCATGGCCACAACGACCACATCAACGCAGCCGCTGACCTGGCCGAGGAAACCGGCGCGCCGGTTTGGCTCCACCCCGACGACAGCATGCTTTGGGAGGTCGTGTACCCGGATCGTCGGGTCGACGACTCCCTGGCCGACGGCGCGACGATCGAGGTGGGTGGGGCGCGTCTCAGCGTCATCCACACTCCCGGTCATTCGCCCGGCGGTTGCTGTCTGCACCTGCCCGAGGATGGGCTGCTGTTCAGCGGCGACACCTTGTTCAACGGGGGCCCGGGCGCGACTGGACGATCGTTCTCGAGCTACGACACGATTCTCGACTCGATCGAGAACCGCTTGTTCACTTTGCCGGAGTCCACAACCGTGCACACCGGACACGGCGACAGCACCTCGATTGGGGCCGAGGCACCGTCATTGGCCGAATGGCGGGCCGCCTCGAGCTGAGCGGCCGGACAAGCCGGTCAGTCCTCCTCGTGGGGGACGACCACGACGGGGCAGGGGGCGTGATGCACCACATAGGTGCTGGTGCTGCCCAGCAGCAGCCCGGCGAATCCACCATGACCGCGGCTGCCCACCACGATGAGGTCGGCGCCGGCTGCTTCGTCGATGAGCTTGTGGCCCCGATGGCCCTCGAGCACGACGTTGCGGATCGGGGGTGGGCCCTCGATGCCCTCGAGGGCTCGTTGGACGGAGCGTTCGAGGATGGTGAGGTTCTCAGCTTCGAGGTCAGGCCACTCGAAGGCCAAGGCCTCCATGCCGCCGGTGACCGGGAACTGCCAGACCCGAACCGCGGTGATCTCGTCGCCCGGGCCGGCATTGCTGATGGCCCAGTGGAGAGCTCCAACCGCGTTGGCCGACTCGTCCATACCAACCACGATCTTGCCCATCGTGCACCCCTTTCGTCTTTCCTACGTCCAGATGACCATGATCGGGCCCACCGGGCGAGGGTCCAAGGTCCTCAGGGTAGAAGGGTGCGGCCTTGACCGGCCTGATGGTGGATGCTGTCATCGGACGTGCACCGCCCGACTACCGATCAACAGGAGATCCCAATGGCCGACGAATCCCCCGGCACCCTCATCGCCATCCGGTTCGATGAGGCGCTGAAGGCACAGGAGTGTGTGCTGGCGATGGCGCGCGTGGCCAAGGCCGGAGACGTGGACATCGACGATGTGGCCGTGGTGATCAAGGACGAGAACGCGCGGATCATGCTCCAACAGAGCCGCGACGTGAACGCCGGCCAAGGTGCCACCTCGGGCGGCTGGCTCGGCGCGATCGTGGGCATCATCGGCGGCCCGGCCGGCATCCTGGCGGGCGGCGCCCTGGGGGCGACGGTGGGGGGCCTGTGGGCCAAGCTCCACGACGTGGGCATCGACGACGACCACATGCGGGGGATGGGCGAAGGCTTGATCCCGGGTGAGGCCGCCATGTTCGTGCTCATGAAGAGCTACGACATCGACCCTCTGGCCGCTGAACTCATCCGATTCGACGGCTTGTTGCTCGAGTCGACTCTGAGCGAAGACGAGTCCGCCCGACTGACCAAGTCCCTGGCTACGGAGCTCCCGCTCCCGGACTGAGACCCCTCGAACGCGGTGAGGGTTTCAAGCCCCCGAGGGGCCTGAAACCAGCGTGGAGCTGGGGGGAATCGAACCCCCGTCCGCCGAGTGCTCACCGACCGCGCTACGACCATTCCCGAGTCTGTGACGTAACGACTGTCACCTCGCCGGGTCGAGTGAGCCGAAGCTCACCGCCGGGTCTTTCCCCGATTGTCAGCAGTCTTTCCTGCGGTCAGCGGTCTCTGCCTGCTGTCCTCCCCCGCTTCTGGTGCCAGGCTGCGGTGGATCGGCCCCGCGTGGCGGCCCCCGGTTGGGGGGTCACTCGCGATTTACCTTCGCTACCTGATGGTTAGATCAGGCGGCGAGGGCGAAGTCGTCAGTGTTGGCGCTTCGTATTGGTGCCCCGTTTCACGAGTCTGAGCAACTCGGGTCGCACGATGGGATCACAGGCTCGCCGTCGAAACCGATCAGCCCCTGGTGATCATTTGTCGTGCCCCTCCCGCCTTGGTGAGAGCAGGAGGGCCATGTCAAGGATCATGCCCACCGAGGTGGGCTCACCCATCATACCGGTGTCCCTGCCCGGTGCCCGCTCGGGTCCCATCTACGATGGTGCCCATGCCGGGCCACGACGAGGTGTGCGTTTCCTGTGGCGCCTCGATGTCACCCACTCAGATCTGGTGCGGATCCTGTGGCAATCAGCGCGACCTGGAGGTCCTCGACCTCAGCTGGGACGACAAGAGGGCGGTCATCATCGACCGGCAGGAGACGGTCCTGCCCTTCTGGTGGCCGTGGTTCCTGCCTGCGGTGGCCGTCGTCGTGGCCTTCATCGGCATTCTGGGGCCGCTCGTGTTCCCCGCCGAGGTCACCGAGACCGATGAGGAACCGGTGGAGGTTGGGGCCGGTGACGCCCAACCGGTTGGCACCACGATTCCCGCCACGACCACCACGACGGAGGCTTCCTCGACCCCTCCCCGCCCCACCACCACCATGAGCCTGGCCGAGCCGGTGGGCCCCCTTCTGGGTGAGCTGACCGGCCTGAAGCTGCTCTCCCTCGGCGGTGGGTCCACCACCGCTCTGGTCGACCTCGACTCGGGTGAAGTGGACGAGTTCGATGTCCAGCTCTGGTCGGCCCTCCAGGAAGTCCAGGTGGTCGTGGCCGGTGACCGACTGGTCTTCGCCTCCGACGGAGACTCGGTCTCGGTTCTTCCCCTCTACGATCTCGATGCCGAAGCGGTGACCGTAGACCTGTTCGACATCGGCCAGGACGTGATCACCCTCGGACCCGGGGGATCATCCGGCCAGGTGTGGGTGCTGGGCTGGCGGTGGGAGGAGAGGGGCCCCAGGATCGCCACCCTGGCCGCGGTGGACGTGGAACAAGGCTCGGCGGTGCAGGTGTTCAGTGGGGCTCTCGACCATCGCTTGGAGACTGTCCTGGGGCCACCCGGACTGGTGGTGAATGCCCCCGATGGGCCCCTCTTGGTCAACCTCGAGGGGATCACCGCGTGGTCAGAGGGCCACACCCTGGCGTTCGGGCCCGGGGTGGCTCTGACCCTGACCTGCGATGCGGCCCTGATCTGCGGCTACTCGTTCGTCGATCTCGACACGGCCAGCCGGACGCCGATCGATGTTGGGACGGCCGTGTCCCTTTTTGTCAAGGAGGGAGCGTTCTCAGCCGAGGGAGCCCGGTTCGCCGCCTTCGACCATCAGAGCCTCACCATGACGGTCTTGGACGTGACGAGTGGGCAGGCGGCGGTGTCCTTCCCTGTCGGCACGGCCGACAACGTTCCTGGCCGGCCGGGCTGGAGCCCCGACGGCCGGTTCGTGGCCTGGCGGGGTGACCAAGGTGTCCTGGTTGGCGATGTGCGAACTGGCGAGGTTCATCCCGTACCCGCCGAGTTGGTCGGGCACACCTACGACTCGTGGCTGGGGGCGCTGCTGTTCCTCGAGTAGCCGGTGCGCCTATCCTGGATCCAGTGGTTGAACTGGCTTCGACATGCAGAGGTTGTGGCACCCCGGTCAGTTCGGCGGCCAACTGGTGCCCGGCGTGCGGAACCGACCTGCGTTCGTCGGTGCTCGTCCTCGACGGCGGTTCCGATATACAAGTGGGTGAGGTTGCCACCAGGGATCGTCCCGTCCGATGGCGGATCGTCGGGGGAGTGCTCCTCGCTCTGGCCGTCGTGATCGGCATCGCCAGCTTCATCGGTGGATCCGACGATCCCGTGGATGAAGACCCCTCGGCGATCGAGGTGGAGCCAGCGGGGGAGGAGGAGCCAGCGGGGGCTGACGACGAAACCGGGCCGACCAGCTCCGCGGCCGAGGAGGTCGAAGACGAGGCGCCGGTGGATGCCGACGAGGTCGAGACCCTGCTGGGGGGTGAGGCCCCCGAGAACGAGGTCGGGGACGACCCTGCACTGGTGGGTCCGCTGGTCGGCGAGGAGACCGGTCTCGACCTCCTGGTCACCACCGAGACCCGGACCGTGAGGCTGAGCCTCGACACGGGGGTGGTCGACGAGCTCGACATTCGCGCTGGTCAGATCGACAACGGTCTCGGGCCCTCGAACGGAGTGTTGGTCGTCGATGACCGTCTGGTCACAGCCGCCCCCGGCGTCCTCGAGGTGCGGCCCCTGGCAGACCCCGCCGCTGCCGCGGTGAGGATCCCTCTGTCATCCACCTATGGAGGCGGCCGACTCCGGCTCGGCCCTTCCAGTCGAGACGGACACCTGTGGCTCCTGATCGAGGACTACTCCGACCGCCAGCCACCGGCGTTCACCCTTCTGGAGATCAATCTCGAGACCGGCCAGACGGTGATCGAATCAACGTTCGAAGCGATCTGGTTCTTCCCTCCGACGCTGGGCCCCGACGGGGCCGTCGTTTGGTCACCGAACGGTGTGAAGCTCATGGGGCGTGAGGGAGTCGAGGATTGGCCTCATGGTCAGAGCTTCTTGTTCGGCCCTGGAGTTGCCCTGAGCATGGTGTGCGACGACGACCTCGACTGCGTCACCGGTTTCGTCGACCTCGAGACGGGAGACATCACCCCTCTCGAAGGGCGAATGTTGCCATGGTTCGGCGCCAGTCTGGGCTCCTTCAGCGCCGATGGTGGTCTCTATGTTGTGTTCGACTGGGAGACCAGCGTGGTGAGGGTCATCGACGTCAGGTCGGGGGAACAAGTCCACGAGGTCAGCGTCGGCCAGTCGGGTGACGAGGCCACCCCCGTCTTGTCCTCGGACGGCCGCTACCTCGCCTGGGCCAGGGGAAACACCGTGCGGCTGAACCGGCTCGGCAGCGACGAGGTGGTCATCATCGACAGTGAAACGGTCGGTCGCTTGGACTCCTGGTCGACCAGCCTGGTCTTCGTTCCCGCCCCCGGCTGATTGGTCAGTCGCCGTACTTCGTGCGTCGGCGCAGGGCCCGCTGGGTCTCTCTCTCGGCGTCCCGCTTGGCGATGGCCTGGCGTCGGTCGACCGCTTTGCGGCCTCGAGCCATGGCCAGCTCGAGCTTGGCCTTGCCGTTGACGAAGTAGAGCGACATCGGCACCAGGGTGAGCCGCTCGGTGTCCAACCGATGGACGATCCGGTCCAGTTCCTGGCGGTGCACCAGCAGCTTCCGGGGCCGCTCGGACTCGAGCTTGGTGTGGGTGCCGGCGGACTTGTACGGCGAGATGTACAGGCCGAGGAGCCAGAGCTCGTCGTTACGGATCACGCCGAAGGCGTCGGCGATGGTGACGTTGGCCTCGCGCAACGACTTGACCTCGCTGCCCCGGAGCATGATCCCGCACTCGTAGGTGTCGAGGATGTCGAAGTTGTGGCGGGCGCGACGGTTCGAGGCGACGACGCGATCGCCGTAGTCGACCTTGTCCTTGTCCCTAGCCTTCGAGCTGTGGCGAGCCATGACGGTCGAGGGTAGCGAGCCACCTCCCCCCCGCCTCGACCGATATCCCCGCCAGGACCGCCAACGGATGGCGGCGTCGGGGATGTCGCCGATCCGATGCTTCGACAGTTCGGCACCAGGAGGGGGTCACCCTTGAATCCCGGGGCCTTGGTTCCGGTCCCACCGGTAGCCTCCCTGGCGTGTTGGAACTACCCGAGGCGGTCTATGGCGAGATCATCGGACACTCCTATGACGGTCTGCCGGACGAGGCCTGCGGACTGGTGGCCGCGGCCCCGCGCTCGCCCCGGATCGAGCGCTACTACCCCTGTGGGAACGCGGCCGAGTCGGCCAGGCTGTACACCGTCGAGCCCCGCGATCACCTGCGGGCCGACCGCGATGCCGACGACCACGGCTGGGAGATCGTGGGTGTCGTGCACAGCCACACCCACACCGTTGCCTATCCGTCGCCCACCGACGTGGCCCAGGCTCCGGACCCGTCCTGGCACTATCTGATCGTGTCTCTCGCTCTGGGGGCTCCAGAGCTCCACAGTTTCCGAATCGTCGATGGCGAGATCTTCGAGGAACCGGTCGCTCTGGTGGGGCGTTATTATTCTTGACTGAATTGGTCAACTACCTCGGGAATAGCCTGAGGGGCCGGATTGCACGCCGAAGAGTTCGGCGGATTGCACGGAGGAACACCCCATGGCTGTGAGCGTTCGACTCCCGACAGTGCTACGACCCCAGGCCGGTGGCGCCAGCTCGGTCGATGCCGCTGGTGGCACGGTGGGCGAGGTCTTGGGTGACATCGTCAACCGGTTCCCGACGATGACCGACCACCTCCTCGACGACGAGGGCGGCGCCCGCAGGTTCGTGAACATCTATGTGAACGACGAGGACATTCGTTTCCTCGACCAGCTCGACACCGGTGTTACCGATGGCGACGAGGTCTCGATCCTGCCGGCCGTGGCCGGCGGCTGATCGATCAAGACGAGCCCGGTTCCCGCCACCAGCCAGGTGAGCAGGGTGACATCCATGACTACGCGCCCTCCAGCGAGACGAGGGCGGCGACGATCGTGATCGTTGCCATGGCTCCCCAGACGGCAAGGGCGATGAGGCCGACCCGAACGCCGTCGGCACTACCGATACGTAGGGCGCGACGGCGCATGGCCAGCCGGACAATGATCCCCCGGCCCGCGAAGTAGAGGTAGGCGCCACCGCCCACGAGGCCGAAGTACGCCCAGCTGTCCTGGCCTGCCATCAGAAGGGCACCGGCAATGACCATGGGCCACAGGCTCAGGCTGTCCCACGCCGCCTCGCCCCGGATGTCGGCCCAGTAGACGGGCTCGACATCGGTCTCGGCCTCCATGAGCCCGAGCCGTTGGGCGGTTGCCGGTGCCAGCCAGGCGATCAGCTGTCCTCCCCAACACACCAGTGACAGGACCGTGACGACCAGACCCCATCCGAGCTTCATCCCGCCAGAGTCTCCACCAGGGTCGGGGCCAGCCAGGGCCGGACGTCCCAGTGTCCTCCTCTCCAGGAAGGACATGGCGGCCTGCGCCCCTCCTCCTCGGGCCGGAGTGCGGATCACGCCACCGTCTGACGATGTGGCCACCGCGATCTCATACGTTTCGAGTGTCCCCAACGATCTCGAAGTGAAAGCGACCGCCATGACCCTCCTCCTCGACCACCCGACCGCTCCTGCAACCACTCGATCGGCGGCCCGGGCCCGTGGAGCCCGCAAGGTCTACGGCTCCGGTGACACCGAGGTCGTGGCCCTCGACAATGTCGATGTCGACTTCGCGGCCGGGGAGTTCACCGCCATCATGGGGCCCTCGGGCTCCGGCAAGTCCACGCTCATGCATTGCCTGGCCGGCCTCGACCAGCTCACGGCCGGGTCGGCCTTTGTCGGAGACGTCGACATCGCGACGGCCAACGAGAAGGAGCTGACCCTGCTGCGGCGCGACCGGCTCGGCTTCGTCTTCCAGGCCTTCAACCTGGTTCCCACTCTCAGCGCCATCGAGAACATCACCCTCCCCATGGACCTGGCCGGCTCCAAGCCCGACCGGGCGTGGCTCGACGAGGTGGTGACCACCGTGGGCCTGGCCGAGAGGTTGGCCCACCGACCCGGCGAGCTCTCGGGCGGACAGCAGCAGAGGGTTGCGGTAGCCCGGGCCCTGGCCAGCCGGCCGGAGATCGTCTTCGCCGACGAGCCCACGGGCAACCTGGACAGCACCACCGGTGCCGAGATCCTGGCGTTCATGCGCCATGCCGTGCGCCAACTCGACCAGACCATCGTCATGGTCACCCACGACCCGGTGGCTGCCAGCTACGCCGACCGGGTGGTCTTCCTGGCCGACGGGAGCATCACCGACCACCTCACAGACCCGACGCCCGACACCGTGCTCGACCACATGCGTCGGCTCGGTAACTGACCAGCGCGCCCCACCGCCCAAAGGAACCAGTCATGTTTCGACTCACCCTGAAAGGCCTGGCGGCCAACAAGGTCCGCTTCGCCCTCACCACCTTCGGCGTCATGCTCGCCGTCAGCTTCGTGGTCTCCGCCTTCGTCCTCGGCGACGGCCTCCGGAGCAGCTTCACCGACCTCTCCGAGGACATCACCTCCGGAGTCGACATCGAGGTCCGCAATGTCGCTGAGTTCGGCGATCCCCAGCCTCTCCCCATGGAGACCGTGGCCGTCGTGGCCGGCATCGATGGTGTGGCCGATGCTGTTGCCAGCATCGAGTCGGCCGAGAACGCGGTTCGCCCCATCAAGGCCAACGGGGAGTTGATCGAGATCGCCGGGCCACCCCAGCTGGCCTTCGCCTGGATCGAGAGCCCCCGACTGAATCCGTTCGCCATGGTGGAGGGGACCCCGCCGGAGGTCGGCCAGTTCGTGATCGACCTCGACGCAGCCGACCAGCACGGCTTCGTCATCGGAGAAGCCTACGAGCTCATCATCCCGACCGGCCGGACCAACCTCACCCTGTCCGGCACCACGACCTTCGGCGAGGACAACTCGACGCTCGGGGCGGTCCTCATGGCCGTGAATACCGCGGAGGCCAATGAGCTGTTCGACCTCGACGGCATCACCGATGTGGCCGTGGTCGTGGACGACGGGGCTGACGTCGACTCGGTCCTGGAGGCCATCACCGCCGCTCTGCCGGCCTCGGAGGTTGTCGACAACGCCACGGTGCTCGAGGAAACGACCACCGGATTCACCGATGAAATCGACATCGTGTCCAACATCCTGCTGGGCTTCGGAGGTGTCGCCCTGTTCGTGTCGATCTTCATCATCTACAACACCTTCGCGATCGTCCTGGGTCAGCGCATCCGTGAGCTGGCCCTGCTGCGCACGGTCGGGGCCTCGCCCCGCCAGATTCGTCGGTCGGTGCTGGGTGAGGCGCTCGCCGTGGGTGTCATCGCCTCACTCGGGGGCATCGGCGGCGGAGTGGCCGTGGCGAAGGGTCTCGAGGCCCTCTTCGGCACCATCGGCGCTGACCTGCCCGAATACCCTCTGATTCTCGCCACCCGGACCCTGGTGGCCGCCACGGTGATCGGTGTCGGCATGACCATGCTGGCCGCCTACGGCCCCGCCCGCCGAGCATCTACCGTTCCCCCCATCGTGGCCTTGCGGGGTGGGGCCGATGCGGGAGCCGCCGGCTCCCTGACCCGGAAGGTCTCCGGCGTTGGGCTGTTCGCCATGGGCATCGTGAGTGGAGTTGTGGGCCTGGCCGGGACGGGATCGACGGCCACCACCGTGGCTTTGATGGCCGCCGGCGCCATGACCGTGTTCCTGGGTGTGACCCTGCTCAGTCCTCTGGCGGTGGGCCCGATCACGAAGGTGGCAGGATGGCCGCTGCGCAAGGTCGCCGGTGTGGCCGGTTCCATGGCCCAGCGGAACGCTGCTCGCAACTCCCGGAGGACCGCAACCACTGCGGCTGCCCTCATGATCGGTCTGGCCCTCGTCACCACCGCCCTGGTTGTCGGTGACTCGGTCAAGACGAGTATCTCCACCACCTTCGATGACTCGGCGGTGGCCGAGTACTACATCACCGATCAGCTCGAGGAGGTGGAGTTCCCCACCACGCTCGTCGACGACATCGTCCAGTCGGGATCGGTCGATGCCGGATCGGGCTTCCGCTATGTCGAGGCTCGAGTCGAGGGGACGGTCGAGAACGTCGGCGCCGCCGACTTCAGCCAGCTCCCCTTGCTCCTGGATCTCGACGTGCAGACCGGCAGCTACGGAGCTGAGGCCACCCATTCGGTTCTCGTGTCGGACTCCGAGGCCCAGTCTCTCGGGCTCGCTGTGGGCGACACCGTCACCACCGAGTTCTCCAACGGTGCGATGGTGGAGGCCACCGTCAGCGGGGTGTTCCACGACCAGGTCATCGTCTCCCAGGATTACCTCTTCGACACCAGTGTGTTCGACTCCGCCGGAGTGGAAGCGGGTGACGAATGGCTGGCCTTCTCGATCCCCGAGGGTGTCGATCCGGTCCAGATCCAGAGCCTCCTGGACGGCCTGGCCGACCAGTTCCCCAGCTCCGACATCGAGACGGCCGACGAGTTCCGGGACCGGATCGCGGGGTTCGTCGACACCACTCTCGCCATGGTCAACATCATGGTGGCGCTGGCTGTGGTGATCGCCCTCATCGGCATCGCCAACACCCTCGCCCTCTCGGTCTTCGAGCGGACCCGTGAGCTCGGGCTCGTCAGGGCGGTGGGCATGACCCGGCGCCAACTGCGGCGTATGGTCCGATTCGAGGCGGCCCTGGTGGCCACCTTCGGGGCCGTGCTCGGAGTCGGTATCGGGCTCCTCTTCGGGTGGGGAGTGGTTGGGGCTCTGCCGGAGTCGTTCGCGGCGACTGTGTCCATCCCGACGGTCAATATCGCGATTCTGATGATGGTGGCCGCCACCGCCGGAGTCGTCGCGGCCTGGCTGCCCGCTCGACGGGCCGGACGGATGAACGTCCTGGACGCCATTGCTCACTGAGCCTGTCCCGGGGCTGTCCTCAGGCCAGGAGGGCCACCAGTTCGGGTGCTCGGCGGTCAGCACGCCGGGCGGCTCGGTCGGTGAGGAAGAGGTACAGGCCCAGGCCGTAGGGCGGGGCCACGACCATGACGGTCAGGCCTCCCGCGACCGAGCTCTGGGCCCACGACAGGCCGGCCAGGATGGGCCCGGCCAGGGCCAGCCCGATGATCACACCGGTGAAGGTGACCAGGGCTGTCACACACCCCTGGCCGGTGTTCTCGGTGGCGAAGGGGTTGGGGTTGTCGTCATCAGGGAAGTTCACCGGAACCAGGGTCGAGGTGAACGAGCCGACCGCGGCGCCGGTGAAGGCCATGCCCACGGCCGCTCCCAGGGCCACTGGTACGTACCGCCAGCCTCCGGTCCAGGCGGCTGAGGCGGTGGTCACCACCAGGGCGGAGGTCAGGCCCAGGAGGGCGAAGGTCAGTGATCGGCCCTGCAACACCGGTCGAAGCGATGGGAGGGCCACCACCTCGCCCCACAGGGCTCGCCCGTCGGCCCCGAAGAGGTTCGAGCTGGTGATCCCGGCGGTCAGGGCCGGCACGCATCCGACCAGCACCGACTCAGGGCGCCGATCCAGGATGGCGCTGATGAACGGAGCGCCTCCGAGCACCAGGACCAGACCCTGGGTGACAACCTGGACCCGGTAGCGGGGGTGGCGCCGCAGATAGCGGACTTCCTTGGCGACGACGAGGCGGAGGAGTTGGACCGTCTCCAGTTGTCGGCTGGGCACCATCCACTCCCAGCCGCCCCGGGAGTCGTCGAGTATGTGCCCGCCGATATTGTCGGTCTCGCCTCCGCCGGAGACCTCGGTCAGGGCCGTGTCGAGCACTCTGGTCCAGCGATGGCTGAGCAAGGCGGTGGCGGTGATGGTGCCGATGATCAGGACGATGGGCAGGACGATCGACCCCCCGGTGGCGAGACGCCCGATCGCCTCTCCCGCCCAACCCCCGGGTAGCCACCGCACCAGGTGGCCGATGGAGATGACGGTGTCGCGGTCGAACCCGAGGGCAAGCAGGACCTGAGAGCCGATGGCGAGGGAACCCGCACCCAGACCGGCGATGAGAGTGGCGAGGTCCCGGCGGTTCCGCCGGCGCAGAGCGTTGCCCAAGGCGGTGAGCAGCAGACGCGAGCTGACAACGGCGAACCCCACCGTGGCTATCGCCGCCACTGCAATCAGTGCGACCCGGTACACCGACGACCAGTCTGAGCTCTGTGCCTGTTGCGCGCCGAACGCGAAGAGGGGGAGTAGGGAGGCGATGGGACCGGGCCCGAGGAGGCTGGCGGCCCCCACTCCCGGTGCCAGATCCCCTCCCCGGAGGGGGAACAGGGCCAGCCGGGTGGTGTCGACCGTCTCGTCGGCCGCCCCGAACAGGAGGGGACCCGCCACCCAGCCCAGTGCGATGGCGAACGTGGTGGCCGGGGCCAGCCATCGGAGCAGTTCTGTCGAGGCCCCGGCGATGAGCACCGTGACCGCCACCGAGATCACGGACGCCAGGACGGTGAAGATGACCAGGGCATAGCCGGCCGGGGTTCGCAGGGTGTTCCGCAGTAGGCGGTACTTGAGTCGCAGGAAGACCAGGATCACGACGCGGCGACGTCGGTGGAGAGCCAGTCGAGGTTGACGGCTTCGGGACTGACCCCGACCGCATCGGCGAAGACGTCCTCCAATCGGCGGCCGGCACAGAGCTCAGTGGTCGGACCTCCGGCCACCACCTGTCCGGCGTGGACCACGGCAACGTGGTCGCACAGACGCTCGACGACTTCCATGACGTGGCTCGAGAACACAACTGTCGCTCCACCAGCGACCAGTTGCTCCAGCATCGAGCGGATGACCCGGACGCTGAGGGGGTCGACCGACTCGAACGGTTCGTCGAGGAAGAGCACCCGCGGTCGGTGGAGCACGGCTGCCCCCAGGGCGATCTTCTTGCGCATCCCGGCCGAATAGTCGATGACCAGCCGGCCGGCGGCCTCGTCGAGACCGAGGACGCAGAGCAGTTCTCCAGCTCGGCGGCGGGCTTCGGAACGGTCGAGCCGGCGTAGGAGGCCGACATACTCGAGGAGCTCTCGCCCGGTCAGCCGCTCGAAGAGCTTGAGGTCCTCGGGGACGACGCCGATCCGTTCCTTGACGAGCCTGGTGTCGCTCCAGACATCGACTCCGTCGACGGTGACCGAACCCGAGTCGGGGCGTAGCAGCCCGGTACTCATCTTGAGGGTCGTGGATTTTCCGGCCCCGTTGGGCCCGACCACACCGAAGAATGTGCCGACCGGAACGCGGAGGTTCAGGCCGTTCACCGCCTGCTTGGTGCCGAATGCCTTGTGCAGATCGGCGATCTCCACCGCGACGGGCCCGTCGTGAGGGTCAGAGTCCATTCCCCAACCATCGTCGGACGCCCGGAGGTTGTTAGACGCCTACGCTCGGTCAGCAGCCCCCACCACCTCGGAATTGGGTAGCTTCACCACAAATTTTGTCGGTCAAGCTGCCCCAGAACGCCTGTGATCGGGTTGTGGGGGGGGCGAGAGCTTCCTTCGGTTGGTGACCTCCATCGACGGATGGTGGCCCGCTACCTCGATGCCCGGGGGTTGGGTCTGGACCAGGTGCTCAGCGGATGGGGTTCTTGTAGGTATCGAGGTAGGTGATCTCCTCGACCGGGGGCCGGATGGCTGGCTTGAAGTCGGTGCCCTTTGTGTAGGCCACCGGCAATAGCCCGGCCTGGGTCATGTGGTCGGGGATACCCAACAGCTTGGCCGCCTCGCTCTCGCGGGCCAGGTGGATGGTGGTGAGGCACGAGCCGAGGCCCCGGCTGCGCAGGGCCAGCTGGAAGCTCCACATGGCGGGGATGATCGATCCCATGAAGCCGGCGGCGCTCCCGGCCGAGCTGTCAGGGAGACGGCCGATGATCATCGGGATCACCATGACCGGTACCTTCCCGAAGTTCTGTGCCAGGAAGCTGGCCGAGTCGATGACCCGACCAGTCTGGGTCCCGGTGTCCGCGTCGCGGGCCGCAGCGGCCAGATACTTGCCCCCGGCCTGGCGGTATATCTCGGCCAGGGCCTCCTTCTTCTCGGTGTCGCGGATGACCATCCAGCGCCAGCCCTGGTTGTTCGAGCCGGTGGGTGCCTGGACCGCCAGCTGGAGACACTCGAGCAGGACGTCATCGGGTACGTCGCGGTCGAAGTCGAGCCGCTTGCGCACGGCGCGGGTGGTGGAGAGGAGGGCGTCGGTCTGTTCGAGGTCGAATTCCATTCCGGAACTCTGTCGGGGAACGGCCGGCAGCGCCAAGTCCGGCTCCTGGCCGCGTCCTCTACGATTCGTCGAATCGGTGCACTGGCTGTCCATCCGCTGGAAGGCATCCGATTCGGTGTCGAGATCACCGGGCTCGACCCCGATATCACCCATCCCGGAAACGTCGACGTCCGGTTCATGTGGCGCACCCAGACCAAGGGCGAGGCTGTCATCTCGGTGCGCTCCCAACCCCTTCTCCCTATCCTGGCGCCGACATGGGCGCCTCGGGACTCCTCGTAGACATACAGCCCCTGCGCGAATCGCGGGACTATCGGCTGCTCTACGGCGGGCAGGCCGTCTCGTCGCTCGGTCGTCAGCTCACGGTGGTCGCCGCCCCGGTCCAGGTCTTCGCCATCACCGATTCATCGTGGGCGGTCGGCACCCTCGGGCTGGTCCAGCTGCCCATGGTGTTGTTGGGGTCGCTGCTGGGTGGAGCCCTGGCTGACTCCCACGACCGTCGTCAGCTGCTGGTCATCACCCAGATCGTCCTCTTCTTCACGTCGGTCGGCCTGGCATTGAACGCGGCGGGGGGCGAACGTCTGTGGCCCATCTATGTGCTCACCGCGGTCCAGGGCGGCATCTTCAGCATCGATCAGCCCACTCGCAACGCCGCCACGCCGATGCTGGTGGACAAGACCCTCCTGCCGGCCGCGGCCGCCCTGAACCAGGTTCTGTTCCACGTGGGCGGGCTGTTCGGACCGGCCGCCGCGGGGTTCCTCATCGAGTACGTGAACCTGGCCGCGGCCTACTGGATCGACGCGGCGTCCTTCGTGGTTTCGCTGGTGGCCATCCTGGCGGTGCGGCCCCTGCCTCCCGCAGGAGGAGGCACCAGGGCCAACTCCAAGTCGGTGTTCGAGGGCCTCAGGTACCTGAGGGGCCGCCAGGCCCTTCAGGGCACCTTCGTGATCGACATCAACGCCATGGTGTTCGGCATGCCCCGCGCCCTGTTCCCCGAGCTGGCGGCCACCACGTTCGCCGGTCAGGCCGGCGCCGTCGGGCTCCTGTACGCCGCTCCGGGGGCGGGCGGGTTGGTGGCCGCCCTGATGTCCGGCTGGGTGACCCGGATCCGGCATCAGGGTCGCGCCGTCCTGTGGGCGGTGGCCGCCTGGGGGGTCTCGATCGCCCTCTTCGGGTTCGCCCGGTGGTTCTGGTTGGCCTTCCTCTGCCTGGCCTTCGCCGGTGCCTCCGATGTCGTCTCGGCTGTGTTCCGAAACACGATCCTCCAGCTCTCGGTGCCCGACCGCCTGCGGGGTCGGCTCAGCGCCGTCCACATCGCCGTGGTCACCGGCGGCCCCCGGTTGGGTGACGCCGAGGCGGGTGCCGTCGCTGCTCTCACCTCGGTTCGGACCTCGGCGGTCTCGGGTGGCCTGGCCTGTATCGCCGGGGTGGTGGCCATCGCTCGGCTCATGCCGGGCCTCGGCCACTGGACGCTGGACGATGCCGTAGATGACGACGAGCCCACAGAGGTGTCGTGAGCGACCTGGTTCGTCCCATCGGCATGTTCGACTCGGGGTTCGGCGGGCTCACCGTGGCCCGGGCCCTCATCGACGTGCTGCCCAGCGAAGACCTCGTGTACATGGGCGATACCGGCCGCTACCCCTATGGCTCGAAACCGCTCGAAGAGGTTCGTGAGTACGCCGTGGAGATCTCAGCCGGCCTGGTGGAGCGCTTCGACATCAAGCTCCTGGTGGTGGCGTGCAACACCGCGGCTGCCGCGGCTCTTGATGATCTCGCCGATGTGGTCGACGTCCCCATCGTGTCGGTGATCGAGCCGGGCGTACAGTCCTTGATTGGGGCCTCACCATCGGGACGGGTGGGGGTCATCGGTACGGTCGGCACCATCCGGTCGGGCGCCTATCAGGATGCGGTGGCCGCGGCCGCTGACGTCGACCTGACGTGCGCTGCCTGTCCGGGCTTCGTCGAGTTCGTCGAACGGGGTGAGACCGACAGCGACCAGGTATCAGTGCTGGCTGAGAGGCTCCTGGCTCCCATGGTCGAGGCCGGCATCGACAGTCTGCTGCTCGGCTGTACCCACTACCCGTTCCTGGCCCGCACCATCTCCGATGCCGTTGGTCGAGACGTCACCCTGGTCTCATCCGCCGACGAGACGGCGTTTGCCGTCGGTCGCCTGCTGGAGGCATCGGCGAAGAGGGGTCGGGTGGGCCGCCACCGGTTCTTCAGCAGCGGCGACGTCGACTCGTTCCGTGAGCTCGGCTCCCGATTTCTCGGTCCCGAGCTCGACGCGGTCGACCCCTGGTAGAGGTCCGTGGCGGTAGCCTTGCCCCCGCCCGACCCCCCCGATTCCTCAAGGAGCGCCCTGTGCGACCCGACGGCCGTGCCAACGATCAACTCCGACCCGTCAGCTTCGAACGTGACTTCACGGTCATGGCCGCCGGCTCGGTCCTGGTGAGCTTCGGCCAGACTCGGGTCTTGTGCACTGCCTCGATCGACGAGGACGTACCCCGGTGGATGCGGGGATCGGGTGAGGGCTGGGTCACCGCTGAGTACTCGATGCTGCCTGGTTCGTCGCCCGAGCGGATCCGCCGCCGGACATCTGGCCGTGACCAGGAGATCCAACGCCTGATCGGCCGGTCCCTCCGGGCCGTGGTCGACATGGGGGCCCTGGGTGAGCGACAGGTCAATGTCGACTGCGACGTCCTCCAGGCCGACGGCGGTACCCGCACCGCGTCCATCTGCGGCGGCTACGTGGCCCTCCACGATGCGTGCACCCGGCTGGTGCAGGCCGAGAGGATCGAGAGCCACCCGCTCATCACTGAATGTGCAGCCATCTCGGTGGGCATCATCGACGGCGAGCCCCGCCTCGACCTGCCCTACATCGAGGACGCCAACGCCGGAACCGACATGAATGTGGTCATGACCGGAGTCGGCCACTTCGTCGAGGTGCAGGGAACGGCCGAGGGGGTTCCGTTCGAACGGGCTGAGCTCGATGCCCTGTTGGCTCTGGCCGAGTCGGGGATCGGCACCATCACCGAGATACAACGCGAGGTTCTGGCCACCCCTCCTGAGTTCCGCGACCCCACCCCCTCCCAGGGCTGATGAACCGCACGGCGCGGAGCCCGAAGGCGAGCCAGAGGTGACGGCCCGGGTCCGGCTGGTGCTGGCCACCGCCAATCCCCACAAGGTCGAGGAGATCCGGGCCATCCTCGGCGAGGTCGTCGAGCTGCTGCCTCGACCCGGTGAGGTACCCGACGTGGTCGAGGACGCCCCCACCCTCGAGGGCAACGCCCGCTTGAAGGCGGTTGCGCTCTGCGAGGCGACAGGGGAGGTAGCGGTGGCCGATGACACCGGCCTCGAGGTCGACGCCCTGGGCGGCGCCCCCGGCGTTCATTCGGCTCGTTTCGCGGGTCCCGAGCACGATGACACGGCCAATCTGGCCAAGCTGCTGGTCGACCTCGAAGCATTGGGGGCCACAGAACCCGCTGACCGGAGGGCCCGGTTCCGGACGGTGGCGCTCGTGCGCTACCCCGATGGCTCCGAGACCATCGCCGAGGGCGTGGTAGAGGGCCACATCACGCTCGAGGCCTGGGGTGACGGCGGCTTCGGCTACGACCCGGTGTTCGTGGCCGACGACGGTCCGGGGGAGACCTTCGCCGAGATGGGGGCCGACGCCAAGAACGCCATCAGCCACCGGGCCCGGGCGTTCGGAGCCCTGGCCGAGCTACTCGGTCACTAGCCGACGCCCCAGTCGTAGGTCTGCTTGACCGTGGCCAGGTAGGTGGACGCTTCGACCGCCGAAACCCCGTCGAGCACCCGGATCCGATCGACCATGTCGACGTAGTCGTCGACACTGAGCGCTTCGACGATCAGGTCGTACCGGCCCGACGTCATCACCACGTAGACGGCCTCATCCAGTACTACTGGGGGGTCAAGGGAGAGACCGGTCGGCGCCGCATCATCAGCCGGGTCGACGCCTGGCACGGCACGACGGTGGCCGCGATGTCGATCGGCGGGAAGCCAGGCGACAAGATGCCGGAGTTCACCTTCATCACCGACACCATCCACCACGTCAGTTCGCCGAACTTCTACCGACATGGGGCCGGGCGCACCGAGCAGGAGTTCGCCGACGACCTCGTGCAGGAGTTCCAGGACAAGGTGGCCGAACTGGGCGGCCCCGACCATGTCGCGGGCTTGTTCGCCGAACCCATCATGGGCGCCGGTGGTGTGATCATGCCGCCGGCCGACCATCTCCAGCGCATCGCCGCCTATTGCCATGAGCACGGGATCCTCTACGTCTCTGACGAGGTCGGCCCTTACTTCCTCGAGCGGCTCGAGACCCTCACTGACCTCCCCATGGTGGGCGATGGGCGAGGTTCGCATCTGATGGTGTGCGTCGACTTCGTGGCCGATTCCGACACCGGACGTCGCTACGACGACGGCGTCGATGTGGGCAAGTGGGTTGCCAATGAGGCTGAGGCGCGGGGGCTCATCGTGCGACCGGTCGGCGACCGGAACGTCATGTCACCGTCCCTGGTCATCACCAAGGACGAGGTCGACTCGGTGGTATCGATCCTCCGTGAAGCCATTCTCGAGGCTCGCAGAGGGCTCGAAGACGCCGGCCACCACTGACCCCCCCGAGGTAGGGCACTAGCGTGCCCCCGGTGTCCGGCCGGCGTCCCATACCCACTGTCTGGCTGGTCGTCCTCACGGCGTTTCTGATCGGCACCAACTATGTGGCCCTCCAGGCCGCGCTCGAACATGCCGAGCCCCTCTCCTTCACCTCGGTGCGGGCCGGTTCGGGGGCCCTGGTCCTGATGGTGGTCGCTCACGTTCGAGGCGAGCGGCCCCCGCCCTTGTCCGACCGTCAGACCTGGCGGGGCGTGATTGTGGTCGCCACCCTGGTCACCACCACCTCCTCGGCCACGCTGGCCTACGGGGTCGCCCGGGTGAGTCCGGGCCTGGCCGCCCTGCTGTCGGCCAACATGCCCCTGTTCGCGGCCATCCTGGCCTGGATCTTCCTGCACGAGCGGTTGGCCCGCACCGGCTTCATCGGTCTGGGGGTGGGTGCCCTCGGCGCCTTCGGTCTGGCCTGGCCGGCGCTGTCGGGCGACACCAGCGCCACCGGCTTCGCCTTCATGATGGTGGCCACGTTCACCTGGGCGGTAGGGGTGGTGACCCAGAAGAGCTGGGATCTCAGCCGGATCAGCCCTTTGATGTTCGTGGCTCTCCAGCTGGTGGTGTCGTCGCTGAGCATGGCCGTGCTGGGAGCGATCTTCGAGGGTTGGGCCGTCGAGGCCACCTCCGACTTCGCCTTCCCTCTGTTCTGGTCCGGTGTGGTGTCGATGGCCGTGCCGTTCACTCTGATGGCCACTGTGATCTCTCGGGCGTCGGCCACCGAGGCCGCCGCCACTGCGTACCTGATCCCGTTCTTCGGCGCGGTGGTGTCGGCGGTATGGACCGGCGAGCTACTCGAGCCGATTGAGTGGATCGGTGGTGCGTTCCTGCTGGTGGGTGTGTGGTTGGTCAACCGACACCCGGTCCGCGAGGTCGTCTCAGCTGATGCCGGTTCCCGCGGCTAACTGGTGCGGACGGGGGGATTCGAACCCCCACGCCTTTCGGCGCCGGCACCTAAAGCCGGTGCGTCTGCCAATTCCGCCACGTCCGCGTGGCCAGGCAAGCGTACCCGGGTCAGCCGAACGAGGGTCGGGGCCGGTAGCGTGGACAATATGACTGACCCCCGACTTGAGGTGCCGGATCTCCGAGCGGACACGCCGGCCGAGCCTCAGAGTGACATCTTCAACCGGCTGCTGAAGAACCGCATCGTCTTTCTCGGTACCGATGTGAACGACACCATCGCCAACTACATCTCCGCCCAGATGCTGTACCTCGAGGGTGAAGACCCCGACAAGGACATCTGGCTGTACATCAACTCGCCGGGCGGGTCGGTCACCGCGGGGATGGCGATCTACGACACCATGCAGTTCATCGGCCCCGACGTGGCCACCATCTGCATGGGTCTGGGCGCCTCGATGGGACAGTTCCTGCTCACGGCCGGAGCCCCCGGCAAGCGTTACGCCCTGCCCCACGCCCGCATCCTCATGCACCAGCCTCTGGGCGGTGTGCAGGGTCAGGCCACCGACATCGCCATCCAGGCCGAGCAGATGCGCAAGACCAAGCAGGAGATGGCCGAGCTCATCGCCGAACACTCCGGTCAGCCGGTCGACACCATTTCCGCCGACAGCGACCGTGACCGCTGGTTCAGTGCCGCTGAGGCCAAGGACTACGGCCTCATCGACAATGTGATCGTCCGTCGGGGCGAGATCGCCTGACCTCCTGAGGAAATCTGGGTGATAAGGGTGATCAGATCACCCTTATCACCCAGATTTCGCAGGGGTTACCGCAGGGGTTACCGGGCCGCTTCGGCCCGGGCCCGTAGATCGGTGACGGCGTGTTCCAGGCCTTCGGGGTCACTGAACAGCGCCGATCCGGCCACCATCACGTTGGCGCCGGCCGCCGCCGGTCCGGCGATCGTGTTGGGGCCCACTCCGCCATCGACTTCGAGGTCGCAGTCGTGGCCGCCGTCGACGATCATCTTGCGGATCGCCGCCACCTTCGGCTCCGTGGAGGGAATGTACGCCTGACCCCCGAACCCCGGGTTCACGGTCATCACCAGAACCAGATCGCAGACATCGAGCACATTCTCGATGGCCGCGGCCGGGGTGGCCGGGTTCAGAACCACCGCCGGTGAGGCACCGAGATCGCGGATGTGCATGAGCGTGCGGTGGAGGTGGGGGCACACCTCGACGTGCACCATGAGTGTGTCGCAGCCGGCCTCTACGTAGAGGTGGGCCAGCTCGTCGGGCTGCTCGACCATGAGGTGGGCCTCGAAGGGCACGGTCACGTGAGGGCGGATCGAGGCGATGACGTCGGGCCCGAATGTGAGGTTGGGCACGAACCGGCCGTCCATCACATCCAGGTGGATCCGATCGACCCCTGCTTTCTCGAGGGCGACGCACTCGTCACCCAGTTTCGAGAAGTCGGCAGGCAGTATGGACGGAGCAATCTGGATCGGACGCAACACGTTCATGGCCGCTCACCCTATCTGTCCGCCTAGCCTGCCCTCGATGGATCAGGACCCTTTCGACCAGCTCCAGGTCACCACCCACGGCATGGCCAACGGAGGTGAGGCGGTGGCCCGCGCCGCTGACGGTCGGGTCGTCTTCGTCGAGGGCGCTCTCCCCGACGAGAGGGTGACCGTGGCCATCACGGCGGAGAAGAAGCGGTTCCTCCGCGCGAAGGCGGTCGAGATCCTCGATGCGTCCCCCTCCCGGGTTGACCCACCCTGTCCCCACGTGGCCGACGGATGCGGTGGGTGTGGCCTCCAGTACGCCACCCCTGAGGCCCAACGTCAGCTCCGTCTCGGCATGGTCCGAGACGCCCTCCAACGGCTCGGGCGCATCCCCGATCCTCTGGTTGAGCTCGGCCCGGAGCTCCCCACCGACGGCTACCGCACCGCGATGCGGGCTGCCGTTCAGGGCGGACGGGCCGGTTTCCGGGTCGCCCAGAGCCACGACGTGGTGGTGGTCGGCTCGTGCCTGGTCAGCCATCCTCTGGTGGAGGAGATCCTGGTCGACGGTCGCTTCGGGGCCGCCCACGAGGTGTCGATCCGGGTGGGTGTCGGTACCGGCGAGCGCATGGTCGTCGTTCGCCCCAATGCCGCGGAGGTCACGGTTCGGGCCGATGTCCTGGTTGTCGGGGCTGACCAGTTGGCCCAGAAGCGGGCGTGGATTCACGAGGAGGTGGCCGGTCGGCGGTGGCGAGTTGGGGCCGACTCTTTCTTCCAGACCCGGCCCGACGGAGCCGAGGCCCTCGTGGTCGAAGTGGGTCGGGCGGCCGGCGACCCCACCGGCTTGCGAGCCATCGACGCATACGGCGGTGTGGGGCTGATGTCAACGGCTCTCTTGGGGGCCGAGCGCATCACCCTTGTCGAACGATCGGCCTCGGCGGTGGCCGATGCCCGGGTCAACCTGGCTGACCTGCCGGTGAAGGCGATCCGGGTGGCGGTCGAGCGCTGGCATCCGTCGAACGCCGACCTGGTCGTCGCCGACCCTTCACGGGCCGGCCTGGGGAAGGCCGGAGTCGATGTGCTGGCCTCCACCGGCGCCTCGCGGTTTGTCCTGGTGTCCTGTGACGCCGGCGCTCTTGGTCGCGACGCCGGCCTGCTCGTGGAAGCGGGCTACCGGCTCGAGCGGTCGGTTCTCGTCGACCTCTTCCCCCACACGCCGCGGGTCGAGGTGGTCAGTACCTTCACCCGGTAGCAGGGGATGCGCTCAGCCGCCCGCCGAGGCGCCGAAGCCGTAGAGCTCGCCGTCGGCACTGACCATGTAGTAGCCGGAGCCGTTGTCGCGCACGGCGACAGCCACGATCCCGCTGTCCGTGGAAGCACCCCCGAGCGAGCCGTGGAAGGCCGCGGAACTGAAGTTGAAGATGCCGCCGTCGTGACCCACCAGGAGATAGGAGTCGCCGTAGGGGACCATGCTCACCACCGGACTGTTCAGGCTGGTGCCTCCCATCGAACCCGAGAAGGTGGCGTCGCCGAACGCGAAGACCCCGCCGTCCGAGGCGATCAGCCAGTAGCCCTTCCCTGACGGCGTGGGGGCGAGTCCGTTGACGGGCCGGTTGAGCTCGAGGCCGCCCATGGAGCCCCAGAAGCGGGCCGAGCCGAAGGCGAACACGCCGCCGTCGGAGGCGACCATGTAGTAGCCGTTGCCGTCGGGCATGGCCACCGAGTCGATCACGGGCCCGGCCAGGGTCACTCCGGCCATGTCGCCCTTGTGGGCGGCATCACCACGAGCAAAGACCCGACCCTTGTCGGTGAAGAGCCAGTAGCCGGCGCCCGCAGGTGTGACCGACATCGACACCACGTTCTCGTCCGAGGCGAGAGTGGGCGCCGAACCGTGGTCGACTGCGTCGCCGCGGGTGTAGATCTCGCCGTCCCGGTCGACCGCCCAGAGGCCGTTCTCGCTGGCCGTGTACTCGATGTCCGCGATCGATGCCGGGTCGGCATCACCACAGCGGGGGTTCCGGCGACCGATGAATTCGGGAACCACCGAGGGGGAGTCGGGGTTGTCGACGAACTGGGTGGTGACGTAGGCCCGGGTGCCGACACAGACGACGGCGACCGCGAGGTGGGTGGGATTCGTGGACAGGATGTTGGCCCGATGCCCGGGGGAGTCCATCCAGAGGGGGGTGGCCTGGTCTGCGGTGAAAGGCATGTAGAGCACGTTCTCGCCGGCCCACCACACACCACCGTGAGCGATCAGGTTGCCCAGGTCCGAATGGAACAGGGAGCCCGAGTCCGCCATGGCGAAGCTCTGGGCCAGCGCGGGGGCTTCGAGCCAGACCGCCGGGGCAATGGGATCGAGGCCGTGGGCGACACGCTCAACGTTGTGGTCAGCGAGGATCTCGTCGGCCATCTGCTCCTCGACCGTGTTGGCCGAGGCCAGGCCGGGGGCCACGCCCAGGCTGAGTCCGACAACCGCGAGAGCCGCTGTCACTCGCCTCTTCCACGCACGTCCGCCGGTCACGATCGATACCTCTCTGGTCCGGGTTTGGATTCAGAGAGTGGTAACGGCCACCACGTAGAGTGACTTTAGAAATGGGGAGACGTTCACCCCAGGTTCGGACGGACGGCCCATGAATTTAGTCCCCAGGGGTCCCTGTCGCGCGGGGCCATGGGCCTATTCGGCGAGGCTGTAGGCCGTTGTCGAGTGCACGGTACGCATGGCGAAGTTCGACCGGATACTGGCCACACCGGGCAGATTCGACAGGTATTGGCGGTGAATCTGCTCATAGTCCAACGTGTCGGCAACCGCGAGGTGGAGCAGATAGTCGGCGGCTCCCGCCATCAGATGGCACGACATCACCCGGGGGCATTGGACGACCGCTTCCTCGAAGGCGTCGAGCCGGTCCTCGGTCTGGCTCTCGAGTGAGATCTCCACGAACACGTCGACGTGGCGGTCGATGGTGTGGGGCTCGATGAGCATGGCGTAACCGGCGATCACGCCGGAATCCTCCAGGCGTCGAGTGCGGCGCAGAACGGCCGACGGCGACAAACCCACCCGATCGGCGATCTCGGTATTGGTGGCCCGGCCGTCGCGCTGGAGCTCCTCGAGCAGGAGGACGTCGATCGAGTCGAGTGGTGTCATGGGCTCCACAATAGGACTTGTTGAGCAGATCAGTGCGCTTAGAGCGGTTCTGGCGTACGAATCATGCGGGAAAGGGGGCAATTGGCGCATAATTCACAATCCTGAGGCGGAAGGGCCGCAGTACCGTGACCGGGTGAGTCCGGCCTGTCGACCAAGGGGGAACCGTCGTGATCGTCGGTGTGCCAAAAGAGATCAAGAACGAAGAGCGTCGGGTGGGCATGACCCCCGGCAGTGTCCGCGAGCTGACATCCCGGGGGCACTCGGTCTTGGTCGAGGGGAGCGCCGGCCTGGGATCCGGATACCCCGACTCGGCCTACGCTGATGTCGGCGCCAAGGTGGTGGACGGTCCCGACACCGTCTTCGCCGAGGCCGAATTGATCGTGAAGGTGAAAGAGCCCCAGGCTCCGGAACGAGCCCGCCTCCGCGAGGGCCAGACCCTGTTCACCTACCTCCATCTCGCTCCCGATCCCGACCAGGCCCGCGACCTGCTCGCGTCGGGCGCCACCTGCATCGCCTACGAGACGGTCCTGGGTCGCGACGGCGGTCTGCCTCTCCTCGCCCCGATGTCGAAGGTGGCGGGCCGGATGTCCATCCAGGCCGGCGCCCATTGCCTCGAGGCCCCTCAGGGTGGTTCGGGCATCCTTCTGGGCGGCGTCCCCGGCGTCGCTCCCGCCAAGGTCACCGTCATCGGTGGCGGTGTGGTGGGGACGAACGCTATCGAGATGGCTGTTGGCCTCGGCGCCGATGTGGCGATCCTGGACCGCAGCGTTGACGTGCTCGACCGCCTGGCCCGCCGGTTCGGTCCGGCCCTGCGCACCGTGTATTCCACCCAGGCCGCCCTCGACGAGTGGGTGTTGGGCGCTGACCTGGTCATCGGTGCCGTGCTGGTGCCCGGTGCGGCCGCCCCCCGCCTGGTCACCGAGGAGATGGTGAAGGGCATGAAGTCGGGTTCGGTCCTCGTCGATGTCGCCATCGACCAGGGAGGCTGCTTCCAGACCTCACACGCCACCACCCACGCTGAGCCCACCTATGTGGTCCACGACGTGGTGCACTACTGCGTGGCCAACATGCCCGGCGCCGTTCCCCACACTTCCACCGAGGCTCTCAACGACGTCACGCTCCCGTATGTCATCGCCCTGGCCGACCAGGGCGCGGTCGATGCCCTCAACTCAGTGCCGGGCCTCCTGGGCGGTCTGAACACTCACAAGGGCATGCTCACCGAGGAAGCGGCGGCGGATGCGCTGGGTTTCGAGTTCGTGGCCGAGGCAGAAGCGTTGTCGCGCTGATCACCTCACTTGCCCCTCGATAGAGTCGCCGGTCATGGAGATCTTCGGCGTGGTCAACGCTTCGCCCGACTCGTTGGCTGAGTTCTCGATCGCGACCACCTACGACGACGCCCTGGCCCTGGGCCAGAAGCTGTTGAGCGAAGGGGCCGATCACCTGGACCTGGGCGGTCAGGCCTCCCACGGTGACGCCCGGTTCGTCACCCCCGACCAGGAGTGGGAGACCCTGCGCCACCCGCTTCGCGCTCTGGTGAGTCTGGGGGTCGAGGTCTCGGTCGACACTTGGCAGGTCGAGACGGCCCGCCGGGCCTTCGACGCCGGGGCCATGGTGCTCAACGCCGCCGACGCCCTCCAGGACGACGCCATGCTCGAGTTCGCCGCCGAGCGGGAGTGCACCGTTGTGTTGCCCTTCATGCTCGGACCCGATCCTCGCCACCTCAAACATGTCGAGGGTGACCCGGTGGCTGTCATGGTGGACTGGTTCGCCGAGCAGCTGCGCCGAGCCGACCGGTTCGGCATCGGTGAACGGCTGTTGTTGGATCCGGGTACCGGCTTCGCTCCCGCCCATTGGGACTGGGCTGAGCGCTGCGAGTACCAGAAGCTGATCTATGCGGGCCTGGGCGAGCTGAGGCGCTTCGGACTCCCCATCTACGTTCCGGTGCCGTGGAAGCAGACCCCCGACCGGATGGAGCTTCTCGACATCGTCCTGGCCCATGAGATCGAGTACGCCCGAGCCCATCTGCCCGCCCAGGTTCGTGAGCGTCACGCGGTAGTGGGCGTACGCAGCCACCCGAACCAGATGATGAGCAGACCGGTGGTGCCCAGCGCAACCGGCCCGATCCCTCCACCCGACCAGAGCTTCATTGAGGTGGAGACCGCGGCGGCGAGCACGAACATCGAGGCCGCACCACCCTGCCAGGGCTGACGGGGAGCGAGTAGGGCCCGTCGTTCGACCCGGGACACCACAGCGACGATCGGGACGAGAATGAGCAGGGACAGGCCGATCATGGGGATCTTGGCGACCCACCAGCCGACCGACCCGACAGTGACCGAGGGGATGAGGCCGAAGGCATGGAACAGAGCCGTGGCGGCGACGGCGGCCGTCATGTGCCACAGGTACACCGACATGGCGGCTGAGTTGGCGGCGACGACCGCGGTCCAGGCCCGGGGACTACGGGACAGCCAGGCTGTGGCCCGGGGAGCGGCGGCGAGGGCGGTGGCCGAGTAGGCGGCACCGAACAGGAGAAGGGCAACCGACGGGGGATGGGTGGGGCTGTTCTCGAGGCCGGGGTGGTGGACCATGGCGACGGGCCAGGGGCCGAAGGTGACCCCAGCCACGGCGGCGGCCCACAGGGCACTGGCGGTGGCGAGCAGGCGGCGACCGGTGGGCAGGAATCCATCCCGCCACGCGAAGCCGGCGACCTGGAACAGGAGCCACCCGATCACCCAGTTGACGTGAGGCAGGTAGGGGACTCCGGCGAAGCGGAGGGCTTCGAACAGGGCGAAGGCACCGAGCAGTCCGCCGGCCACGAGACCCGGATTCCGGCGGAACCGGGGCAGAACGTAAGGGGCCAGAGCGGTATCGATCGTGTAGTTGGCCAGGAACCACAGGGGGATGGCGGCGGCCACGGCACCCGCTCCGGCCAGAGACCCGACACCGAGGGCGGTGGCGGCCCCGAGGATGCCCACCCAGGTACCGGCCAGGACGACGGCGGGGGCGAGCATGCGGCGCATGCGGGCGGCCACCCAATCCTGGGGCCGGCCGCCTCCGGTGTTGTGGGAGTCGAGCGACAGAGCCGAGGAGAACCCGCCGACGACGAAGAACAGGGGCATCACCTGGAGAAGCCAGGTGATGGGGGCCATGGAGGGAACGAACTCGAGGGCGTTGCCGGTGATCAGTTCACCGTCGGGCCCGGCTACCGCTACCAGGGCCAGCCAATGGCCGATGGCCACCGCGGCCATGGCCACCACCCGGTACAGGTCGACCGCCCGGTTGCGGTCAGAACGGGTGTGGGCGGCCATGGTGGCGGCCGTGACCCGGGTGGATGGGCTCTGTTGAGGGGCGAGGGTTGTCGTCATGTCTTCTATTGGGCCACGGGTTGTCGTCCCGGGGTCCTGGGGGATTCCCCCAGATCCCCCTGGGTACACCCCTAATCTGGGCCCATGACGGCACCCGCCCAGGAGGTCCCCCAGGTGGGTGAGGAGGTCCTGATCCGCGGCCTGCTGCGGGCCATTGCCATCTATCGCTGGCTGTGTCTGGGGTGGGCCGGCGTGGGGGTCTTCTACTCTCGGGATCTGCTGATCAGGCCGGAGTTGGCGTGGGGGCTCATGGTGGTGGCCCTGGTGGTCACGGTGGGGATCTCGGTGCGGGTGGAGTCGGCTCCGTTCAGTCTGTTGCACCCTGCCGTCGTCGGCCTGGAGCTCCTGGTCGGGCTCTGCCTGCTGTTGGGTGACGGTCTGGTTTACGATCCCGCCCGCAGCCAGTCCCTGCCGTGGGCGTGGCCCAACGCCGCCCTGATCACCGCCGGTCTGGCTTTCGGCTGGCGGGTGGGGCTGGGGGCGGCGCTGCTCATGTCCCTCGCCAGCTTCATCGGTGAAGGGCCGCGGCTCCTCGGTCGAACGGCGTGGGGACTGTCGGTCTTGTCGAAGACGGGACTCTTCGTGTTGGTGGGCACCGTTTCGGGCTACGCCGCCACCCGTCTACGGCAGGCGGAGCGGGAGATCTCGGCGGCCCGGGCCCGGGAAGAGGTGTCGCGACGGCTACACGACGGTGTGCTCCAGACCCTGGCGGTCATCCAACGAAGGTCCACCGATCCCGAGCTGGCGGCCCTGGCCCGCGACCAGGAGCACGATCTGCGGGGTTTCTTGGCCGGTGACCGCCCGGCCGTGGCCGAGTTCGAGCCCCGCATCCGCGATCTGGCCGCCCGCCATGAGACGATGTTCGGCGGCCGAGTCACGATAGTGGTGGCTGAGGACCTGCCCCGGCTCAAACCCGATGAGGTCGACGCCCTCGCCGGAGCGGTGGGCGAGGCCATGAACAACGCCGGCAAGCATGGTCAGGCCCGGTCAGTGACGGTCTACGCGGAACCCGGCGAATCCGGTGATGCGGTGTTCGTGTCGGTGAAGGATGACGGATCGGGCTTCATTGCCGATGAGGTGACAGAGGGAATCGGCATGAGTCGGTCCATTCGGGGCCGGATGAACGACCTCGGAGGCAGAGCCGACATCGTCAGTCGGCCCGGCCGGGGGACCGAGGTCAGGCTGTGGCTGTGAGTCGAGAAGGGATGGATCGATGAGCGAATCCAACGAGCGAGAGCCATCGAGCCTCGGGCCGGTGAAGGTGGTCATCGCCGACGACCACCGCATCTGGCGGTCAGGCCTGCGGGCCGACCTGGGCGACAACTTTCGTGTGGTCGGCGAAGCCGGCGATGCGGCCGAAGCCATCGAGGTCATCGAGCGCACGAAGCCCGACCTGGTGCTCAGCGATCTCCACATGCCCGAGGGGGGAGGCATCGCCCTGGCCAAGGCCGTGGCCGAATCGGTACCGGTGGTGATGCTCACGGTGTCCGAGGCCGAACGAGATCTGTTGGATGCGGTCGCGGCTGGAGCCATCGGCTACCTCGTGAAGTCGACCGAGCCCGAGGAGCTACGCCGCGAGCTCTGGAAGGCAGCCCGGGGCGAGCCGGTGTTCTCGCCGTCGTTGGCCGCCCTCGTACTCACCGAGTTCCGGCGGCTCAAGAAGGGTGATGTGCCCGGTGAAGCCCTGACCGAACGCGAACGGGGGGTGTTGCAGCTGGTGGCCAGGGGCCACAGCTATCGCGAGATCGGTGAGGAGCTCTACATCGCCGAGAAGACGGTCGAGAACCACACCCGGAACATCCTCAAGAAGCTCCAGCTCAACCGGAAACAGGAGCTGGTCCGCTACGCCCTGGATCACGGCATCGAGTAGGAGGAATGGGCCCTCACGTCAGGACGCGGATCTCGCCCACCTCGGTGCCGGCCCAGTTGGTGACGGGGCGGCTGGCCGGGGCGTCGTAGGTGCCGTAGCGGTCGAGGACGAACTCGATGGCGGGCCCCGACGCCCGCGAGGCACCATCGCGGACCTTGAGCGCCACGCCCAGGCCCTCGTCGCCCATCGAGGCGCAGAACACTCCCTCGGCGCCGGTCTTCACCGCGGTGGCGCCGCGGGCCTCCCTCATGATCTGGGTGCACGTCCGGCCGGTCCCGGCGACGTAGAAGGGATTGGCGATCATGGCGTCGAGGAGTCGGCGCCCGGCCCCCCGTTGGGCCAGCCGAGCCCACCCGCGGGCGAGAGCGGTGATCGGGATGGCCCACACCGGGATGCCGCAACCATCGATACCGGGAGTCTGGGAGGCGAGGTCGATCATGCACAGGTCCTCGAGGGCGGCGGTGACCTGGTCGGACTGGAGAGGGTGGTCGGGGTTGATGTAGCCGGCAGGGTCGAGACCTAGATGGCGGCACACGGTGAGGAACCCGCTGTGTTTGCCGGAGCAGTTGTTGTGCCGATGACCGGGTTCGATCCCACTGCGAATCAGGTCATCGGCGGCGGGCTGGTATCCCGGCCGCTGGGCCCCACACTCGAGGGTCTCTTCGGGTAGGCCGAGCCGGGCCAGCCACGCCTCGACCTGGTTCGTGTGGTCGGGCTCTCCATTGTGCGAGGCGCACGAGAGCGCCAGCTCGATCTGGGACAGGTCGAAGGCGTCGGCGGCCCCGGTGGTGATGAGGGGGAGGGCCTGGAGGGGCTTGCTCGCCGAGCGGGGTAGGACCATCCGGTCGGTGTCTCCCCAGCCGGCGACGACTCTACCGGCCTGGTCGACGACGACGGCGTCCACCTGGTGACGACTCTCGACCTCGTGGCCGCGGGTTACCTCGACGATCAGGGGGCTCGACATGGGCGCTATCCTGTCACCTGTCCAGGGTCGAGCACCCCATTTCGCTCGGCTGGGACGGGCAGGGTCACAGAAGGTCGGCACCTGCACCTATTCGTGGTCGGCGAGTTACCCATGACACCATCGGGCCAGATCCGTGAGGTCGAGATCCGGGCCCAGGCTCTCGAGCAGATGGGCGACCCCAACCAGGGTTGGCCCGGCCCGTCATCCTCTAGTACCAGGGAGTCCCCTCACCCATGTCCGACCACACAGAGACCGCGGTTGAACACCACGGGGCGGTCGCCGCCGCCACCCCCGAGCGTTTGGCCGACCTCCGATGAGCCGCCCCTTCGATCTTGCCTTCGTCCGCTCCCAGTTCCCGGCCTTCGCCGAGCCCTCCCTCGAGGGGTGGGCATTCTTCGAGAACGCCGGCGGTAGCTATGCCTGTCGCCAGACCATCGACCGGCTCACCAACTTCTACACCCGCACCAAGGTCCAGCCCTACGCCGGCTCGGGATATCCCGCATCGACCCAGGGCGGTGATGAGATGGACGCGGCCCACGCTCGGCTGGCCGGTCTGCTCAACGTGACGGCCAACGAGTTGGTCATCGGGCCCTCGACCTCACAGAACACCTATGTGCTGGCCAACGCCTTCGGTGAGAACTGGGCCGAAGGCGACGAGATCGTCGTCACCGACCAGGACCACGAGGCCAACTCGGGGGTGTGGCGGCGGCTCGCCGACCGGGGCATCGTCGTGCGCGAATGGCATGTAGACGCCGACACCGGTCAGCTCGATCCCGCGGTGCTGGCTGGTCTGCTCAACGCCCGCACCAGACTGGTGGCCTTTCCTCACTGCTCGAACATCGTCGCCCACGTCAACCCGGTGGCCGAGATCACAGCGCTGGTACGGGCCGCCGGCGCAGTGTCGGTGGTCGATGGGGTGTCGCACGCTCCCCACGGGTTGTCGGACATCGAAGCCCTGGGCGCTGACATCTACCTGTTCTCGACCTACAAGACGTTCGGCCCCCACCAGGGGGTCATGGTCGTCCGCGACCGGGTTGCCGGCCAGTTGGCCAACCAGAGCCACTGGTTCAACGACTACTCGCGCCACAAGCGGCTGGTGCCGGCCGGTCCCGATCATGCTCAGGTGGCGGCCTGCAACGGGGTCGTCGACTATGTCGAGGCTCTTCACGATCACCACTTCGACGCCCCCGAGACCGCTCTGGTCGAGAAGGGTCGACGGGTCGAGACCCTGGTGCGTGATCGCGAGATCGAGCTGGTGACACCCCTGCTCGACTACCTACGCGACCGAGATGACGTGCGGATCATGGGGCCGTCCGACCCCACCATCAGAGTCCCCACCGTGGCCGTGGTGCCCTCACGGCCTCCGAGCGAGGTGGCCAAGGACCTGGTTGAGCACCGGGTCATGGCCGATGCCGGCGACTTCTACGCGGTACGCCTGCTCGAGGCCATGGGTCAGCCGGCCGACATCGGCGCCCTGCGCATGTCGTTCGTGCACTACACCTCACCCGACGAGGTGGCCCGCCTGATCGAGGGACTCGAAGCGACCCTTTGACCAGTTCAGCCGGGAAGGAGGGCTTGGGGGGCGTCGACGTAGGTGGGCACACCTTCGTCGGCGAAGACCTGGTCGATCTGGGCGCGGATATCGTCGGTGAGCTTCCACTCGGTGGCGGCCACGTTCTCGTTGAGCTCATGCTCGTTGCGCATGCCCACCAGGGCTACCGACACGGCCTCGTGGCCCAGTACCCAGCTGATGGCCATCTGGGCCAATGACTTGTCGTGTTCCTTGGCCAACTCGACCAGGCGGTCGGCCACCCTGACTTCCTGGGCGAAAGGCTCGGCCTCGAACAGGGGCAATCCGAAGGCGCCGCCCCGGGCCCGCCAGTCGCCCTTCTCGAAGGTCGTGTCGGCGGTGAAGGCACCGGTGAGCAGGCCGAAACCCAGGCTGCCGTAGGACATGTAGCCGACGTCGTTGGCGTGACACCAGGGCAGGACCTCGGCCTCCATACGGCGATCGAACATGTGGTAGCCGACCTGGTTGGCGGCGAGGCTGCCGTGCTGCTGGCAGGTCTCCATCATCTCGACATTGAAGTTGGACACCCCGTAGTGCCGGATCTTGCCGTCGGTCTTGAGCTGTTCGAGAGCACCCATGGTGTCCTCGATGGGGGTGTCGTGGTCGGGCCAATGGATGAGCATGAGGTCGATGACGTCGGTGTCGAGTCGCTCCAGACAGGAGTCGGTGCGGGCGATGACGTGCTCGGGCTGGGAGTTGGTGCCGGTGACCTTCATATCGTCGTACTGGAAGCCCACCTTGGTGACCAGGATGATCTGATCGCGACGCTTTCCGAGGGCCTTGGCCAGTAGCTCCTCGGAGTGGAACGGGCCGTAGACCTCGGCGGTGTCGAACAAGGTGATGCCCGCGTCGATGGCCGCGTTCACGGCCCTGGCCGCTTCGGTGACGTCGATGGAGCCATACATCGTGGTGCTCATCTCCCAGGTGCCGAAACCGATGGCCGATGTCACGAGGTCGGTGTTGCCGATACGTCGTTGTTCCATGGAGGCGAGATTAGCTCTCGGCCAGCGCCTCCACGACGGGTACGAAGTCACTGGCCGCCTCGTGGGGGATCACCCAGTAGGTGAGGCCCAGCTCGTCGGCGAACCGGTGGATCTTGTCGGTGATCTCGGCCGCCGAACCCACCAGGTTGTGGGGGCTGGCCTGGACCTGTGAGGGAGTGAGGTCCTGGCTGTTCGCCAGTGACTCGATGACGGGGCCCGGGTCGTCGGTGACCGTGGCGGTGTGAACCCGGCACTGGAGCTCGACCGTACGACCGGCGTCGGCCGCCGCGTCGGCCACCCAGGCCACCCGCTCGCGGGTGAGCTCCTCGGTGCCCGTGGTGGCCGCCGCCCCTCCCATCTGACCGGAGGCGAAGCTGAGGTTGATGCCGACGATGTCGGCTTCGCGGGCTGCGAGGGTCAGGACCCGGCGCCCACCTCCGCCGATACAGATCGGGATGGTGCCGTGGGTGGGGCGGGGTGTGCCCTCCAGGCCTCGGACCCGATAGTGCTGTCCGGTGAAGTCGAAGCGCTCGCCCGCCCAGGCGCCGCGGCAGATCTCGATGGCCTCGCGCGTCCGGCCGATGCGAACACCGGCCGGCGCTTGGGCCATACCCAGGGTTCGGTAGTCGACGTCGGCCCAGCCGGCCCCGATGCCGAACTCCAGGCGCCCTCCACTGAGGGCGTCGATGGTGGCGGCCTCCTTGGCCAGCATCACCGGCTGCCGGAAGTCGTTGGCCAGGACCAGGGTGCCGAGCTTGAGGGTGGTGGTGGCCACGGCGGCCGCGGTCAGCACCGGGAGGGGAGCGAGGGGTGAAAAGACGTGGTCGTTGACGGTGAGGCTGGAGAAGCCGGTGCCTTCGGCTCGACGGGCCAGCTCGGTGATGGCGTCGAGCGAGTCCAGGTAGTTCGTACCTGCGACCCCGAAGCGGATGGGGGCGCGCCCACTCACTCGCCGTCCTCCCGATTGGTGATGACCCGCCCAGAGCGCAGGGCGTCGATCTCGGAGGCCGAGAAGCCGAACTCGGTGAGGACGTCCTGGGTGTGTTCGCCGTGCTCAGGAGGTTGCCGTTGGATCTCGGTAGGGGTGCCGCTGAACCGCGGTGCCGGCGCCGGCTGGGTCACCCCTCCGTGCTCCACGAAGGTGCCCCGGGCCACGAGGTGGGGGTGGTGGGGCGCCTCTTGCATGTCGAGCACGGGCTGGACACATGCATCCTGGCCTGCAACCGCGGCGATCCACTCGTCACGAGACTTGGTGACGATGATGGCCGCCAGTTTCTCGGCCAGCTCGGGCCAGTCGGTACGGGGACGATGGAACCCGAACTCGGCGGGGTCGAGGCCCATGGCCCCCTCGAAGTTGAGGTAGAGGCGGGGGCTCAGGCAGGCGACCGACACGAACTTGTCGTCGGCGCACCGGTACATCCGGTAGAGCCAGTGGCCACCATCGACGGTGTTGTTGCCCCGCTGGTTGCGCCAGAACCCGGTGGGCAGGCCGCCGTACATGTAGGCCATGAGGCTGGCGGAGCCATCGACCATGGCGGCATCGACCACCTGGCCCGCGCCGGTCTGTCGGGCCGACATGATGCCGGCCAGCATGCCCAAGGCCAGGTAGGTGCCGCCTCCGCCGAAATCACCGCCGAGGATGAGGGGTGGGAGGGGCTGCTCGGGCGTGCCCACCGAGCTCGCCACCCCGGTGAGCGAGATGTAGCTCAGGTCGAACCCGGCCTGTTGGGCCAGCGGCCCATCCTGACCGAAGCCGGTCATCCGCCCGTAGACCAGGGCCGGGTTGCGGGCCAGGCAGTCGTCGGGGCCCACTCCCAGCTTCTCGCACACCCCCGGGCGGTTGCCCTCGATCAGTCCATCGGCCTGTTCGACGAGCCGCATGAACGCCTCGATGCCCTCGGGTTGGTCGAGGTCGATGGTCACCGCTCGGCGGTTCCGGTAGAGGGTGCGGTACTTGTTGTCCGGGTAGCCGTACTCGGGCTCGGCCGGCCGATCGACACGGATCACGTTGGCTCCCATGTCAGCCAGCAGCATGGCCGCGAACGGCCCTGGGCCGATGCACCAGAGTTCGAGGATGGTCACGCCTTCCAGAGGTCCCATGGCCGGCGAGGCTAGTTCCGGAGCCGCCGCCGGGGGGCCAGTGATATGGTCCCGCGCATGGTTGAACCGATAAGCGTCACCCAGAACATCAAGGCCCCAGCAAGCCTGGTGTGGGAGATGGTCTCCGATCTGCCTCGCATGGGCGACTGGTCACCGGAGAACCAGGGGGGTCAGTGGATCGGAGGTGGGTCAGGGCCGGCGGCCGGTGCCAAGTTCCGAGGTGAGAACCAGCACGAGAAGAAGAGCTGGAAGACAACAGTCACCGTTCTCGACGCGACACCGGCCGAGCGATTCTCGTTCCGCTCCAGCATCATGGGCATCGGCCTCGCCGAGTGGAGCTACGACATCGAGCCCACGGCCGAGGGCTGCTGTGTCACCGAGACCTGGGACGATGTGCGGCCCGGCTGGTTCAAGCCTCTCTCCAAGTTGGCCACCGGCGTTGCCGACCGCGAGGGATACACCCGCGCCGGGATGCAGGAGACTCTCGAGAAGCTGGCCCAGGCCGCCGAAACCGACTGAAGCCCGCCCACCCCGGTATGTGTACGAAGGGGTGGAGCTCCTGCTCGCTGAGCTCGACGGGGGAACGGCCCTGATCCAGCGGCGCGCCGGCGATGTCGATGTGCACATCCGGGCCCCAGACCCGGCGGTGGCCGAGAAGCT
>JAAEMS010000406.1 GCA_024225275.1 Actinomycetes bacterium
CTGCGAGCTCAATCGCGCGGGACCATGACCGACGTAGGCCATATGACCCAGTTCGAGCACCCTCCGCTGACTTCTCCGGTGAAGGAACCCGACCGCCCCACCGGCGCCCAGCTGGCGAAGAGCCTGCGACGTGAAGCGGCGCGCCTCTCCGGCTGGCACGTCCTAGTCCCAAGCGGGGGTCTTGTGGCGTTGGGGATAGGCATGATTGCTGCCGGCGGAACAACACTTTCAGCCATCGGTCAGGCCGCCATCACGGGTGCCATCGTCACCGGTGGGTTCGGATGGACAGAGGCGCTGAGCGACGTATTCCGATCCGAACGAGAACGTCAGATCGATCTCGGCTCGGCGGGCCAGCTCTCGCATGCCGACCTCGCTGGACTGGAGCTCCGGGGCATGTACCTCCGCCATGCGAATCTTCGAGGAGCTCGACTCTCCCGAGCCAACGCCCTCGACGCCGATCTTCATGGAGCGAACCTCATCGACGCTCGCCTAACAGCGGCAACGCTTCGCAACGCCGACCTGACACGAGCGAACCTCACCGGGGCCGGCTGCTTCCGAGCCGACTTCTCATCGGCGGATCTCCGCGGCGCTACTCTGCGCGGTGCGCGCCTTGGGGATGCCAAGTTCGTGAAATCGAACCTCCAGGGCGCTGACCTTGCTGGCACTGACCTACGAGGAGCTGATCTCCTCACTGCAATCCTTGGCGAGGCGATCCTCGACGGGGCATGGATCAGCGAAAGCACTCGGCTACCCGCAGGCATGAGCCGGTACTGCCTACCTGTGGAGATCCACGACGAGTATCACGGCTCCGAGGAGATCGTCTGCGACAGCTGCGGTCCGGACGTTGACCTCGTGGCTGAGGAACAGCGGGATGCCGCAGAACGCACACCGTCAGCAGCGGGTGGGGAACCGCTACCCACTCCCGGCCGATCCCCGACCGCCTAGTCCTTCTACTCAGTACCCAATCACAGCGGTGCAGGTCCGATCAGGGTGACCACGCGAACGAACCATCCCATACCGCTCGCCCAATATCCCGCCCGCCGACTGCCACCTACCGCCGGGAGTGGGGTGATGGTGGCCGGTATCGTGTCGGGGTGGTCTTCAATCGCCGCTCGTGGGCCGTCGCCCTGATCATCATTGGCTGTGCCCTGATGCTGTGGCC
>JAAEMS010000407.1 GCA_024225275.1 Actinomycetes bacterium
GAGTCGGCCGTGGTCCCACTCGATCCTGTTGTTCGCGTACTGCTCGGTGTCGTGGGCTGCTTCTGGAATCAGCTCATCGACAACGCGCAGCAAGGGTGCCGCCAGATCGGTGGTGACCTCGACAGGGTCGCCCGTGGCCGGCCAACGCGGTTGCGAAGAAGTGCCTGGCGGCGGCGGTGTTGGGTCGTTTCGACACATAGACGTCGATGACCTGGCCGTGCTGGTCTACTGCTCGGTACACGTAGCGCCAGACCCCCGCGACCTTGACGTAGGTCTCATCGACGAACCACCGGTCACCGACCGCGTGACGACAGGGCCGGGCGGCGTCGATGAGTAGTGGGGTGAAGCGCTGGACCCACCGGTAGACGGTGACGTGATCGACGTCGATGCCTCGTTCGGCGAGGAGTTCTTCCACGTCTCGGTAGGAGAGTCCGTAGGGGAGGTACCAGCGCATGGCCAGCAAGATCACCTCGGGCGGGAACCGGTACCCGGCAAACGATTCGGACTCGACAGCACTGGGACGATTCACCCGATCACCCTCGCTGCTGGGCACCCGATCCGTCAACGCAACAGTGCCGGTTGTCCTGGGTGATCGGGCGAGGGTGTCTGAAGTTCAGCGAAGGCTGAGGTCGGCCACTACCGGGAAGTGGTCAGACGCCAGACCTGCGCTCCGATCAACGATAGCCGGACCTACCTCCCAGTGATCAGAAACAAAGATGTGGTCTATCTGGCGACCGATCTCCTGGCCAAACCCATTCGTGGTCGGCCCATGCCCCCTCCCGAGGACGGCGCCGAGCCCGGCGCTCTCCAGACACGTAAGCTCTTCGGCGCCGAGCACACAGTTGAAGTCGCCCAAGAGGATAGTCGGTCGGCTGGATAGCGAATCGGCGATCCAGGCCAGGAGCTGCCTGAGGCTTTCCGATCGCCGTTCGGCCGACTTTTCGTCGAGATGGGTGTTGACGATTGTGATCGCCGTGCCCTGTGCCGTAGAGGCGTCGACCACTGTGGCGATCC
>JAAEMS010000408.1 GCA_024225275.1 Actinomycetes bacterium
GACGGTGGTGAGTGACACGTTGCCGGTGTTGGTGACGTCGTAGGTGTAGGTGAGGGTGTCGCCCACGCTGATGTCGCCGGAGCCGTCCTCGTCGGCGTTGTTGTCGAGGTCTTTGACCAGATCGATGGCCGGGGTACGGGGCACACCGGTGACCAGTGAGTCGGTGGCGGTGACGTCGTCGGTGGGGTCGGTCGGGTCGCCACCCGGACCCTCGACCGACGCGGTGGCCGTGTTGGGGATCGAACCGGCATCGACATCGGCCTGGGTGACCGTGTAGGTGGCGGCGCAGGTTGTGGTACCGCCAGGGGCGAGAGTGGTCGAGCTGCAGGAGATCGCGCTGAGACCCACCAGCGGGTCAGCGACCTCGAGGTCGGTGAGGGTGACGTTGCCGGTGTTGGTGGCGGCGAACTCATAGGTGAGGGTGTCATCCACGCTGACATCCCCAGAGCCGTCTTCGTCGGCGTTGGTGCCGACGGTCTTGGCCAGGTCCATCTCCGGTGCCTGAGTGATGCTGAGGCCCACCGAATCGGTGTCCATCACACTGCCGCCCTGGGGCGGGGTGGCGCTGGCGCTCGCGGTGTTGTCGACGGAGCCATTGTCGATGTCGGACTGGGTCACGCCGTAGGTGGCGGTGCAGGTGGTGGATTGTGTGGGGGTCAGCACGGAAGTGCTGCAAGTGATGGAGGAGAGCCCGGGTAGGGGATCGGTCACGCTGACGCTGGCGAGGTTCACATTGCCATCATTGGTCATGTCGAACTGGTAGGTGAGGGTGTCACCCACGGTGAGGCTGCCCGACCCGTCCTCGTCGGCGTTGCCGGCCAGGGTCTTCACCAGGTCGATTGACGGCGACTGGGGAACCGGGGTCGTGTGGGGGTCAGTGTCGGCGATCGGCCCGCCGATTGGTGGCGTTCCGGTCGTGGTGGCGGTGCTCCCGATCGAACCGGCGTTCACGTCGGCCTGGGTGACCGAATAGGTGGCGGTGCAGATGATCGTGGCCCCGGGCGTGATGACCGAGACCGGACAGGTCACCGGCGACAGGCCGGTCAAGGGATCGGTCACTCCGACACTGGTCAGGGTGACGTTGCCGGTGTTGTTGACCTCGAAGGTGAAGGTGAGGGTATCGCCGGCCGAGATGTTGCCAGAGCTGTCCTCGTCGGCGTTGCTGTCGAGGTCCTTGTCCAGGCTGATGCTCGGAGCCTGTCCAGGGCTGACCAGGGCCGAGTCGGTGTCCTCGAATGTGCTTCCGTCCGGACTCGTGCCCGACACCGTCGCAGTATTGGCAACGGAGCCATTGTCGACGTCGTCCTGGTCGACGGTGTAGGTGGCTGAGCAGGTGTCGGATTGTCCGGGGGCGAGCACGGAAGTGCTGCAACTGATGGCGGAGAGTCCGGGCAGGGGGTCGGTCACGGTGACGCCGGTCAGGGTCACGTCACCGTCGTTGGTGATGGTGAACTCGTAGGTGAGTTCGTCGCCGACCGAGGGAACCGGGTCGGGCGGGGTCACCGTCTTGATCAGCCGGATGGCCGGGTTCTGGGGGGTGGTGACGGTGTTGGTGTCGGTGTCTTGCACCGTGCTTGTGTCCGGACTGGTGCCGGTCACCGTTGCCACATTGTCGATCTGGGCGTTGTCGATGTCGGCCTGGGTAACTACATAGGTGGC
>JAAEMS010000409.1 GCA_024225275.1 Actinomycetes bacterium
GAAAGGTGGACCGCTAAATGGGCTTGGCACGGAGTCTGCTCTATGAGCCTCCATGCCGACTTCACTGCCTACCCGTCTCCCTCCCTTCTGCCCCAACCCCGATTGCGATTCCCTTCGCAATCCAACTACTTGGCGCTTCAAGAAGAAGGGCTTCTTCCTCCGCGACCAGGTCCCTCGCAAGGTCCAGCGTTACCGCTGCAACACCTGTGGCAGGAACTTCAGCTCTCAGACCTTTCGAACCACCTATTGGCTGAGGCGCGCTGATCTCCTCACCCCGGTCTTCCACCGCCTACTCGCCTGCTCAGGACTGCGGCAGATCGCTCGCGAAGTCTCCGCGGCCCACTCCACCATCCAGCGCCTCGCTGAGCGACTCGGTCGGCACTGCTTGCTCTTCCACGAAGCCCATCGCCCGTCGGCCGCGCCTACCGAGCCGCTCGTCCTCGACGGGTTTCGCACGTTCGAGCACAGTCAGTACTGGCCCATGGATCTCAATCTCATCGTGGGCCCCTCGCACTTCGTCTACGGATTCAGCGATGCGGAACTTCGCCGCAGCGGCACGATGCGGCCCTCACAGCGCGAAAAGAGGGCTCGGCTCGAGGAAGAACTTGGTCGGCCCGACCCCCAGGCGACGCGCAAGGGAGTGGAAGAGCTGCTGCGTCGAGTCGTCCCGCCAAACAGCACAGTGAACCTACTGTCGGACGAGCACAACGCTTATCCGGTCGCGGTGAGAAGGCTGCGCGATCGGACGATTGAACACGCGACGACCTCGTCTCGCGCTTCCCGCACACCGAGCAACCCACTGTTTCCGGTGAATCAAACGGATCACCTGTTGCGGCACAGCAGTGCAAATCACAAACGCGAGACGATCGCGTTCTCGAAACGGCGACAAGGGGCGTTGTACCGAGCGGCAGTGTTCGTCGTGTGGCGAAACTACGTGAAGAGTCGCTCGGAGAACCGGCGCGATGATCCGCCGGCAAAGCAGTTGGGGCTGATCCAGAGGCGGTTGTCCGTGGCGGACGTACTGAACTCGCGCTTGTTCGTGCACCGGATACGGGTGCCGGCCTGGGTGCGGCGTTGCTACTTCGGGCGGATTCGGACGAGGGCGATTGCCAACTGTGTGGTGCACGAAGCGAGCTATGCAGTGTAGAGGCTGATTCCGAAGGCTCGAGGGGCTTTCGGGAATTCGATCGGGTGTAGCGGACCCATTTCTCGGTCCACCTTTCA
>JAAEMS010000410.1 GCA_024225275.1 Actinomycetes bacterium
AGCCATGAGCCGCACGGAACGAAGGCGACCCAGATAGCCATGAGCCGCACGGAACGAAGGCGACCCGGTTGACCATGAGCACATATCACCATGGGGATCTGCCCAACGCGTTGAAGGCCGCCGCCATCGAGGTCATCACGGAGAAGGGGGTGGCCGGGTTCAGCCTGCGGGAGGTCGCCCGTCGGGCTGGGGTGTCCCATGCCGCCCCCGCTCACCACTTCGGCGACTCATCCGGGTTGCTCACCGACCTCGCGTGCGATGCCTTCGTTCACCTCGAAGCCCGGATCATGGCCGCCCGGGCCAGGGTCGACGATCCCGTCGAGGCCTTGGTGGCGGCGGCCCGGGCCTATGTCGAGCTCGGACTCGAGCATCCAGCCCATTGCGAGATCATGTTCCGTCACGACCTTCTCGACCACGAGAACGATCGCCACGCCGAGACCAGCATCGCGGCGTACGGCGCCCTCGAAGGAGCGCTCATCGAGCTCCGCGACGCCTACGATCCCGAGCTCGACATCGAAGCGGCTGCCACCCACTGCTGGGCCACGATGCAGGGACTGCTGGTCCTCTATCCGGCCATGATCGGCCTTGCCGACCATCGAGGCTCCGAGGTGCCGCCCCTGGGCGACCTGGCCGAACAGATGTCCCGGCTCAGTGTCCGGGGCCTGATCCGCACCGAGCCCTAG
>JAAEMS010000411.1 GCA_024225275.1 Actinomycetes bacterium
TCGTGCTCCGCCACCAACTCACAGTCCTACGCCGCCAGATCAACCGACCCACGATCAACGACGACGACCGAACCCTGCTCGGCGCCATAGCCGCCGCGCTCCCCCGCCCACGACGAACGGGCTGGGTCGTCACCCCAGACACACTTCTGCGATGGCACCGTCGCCGCGTCTCCCGCCACTGGACACATGCCACCCGAGGACCAGGAAGACCACCAACCGTGATCGAGATCCGCCGACTGGTCCTCCGCCTCGCCGCCGAGAACCCGACCTGGGGCTACCGCCGCATCCACGGCGAACTCGCAGGCCTCGGCCATCGGATCGCTTCGTCGACCGTGTGGCAGATCCTCAAAGCCAGCGGCACCGATCCAGCCCCGGAACGATCCGAGGTCACCTGGTCGCAGTTCCTCCACTCTCAAGCCGCGGTGGCCTGCGACTTCTTCACCATCGACACCGCCCTACTCCGCCCCTACTACGTGCTGTTCTTCATCCACATCCCCACCCGCCAAGCCTTCTACGCCGGCACAACCGCCAACCCGACCGGGGCCTGGACCACCCAGGCCGCCCGCAACTTGTTCCTCCGCCACGGCGACCAGCTCGCCCACTCACGGGCACTACTTCGAGACCGAGGCAGCCAATTCATCGACACCTTCGACGAGATCTTCCGAACCGAAGGCCTCAAGATCCCAAAGAGCCCAGTCCGCACGCCCGTGGCCAACGCCTTCGCCGAACGATGGATCGGATCGATCCGCCGAGAGCTCCTCGACCGCACCGTCATCTGGAACCA
>JAAEMS010000412.1 GCA_024225275.1 Actinomycetes bacterium
TGGCTCGGATCCCGGATGCGGTGGTGGCGAGGTTGAAGCGTCAGGTGTCGTTGCTGCGTCTGGTTGAGGCAGCGGGCGTCGAGCTTGGCGAGCGGGGGCGCGGTGAGTGGGTGGGGTCTTGCCCATTCCATCCTGGCGATGTGAACCGCCCTGGGATCCGTGGAGGCTCTCGACCTTTGAAAGAGGATGAGAGCTATGAATGTAGATGTGGGATCCAAGCCGACGACGCGCCGGTACTCGCCTGAGCAGAAAGAGCAGGCGGTGCGGATGGTGTTCGCGTTGCGTGAAGAGCTGGGCACCAAGCAGGGAACCGTGAAGCGGGTCGCTGATCAGCTCGGCATCGGTATCGAATCGGTCCGGGGGTGGGTGAAACAGGCCGAGATCGATCGGGGTGAGCGGGGTGGCACCGTCAGCGATGACGGAGCCCGGATCAAGGCGTTGGAGCAGGAGAACAAGGAGTTGCGTCGGGCCAACTCGATCCTGAAATCGGCGTCGGCATCTTTCGCGGCGGAGTTCGACCGCCGATCGAAGTGATCGTCGACTACATCGACGAGCACCGCCAGGAGTTCGGAGTCGAACCGATCTGTCGTCACCTCACCGAGGCCGGCGCCAAGATTGCTCCGTCCACCTACTACGCCCGAAAGACCAGGCCCCCCTCGGCCCGAGCGATCGCTGACGCGATCTGGATGCCGGTGCTTCTGTCCCTGTGGGTTACGAACCGCAAGGTCTATGGGGCCCACAAGCTGTGGAAAGCGGCCCGCCGGGCTGGTCACGTGATCGGCCGTGACCAGGTCGCCCGTTTGATGCGGGAAATGGGCATCTGCGGGGTGACCCGACGGCGCAAGGTGTTCACCACCAAGTCTGATCCGGATGCGGTGCGGGCCCCGGACCTGGTCAACCGGGACTTCACTGCGGATCGGCCCGATGCGTTGTGGGTCACCGACCTCACCTATGTCCCAACAAGATCGGGGATGGCCTATGTGTGTTTCATCGTCGACGCCTTCAGCCGCCGCATCGTTGGCTGGCGGGTGGCGTCGAACATGCGCACCGAGATGGTCCTCGACGCGTTGGAGATGGCCAGACGCTCACGGGGCAACCACCGACTGGTCGGCCTGGTCACACACTCCGACGCCGGGTCGCAA
>JAAEMS010000413.1 GCA_024225275.1 Actinomycetes bacterium
GCTTCGGTGAGCGCCTCGGCCAGTGTGGGGTGGACGAAGATGCATTCCCGGAGGTCGTTCACGCTCAGTCCGGCCGTGACCGCGACGGCGAGAACCGAGATCAACTCCGCGGCGTGGCTACCCACGATCGACCCGCCCAGCACCACGCCGGTGGCCGGGTCGGAGACGATCTTCACGAAGCCACGGGGATCGTCGTTGATCAGCGCCTTGGCCGTCATGGCGAAGGGCACTTTCGTCACCCGGATCTTGCGCCCCTCGGCGAACGCATCGGCCTCGGCCAGGCCCACGTCGGCGATTTCGGGGTCGGTGAAGATGGCCGATGCCGCCTTCTCGTAGTCGAGGTGACGGTGGGGGCGCTCATGCAGGCCCATGGCGTGTTCGGCGATCTTGCGCCCTTGCATGGAAGCCACCGAAGACAGGGGGAGCTTCCCGGAGATGTCACCGGCCGCGTAGATGTGGGGCAGATTGGATTGCAGATTGTGGTTGACGGAGACATAGCCGTGGTCGGTCTCGATCCCGGCCTCCTCGAGCCCGAGCCCCTCAGCGTTGGGCACCGAGCCAATGGCCAGAAGGGCATGGGTGCCCACCGCGCTGCGGCCGTCATCGCACACCACCCGCACCTGGTCGGAGCCCACCTCGATGTTGGTGGCCCGGGCCCCCTTGTACAGCCGGACACCACGGGCGAGGAAGTTCTCCTCCAACGCCGCGGCGACCTCGGGATCCTTCTGGGGCAGCACCTGTTGGCGGGACACGATGAGGGTCACGTCGGCGCCGAACGATGAGAACATGTGCACGAACTCCACACCGGTGACACCTGACCCGATGACGACCATGTGCTCGGGGAACTCGGGTGGCGGATAGGCGTCGCGGGTGGTGAGCACCCGATCGGCGTCGACGGGGGCCCAGTCGGGGATACGGGGCCGGCTTCCGGTGGAGACGACGATGACGTCGGCTTCGCGTTCAACGGTGCTGGCCCCGCCCGCGGGCTCGGCCAGCTCGACCACGACGCGGTTGGGTCCGTCGAGGCGACCGGTCCCGTTCAACATCTCGACGCCCTGGCTGACGAGCAGATCTGTGACCGACGTCTCCAGTCGGTTTCCGATACCGAGAATGCGGGAGGCGAGGGCCGGCGGGTCGGGGCGGGCATCATCGATCGAGATACCCATGCCCTGGGCCCGGGACATGAAGGCGAGGGCACCACCCGAGGCGATCATCGCTTTCGAGGGCACACAATCGAGCAGATGGGCGGCACCGCCGATCAAGTCGCGCTCGATCAGGGTCACCTCGGCCCCCAATCGAGCGAAGTGGGTTGCGGCCTCATTGCCCCCCGGACCGCCACCGATGATGACCACGCGCTTGGGCTGCATGGGGCCGAGGTTATCGAGGCCACCGAGGCTCAACGCGGAGCCCCGGTGAGCTCAGATGGCGTCGCCGTAGGCCAGGGTGGTGCCCCGGTCCGATACCAGCCAATAACCCGCACCGGTCTCGGTCACGGCCATACCCACGACGCGGCCGTCCTTGTCTGTCTCCGATGCATCGCCCATGTGGGGTACACCGAAGGCATGGACGGTGCCGTCGGCGGTGACCAGCCAGTAGCCCTGACCCGTCGGATCGATCCCGACGTCGACTGCGGGGGTGGGCACCCCGGTGGCACCGGTGGACCCCATGAACGTGGCGTCACCGAAGGCGAACACCCCTCCATCGGAGGCGAACAGCCAGTAGCCCTGGCCCGACGGGGTGGCCGAGATCCCGATGACCGGCTGGTTGAGCCGGACCCCACCCATGGAACCGTGGAAGCGGGCATCACCGAACGCGAATACGCCACCGTCGGAGGCCACCAGCCAGTACCCCCGGCCGGTTGCGGTGGGGGCGATGCCCACGATTCCGTCACCCAGCTCGAGATCCGCGGTCGAGCCGTGAAACGATGCCGCTCCGAAGGCGAACACCCCACCGTCGGAGGCCACCAGCCAGTACCCATCGCCGTCGGGCCGCACGGCCATGTTGGTGACCGGCCGGTTGAGGGCGACCGTCCTCATCGAGCCGTGGTGCCGGGCCCCGGCGAAACCGAACACGGCGCCATCGTCGGTGAGAGTGTAGAAGTGGCGACCAGGCCCGGCGGCCACCCGGATGATGCCGTCGTAGTCGACAGTACGATCGACCAACCCCTGATCGATCCGCGGGGCCAGATTCTCACCCGGGCAGGCCGTGATCGCCATCATGCGATGTACGGCCACCACCGGCAGATCGACTACCTCGCCTCCCTCGTAGAGAGTGCCCTCGCCGGCCTCCTTGAGCACCCGACCGGTGGCGGAGATGCCGTGGATGGCGAACTTCCAGTACAGGAGGCGCTCGAGGGCATCGAGGTCTCGGCCCGCACCGTCGGGGCTGACGGTGTTGTAGTCGCCCAGCAGGACCACACCCATGGCGCCGGTATTGAACCCACGGGCGTGGCCTCCGATGGGCAGCCGGTCGACCCCACCGAAACGGGCCTCCCAGATACGACCGAAGCGGTCGATGACGAAGTTGTAGGCGATGTCCCACCACCCGTTGGCGTCGAGGTGGAAGGCCTGCACCCCCCGGATCAGGGCCGGGACGTCAGTGGCTCCGTAGGAGTTGTGGGAGGCCGTCCCGCTGTGGTGAACGATCGCCAACTCGAGGTCGGCAGCGAAGGGAATCTCCTCAGCCGGCTCCCGGGCTCCCCAACTGCCGCGGAGGTTGACAAAAGGTGCCCCCTCGGCGGCTCGGCCGTCGAGGTCGAGGCCCACCTTGACGTCTTCCCTCAGGAGATGGACGTGGGCGTTGGTGATGTCGGCCGGTAGTTCGAGCTGCCACCCGTCGGCCTGGTCGACCCACACCGGATCGCCGGCCGGGCGGTCCAAGGCACCCCCTTCGAGCACTCCGGGCCGCTCATGGACGTCCAGCCGGATGGTCTGCCACGGGCCCCACGCCCCACTACGGGAGGCTCGGACCCGGGCCGTCCCGGGCTGCCCATGCCAGCTCACGCCGATCATCCGGAAGGGGGTGCCCTCGATCATGGGCGGGAGCCGCACGGCCGGCCGCAACGCCCCCAGATCGACGGATCCACCGGCGGGAGCGGCGACGCTCATGCCGTCGAGGACCAGGGTCCGACTGTCGACGACCATCGTGCGCTCGCCAGCCAGAGCGGGCATCGGGAGCAAGGACCAGGCCGCACCAGCCCCGGTACCGGCCAAGAGGGCGCGACGGGAAAGGTGCCGGGTGCGGGGGGGACGGGGGGCCGGGGTGCCGCGACTCATCGATGGGTCACTTTCGGTGTCGGGCCCGCTACCCGGCGCAGTCTAGGGTCACCGGAGACCAAGGGGAACACAGCCCCGAGGAACCAACGGATCAACGCCCTCGACCACTGAGTCGGGCCACCAGTCGGCGGCCCCGAGCCACGACCGTCATGACTGCCTGCTGGGCTCTCAGCCAGTAATCGCGGGCCCGCATGGTCGACGGCATGAGGTCGGTTCCATCAGGGGAGCCCTTCTCGACGACGAGGGCCATCGAGGTGGCCACATGCTCGCCGATGAGGATCTTCAGATGGGTGTTCGAGAACGGTGGGGTGTCGACATGGTTGTCGGCTTCACTGGAGCCGGGGTCGTAGTCGAGGGTGAGCGAATGGCCCCGACTCCGCAGATGGTCGGCCATCCAGTCGATGTCGCGGCGCCGGAACACCACCGTGCCACCGGTGGCGATGGTGCGCCGGTTCGACGACACATTGAACTCGGTGGTGTGGACCCCCACCCCACCCGGCTTCAGGCAACGCATCTGCTCGAAGATGAATTCCTGGCCCCGGGTGATGCTGCCCAGGTGCTCGAACGCACAGGCCGACCAGGTGAAGTCGTATCCGTCCAGATCGGCGGGGATGTGGTTCATGTCGACGGTACGGAAGTCGACCCGTTCGGCGAACTCGTCGGGTTCGCAGAGGCCGTGCCCGTTCAGGTGCTCCAGAGTCGACGCGTGCTGGCCGGTCTCGACCCACCCGGCCTGATCGGCGGCATCGGGATCCATGTCGGTGGCGGTGATCTCGCAGCCGAGTCCGGCGAACAGGGCGGTCATGGGGTCCTGGCCCACCCCGAAGCCCAGTCCCCGACGGCCCGGGCGCAGCATGTCGCGCTCGTGGAGGGCTTCGATGATGAACAACCATTCCCACATCTTGCGATGGGTGTAGACGGGCTGACCGCTGTTGTCGAAGTCCCAGGCCGATCGGATGAGGTCCGCCCAGTACAGGAACCGCTCGGACTTCAGCTCTTCTTCTCGACAGAGGCTCGAAACGAGCATGGTCGACTCCTGTTGGTCGAGGGGCGGGAGCCCGCAGGGTACTCAGGCATCACCGAAGCGCCAGATCTCGCCATCGGCGGCCACCACGGTGTAACCGTTCCCCGACGCCGAGGCCGCCACCCCGACGACCGGAGTGGACGTCGACCCCACGGGGGAGCCATGGAAGCTGGCGTCACCGAAGGCGAAGATCCCCCCATCGGAGGCCACCAACCAGTAGCCCTTTCCCGACGGTGTGGCCGCCATCGCCACCACCGGAGCCAGTAGGTCCACCCCTCCCATCGAGCCCCGGAACCGGGCATCCCCGTAGGCGAAAATGCCACCATCAGAGGCCACCAACCAATAGCCGTTCCCAGACGGCGTGGGCGCCATGGCCACCACCGGCTGGTTGAGGGCGACGCCACCGGTCGAACCGTGGAACCGAGCGTCACCGTAGGCGAAGATGCCGCCATCGGAGGCCACCATCCAGTAGCCCTTCCCCGATGGTGTCGGGGCCATGCCCACCACCGGTTGATTGAGCGAGATGGAGCCCGTCGATCCGAAGAACCCCGCCCCGCCGAAGGCGAAGATCCCTCCGTCCTGGGCCACCAACCAGTAGCCCAGACCATCGTCGCGCGCCGCGATATTGATCATCGGCTCGTTGAGCACCAGGCCCGACATCGACCCCCAGTAGTGCCCGCCGGCGTAGGCGAACACGGCGCCGTCATCAGCGGTGACCCAGTACGCGCCCGAGTCGTCAGCCGCCATGCCGACCGCCGGACTCGAGTCGAAATTGGTGACCCGGAACCAGTCCGACTTCATACAACCCGGGGTGGTCGTGGTCTTGACGCACGCCTCTTCGGCGGCGAGGGCCGAGCGGAACTGGGAACCCGTCACCGTGACGCTGCCCCCGGTGCCCCCCACCAGCACGGCGTCAGCCCGTCCTCCCCAGTCGCCTGTTCCGGACCGCTCCGAGACGGTCACCACCTGGAAGTCGCCGATCGAGGGCCAGGCGGCCTCTATGGCGTCGGCGCGGACCTCCTCGGCCCAGTAGTGCACCGGATTGCCGATGTAGTCGTCGCCGTCGTCGACGACCGAGGGGAACCCGATCCCCACCGTGCGACCACCGGTGGACGCCGAGAACTCGGTTCGAGCCACCAGTCCGCTGCCGTCGAAGACCCTCACCTCACCAGAGGTTGCCTCAACCGCACCAGTGGTGGACGCGAACTCGAAGGTCACCAACGGCTCGCCGGGGGTCGCCACGGCCACCCCGTCGTACACCTGGCAGGACGCGGTGTCGCAGGTCTGGGCGTAGGGATACCGGTCTTCGGCTGATGCGTACGAGCGGGCGGCGACCGCCTGGGCTCGGATGGCCCGGGCACCGCGGCCGCCGCCGAGGTCAGCCCACGATGGCACCACCTCGCGCGGCACCACCCCCTCGAGATAGGACTCCAAGTCCACCACGTTCACCGAGCGGACCTCGGCGAACTCATTGCGCAGTATCTCGAACGAACCCCGGTACCAACGGACGCTGCCGTCGGGCTCGCACACCGCGGCGTTGGCGTCGTAGGTGTCGCTGGTGGACGGGTTGACCGGGTGAATGGCCACCGGGCCGGCCACCGGATCCTCCGTAGCGAGGGTCCACAGCCCCTCACAGTCGGTACCGGTGTAGACGTTGAACCCACCCTCGACCGGCTCGACCCGGATGGCCGAGTGCTCACCGGCGATGGAGGGCGACTCGAGAAGACCGGTGGTGTGATCGACGATCAGATCGCCATCGTCGATGGTCTTCAGGCGGACACGGATGAGTCCCCCGTTGCCCACCAGTTCGGTGGAGGTCCTGACCGCTGAGGAGGTCCCGCCGTAGAAGTGGTCGAGGATCTGGCCCGTGGTCCAGTTGTGGTCGACGGCGTAGCCGAGCGCCCCCCATTGCCCCATACCCCGGCCATGGCCCCATCCGAGACCCTCGATACGAACCGTCTCGGGAGGCTCGTCGGCATCGGCGGGAATTGGCGGCGTCGCCAGTGTGAGCATGCTCGCGAACGCGCACGCGACCACCAGTCGCCCGCGCCATTGTCGGCTGGTACGCAACCAGACCTCCCGCTTCCTCGTGGGACCCCTTACTCCGTCAACGAGTGTGGCCCAGATGAATGGCCGAGGTGTGGCAATGGGGCCGGTACGCTCCTCGGCGTGGTACGCATGAGGTCTGAGCTGGGTGGGCTGCTCCGCCGTTTGGCGCGTCGGTCCCCCGACACGAGCCAGTACCAGGATCCCTCGTATTTCGGGGCCGGACGCAATCCCCTCGACCGGATGGGGTTGTCCGGGTACGAGCGCTACGACCGGGCCACGAGCAACGCCGACGTCGCCGCCTACCTCGTATGGCGCTGGTTCAACCCGGCACGCACCCTCGACGCCGGCTGCGCTCTGGGATTCGTAGTAGAGGCCCTCCAGGAGCTCGAGGTGGACGCCGAGGGAATCGAGCTGAGTCGGTGGGCCGTCGACAACTCGGCCGACGGCGCCCGTGACCATGTCCGTCAGGGCAGCCTCACCGATCGGCTGCCCTGGGGGGACGACTCATTCGACGTGGTCACCAGTCTCGAAGTGTTGGAGCACCTCGAACCCGACGACGTGCCGGCGGCCATAGCTGAACTGGCCCGGGTCAGTCGGGGCTGGGTGGTTTGCACGATCCCGAGCTTCGGGGTCAACGACAGTGGCCCGGACGGCTGGTACCAGGTCAAGGCCCGCGATGATCTCGTGGCCCACTACGAGTCGCTGGGTCCCGACTTCACCGGGCCCCTCCCCCGCGATCACATCTACCCGGACGTCGACGGGGAGCCCATCGAGGGCCACCTCACCATGGCCAGCTACCCCTGGTGGACGGCCCGCTTCGCCGACGCCGGGCTCGAACGAATGGGCGGCCTCGAACGCCTGGTCCATCGTGACCTCTACCGGTTCGGGTTCACCAAGTACTGGAACCTGTACGTGCTGCGGGCCGACCCGAGTGCGCCCGTGCCCAAGGGCCCCCTGATCAACGAATCCGCGGCCGCGGAGCGCGAACGGACGTGGGGTCTCGATCAGCGCGGTCCGGCCCCGGACGATGCCGCCCTGCTCGAGGGCCGCGGCATTCTGGGCTGACGGGTCAGCGGCTACCCACCAGGTCGGCCAGGAACTGCTCGTAGCGGGGGATCAATGATCCCCACTCGTAGCGTTCCTCGACGTAGCGGCGGCCGGATTGCCCCATGGCTGCCGCGAGATCAGGGTCGGCCACCAGAAGGTCGAGGGCGGCCTCGAACTCCGCGTAGCCCTCGTAGGGGATCGCTCCCTGGCTGCGCTCGGCCTGGCCGCGAAGGACGTCGCAGCGTCCCTGCACGAGAGCCGGGCGACGGTGCGACCAGCACTCGGTCAGTGCCATGGAGAAGCTCTCGAAGTACGAGGGTTGTACCAGAGCGAGCGTCCCTGCCAGACCATCTTGTTTCATCTGATCGTCGACGAATCCGGTGATCACGATATCGGGGTGATCCTCTGGCCGAAGGACTGGGTCACCCATGATGACCAACTTCAGGGGGTCGGGGTTCCTCCGCTTGTAGGCGGTGAAGAAGTCGTAGATCTCGGTCGACCCCTTGCCCGGATCGACTCGTCCCAGGAAGAGGACGTAGGGGTCGGTCACCCCGTGGGCGGCGCGGAATCGGTTGGCGTCGCCTTCCACGTCGAGGTCCATGCCGATCCCGGTGATGATCGAGGGGCGACCGTTCCCGAAACGATCGACGACGAGGTTCTGCTCCTCCTCGGTGAAGTAGGCAAAGGCATCGGCATGATCGAACAGCTCGTCGAATACCGGCAGGTAGAGGGGCGGTTCGTCGTGGGCACACGGGTGGAGCACGGTGGGAATGGTCCCCGACATCGAGCGCAGGCCAGCCCAGGAGGGCCAGTAGAGGTAGGTGAAGAAGATGGCCGCATCATGGGCCGGGGCTTCAGCCATCAATCGCTCGATCAGAGCCGGCGACCATGGCCCCTGCATGCGCACCCACTCACGCTGGAGGGCCTGGGGGGCGGTGGGCCGTCCGAGCACCCTCTGGTACAGGGGACCGAAGAGCTCCGGGTCCCGGCGGCGAGCCACCGGCTCGCGCAGTACGCGCACACCGTTCAGCTCGGATTCACCCTCCGGGAGCTCGTTGGCCCAATCCGTGTAGTTCCGGGCACATGTGCTGACCGCGGTGACCTCATGTCCGGCTGCGGCAAACCGCTCGGCGAACATCCGGCAGGCCTGCTCGGCGCCGCCGGCAATGTCGGCGCCGTAGCGCTGCACGACGAACAGGAGCCTCATGTCAGGGCCCGGGGAGCCAGGGCGGCGATGTGCCGGAAGAACTCGGGGAGAGTCCGGTCCATGGATAGCTCAGCAGCCCTCCGTTGACCCCGTTCGATCATCGTGTCACGTAGGTGCCGACTCCCCAGCACCTCCAGTACCCCTTCGGCGAAATCAGCGGCGGTTGCCACCCGATCGAGGATCAGTGCGGCGTCGCCGGCGGTGTCGGCGATCGCCCCGTGGTTCGATGCCACCACGGGAACCCCGTGGGCCATGGCCTCGAGGATGGGCACCGAGAACCCCTCGTGTTGACTGGTCAAGAGGAGCACGTCGGCCCTCCGGAAGAAGGCGGCCAACTGGCGGTCTGCCACCCATCCGGTGGCCCACACCGTGTGAAGGCCGAGCTGGATGATGAACCGGTGAATGGCCTGGGGATAGTCGGCGAGAGGCGATCCGCCGGCGATGATCGCCCTGACCCCGGGATTGTGATGGGTGGCGATCATGTCGAGGGCTTGGACAGCCAGATCAACCCGCTTGTGAGGAAGCACCTGACCCACGACCAATACGACGAAGTCATCGTCGTACATGACCTGGAGGTGGTTCTCGGTGTCGGGGTCGGGCTCGATGCCGACGAGCTGTTCCAGGTCGACGACCAGAGGCGAGACCTGCCCGTTCGTGTACCCCCATCCGATCAGTTCGTCGGTGTTGAAGCGAGAGTCCCCCAACCCGAGGGCAGCCCTCGGCGCGAGGGCCCTGAGCTCGTCACGCCCCAGGTCCAGCAGGTCTGCGAACTCGGCATGGTCGGGCCGGAAGAACTCGGCCGGGGTGATGTTGTGATACCTGACGACAATCGGGGCGTGCGATTCAGCCAACCGAGCCACCACCGCGGGACAACCGATGCTGGCGTGATAGATGTCGAGGCCAGCAGCTTCGGGGGTCGACGAGTGAACGGGGAGGACGTCGCCCAGCAGGTCTGTGTGCACGTGTTCGGCGTATACCTCGGCCGGGCCGGATCGGCGCAGGGCGTTGCGGATGACGAGAGCCTCCGTCGTGACCGCGTCTCCCGGGGAGGCTGCGGCGAGGAACTGGTCGATCGACCCGGCGATCATCGGGTGGCGATGACCGCCACGTCCTGGGGCCCGAACAGGACCTCGTTCAGCAACTCGAGGTTCCGGTTGTGGATGCCGGTGTTGGCATCGTCGCCTTCCAGGGGTTCCAGCCGTCGGCTGGGGGTGGACTCGTACCGCAGCTCGACCTTCGAGAACCCAGCCTGCTCGCAGACGAAGGCCAGATAGTCGGGGTGAACGGGACGGATGTGGGTGGGGTCGAGAACCCACGCGTTCGCGTGGGTACCGAGCACGGCCACGTTGGGAGTCTCGAGAATGAGGCGCCCACCGGCGTGTAGCTTCTGGGCCGCGAGCTCGACCAGCCGGGCAGTGACCCCGGCGTCGAGATGCTCGATCACCTGAAGCGAGACAATGCCCCCCAGGGTGCGGTCCGGCTGGGTGTCGAGTGTCTCGAGTGCATCGCCGAGTCGGGCATCGACCCCCATGGCCAGGGCCTTGTCGATCATGGACGGGTCGAGGTCGACACCGAACGACTCGATCTGTCGTTGCCGGAGCAGTTCGAGGAACTCCCCGGCGCCGCAGCCGACGTCCAGGACCGGGGCCAGACCGTCGAACAGTCCCGCCAGCTCGGTGTAGCGGGCCAGCAGAACCTGGGGGTCACCCCGGAATCTCTGTTCGAACGCTTCGTAGTCGAAGAACAGTTCAGTGGTACCGGCTTCGCCTGACGAGCCAACCAGGAGCTCGTCGATCTTGTCCGCCAACCGTTCGGTGATCACCACCTGCCGTTCCAGGTCGGTCAACCGGGCGTGCATCGCCGAGAGCTCACCCTCGAGCGGCTGCGCTCTGGTATCGAGCTGGCCGACCAGATCACTGGCCTCGGCCAGGGCGGCCACGGTGGCGACCCTCACTTCATCAAACTGTTGGGCGATGCGGTGCAGAGGCCGCGACACGGCCTTGAGCACAGACCGGTGGTACATCGACCCCCCGGGGAGACCGGACTGGACGGGAATCGATCCCGAGTCGAACCGGGTGGAGTCGAGAGCCCGGATTCGTTCATCAAAGGTCGCGGTGGAGACCTCGGTCGGCCGTTGAGCGACGAGTCGGCGGAAGTGCTCGTCGAGACCCTCCTCGAGGCCCTCTGGGTACTCGCCCGCCGCCCGCCGGGAAGCAACCCGCCGCCGCAGGCTGCGGGCCACCCGTTCGAGATCGATGTCGTCCTCGTTGTCACCTTGCTCGCTCATGTCCGAGCGAGCCTACTGGCGAGCCCCTCGAGGAAGGTGGCGTACCGATCCATGAGCTCGGGCCAGCCGTACCTTCCGTTGACGTAGGCCGGCCCCCCGGCACCGAGTGCCTCAGCGGCATCTGCCTCGGCCAGTCGATCGATGATCGCCTCGAACGACCCGTACCCGTCGAACCAGAGACCGGCCCCGGACATACGGGCGTGTTCGGTGGTGGCCGCGCACCGGGCATTGACCACTACAGGACGACCGGCCAACAGGCCCTCCAGGACGACCAGTGAGTTCGACTCCATGGCGGACGGGCTGACCAGGGCGCGGGCCTCACGGATCAGGCCCCACTTGACCTCCTCGTCAACGGGACCCAGAACCCGGATTCCGGGCCCGACAGGAGGAGCCTCGAGGACGGGCCCGGCGAACACCAGCTGGAGATCGGTTTCCCGCCGGCTCAGGTATTCGGCCATGAAGCGGGCCAGCGCCGTCGAGCCCTTCCCTGGTTCGACCCGCCCCAGGCACAGTAGGAAGGGGGTGGGGCCCACCCCATCTCGGGCGGCCTGCCGGTCCCCGGTGCGGCCTTCCACACCCAGCCCCAGTTGGAGCTGAGGTCTGAGACGGGCCCGGGGATGGGCGCTCTCCAGAATGTGCCGCTCGGCATCGGTCTGGAACACCAGGCCGGCGGCCGCATCCACCAGGCGGCCGACCGCCGGAAGATGTAGTGGTGGCTCCTCGTGGGCGGCCGGGTGCAGCACACCTCGGCCACGCACCAGGGGCAGTCCGACGAGGGTGGGGTGGTACAGGTACGGGTAGAAGATGACGAGATCGGCGTCGGTCGCCGCCACCGCCTCGATGAGGTCCGGACTCACGGGCCCCTGGGAGTCGATCCAGCGGGCCTCCGAGGTCGGGGTGGCCGCATCGGGCTGGGCCAGGAGCGACGCCGACATCTGGTCGAAGGACGACAGGCGGCCGCCGGTGACCGGGAAGCGATGAACCGTGACCCCGGTTTCGTGGGTCGTGCCCGAGGGGGCATCGTCAGCCCAGGTGACCATGTCCGTGGCGGTGGTGGTGAGGACCTCGACCTCGTAGCCGGGCCGGGTGGCCATCCGCTCGGCCAGCTGGCGGGCGGCCTGTTCGGCGCCGCCGTGGATGTCGGCGCCGTACCGGGGAACGACATAGGCGAGCTTCATCGGTTGGGTTCAGAGCTCCAGGACCGGGGCCAGAGCATCCAGAAACGCCGCCCCACTCACCTCGAGATCAAACGCCCCCAACCGCTCACGACCAGCCCCCACCAACGCCGACCGCAACCCCTCATCAGACAACACCCGATCAACCCCCGCCGCCA
>JAAEMS010000414.1 GCA_024225275.1 Actinomycetes bacterium
CATGAGCCGCACGGAAGGGCCCCCCAGCATGGGCCGGCGCACGATGGCCGTCGTCCTCATTCTATTCGGTCTTGCCGCCCTGTCGGGTCCGATCATCCTCGCCCTCCGTGCCGACCGAGGTCAGGCCGCTTTCGGTGACGCCGAGGTGGTCGGGGTGAACCGGTTGACCAGCGCCACGGTCGATGTCGAGCCAGGGGAGCGGACCGCGACCATGACGGTGACCAACATGGCGCCGGGGGATCGGGCCTTCGGGTCGATCGAGGTGGTCAACGAGGGCACCCTGCCCCTGCGCTACCTACTGACCAGTGTGGCATCGCCGTCACCTCTGAATCCCTGGCTCCAGTGGAGTATCTGGCCACCGGACCAGTCCATGGGCTGTGACACCCTTCCCGACAGCTCGACGCTCATCGTCGACGGCCGGGTACTCGACGGCTCGGCTTCATCGACGGTGTTCGGAAGTCTCGAGCCGGGACTCGACCCCGGCGATCGGATTCTGCAACCGGCGGACACCGAGCAACTCTGTGTGTCCGTCGAGCTCCGTTTGGAAGCCCCTGATTCGGTGCAAGGGCAGACCCTCGACCAGGAGTTCGTGATCCACGCCGAGCAACACACCGAGGATCTGCCATGACCAGGATCGTCTCGCTTGTTCGTCCCGCCCTTCGCGCCTTGTTGGCGGGGTTGGCCGCTGGCGTGATCTTGGTGATGCTCGGGGTTGGGATCGGACTGCTCCAGGGCTACCGGCCGGTGGTGATCACGACCGGCAGCATGCGCCCCACCGCAGCGCCCGGGTCGCTCGTCATTGCCCAACCGGTATCCGATGTGGCCATCGGCGACGTGGTCATCATGCGCCGCGATGGGCGGGCCACCATCACCCACCGCATCGTCGATCTCGAACGCAACGAGGCCGGTGCTCCTTTCGCCATCACTCGCGGCGACGCCAACTCCGAGGTCGATTCGGCCCCCTACGCTCTGGGCTCCGAGGAGCTCGTCAGCCGCTGGGTCTTCCCGGGGGTGGGCAAGCTTCTGGTGGCCATGGGGTCACCCCTGGTGGGAATCACCGTTGTCGGCCTGGTTGTGTTGCTCGTGATCGGCGGTGCGCTGCGCCGAATCTGGGGCCCGTCCGCCGATGTGGATGACGCTCCCCCAGTGGTCCTCGCCGCCATCGATGAAGTCCCGGGCCCGGCTCGGATCCGGCGCCGTTTGGCTGTGGGGGCCGTCATTTCCGTGCTGTTCACCGGGAGCGGGGTCGCGTGGTCCCTCTATCTGAGTACCGATTCGGTGGCCGGGAACCTGTTCTCGACCGCCGACTGCTTCGACGCCCGGCTGGGCGGTGTCCAGTCGGGTCAGATGCTTCACACGGCCGTGGGCAGCCAGACGGCGGCCATCGCCGCAGTCGACCCGGCCGCTTCGTTCCTGTTGTTCTCGGTTCGTAGCGCCAGCGGTGAGCCTGACGAATCCCAGGTGCTCGGCCGGTTGGTTGACTCGACCACCGTCGAATTCGTCCGCCAGTCCGATGCCGGTTCGCCGCCGGCGATCGACATCGAGTGGTCGGTGGTGGAGTACGCATGCGGGGTCTCGGTCCAGCGAGGTGTTCTGGCGGGCGACGGGACCAGCCAGATCGACGTGCCCATCACTGGGGTCGACCCCTCATCGAGCTTCGTTGTCGGCTCGTCGGCGCCGTCGGCCGGCAGTACCGACCATGACGCCGATGATCTCTACATCTTCGACCAGGTGGCCGACGACACCCTTCAGATCCGCACCGCCGGTTCCCCCATCCCGGTGGGTCATCAGCTGGCGTGGCAGGTGGTGAGCTTCGTGGGTGGCGGTGACCTGGCGGCCCAGACGGTCACGACGACCCTCACCCCGGGCTTGGGGTCCGACACCCTCGCACTGGGCGCCCCCGTGGACCCAACTAGTACCTTCCTGTTGGCCTCGACCGCCACCACCAGCACCGGCCCCGAGATCGGGGAGCGCATGGTGAGGGTGAGGTTGCTCGATTCGACCACGGTCGAGGTCAGTCGCCAGGTCGTGTCCGAGAGCATCGAGGTGAGCGTTCAGGTCATCGAGCTCGGTGACGGATCCACCGTCCGTCATGGGATCGTGGATCTCAGCCCCGCCGAGACGTCGGCGGCGGTGACCATCGCCCCGGTCGACCTGTCCCGATCGGTGGCGATCTCCACGGTCATGGTGCCCGGCTCGTCCAGTGGTGGTTCAACCGATCAGACGGCCGACGACGTTCTCGGCGAGGGGTCGGTCGCCGTTGACCTGGTCGACGCCGCCACTGTGAACCTGACCCGAACTCCGTCTGGGTCCAACGCCTCCTTCGCCTGGCAGGTGATCACGTGGGGTGGGCCGTCCTGGGGTGATCCGAGCTCACCGTTCCGCCAACGACTCGACATCACTGCGGGCGGTGTCGATGCGCCTGACGGGTACACGACCCCGCTCACCTTCGACCATGCTTCCCTGGTCGAGAGCGGTCTCTCGTTGGCCAATGGCGACGATCTACGGGTCTGGCGGTACGACGGAGCGGTCTGGACCGAGCTCGACCGGGTACGTGACGAGAACAGTGTTTGGGACGCAGCCGACTCGACATTCTGGTTCCGAACCCAGGAGTCGATCGTCGCCGCCGACACGATCTCCTACTGGCTCTACTTCGGTGACCCCTCCCCTCCGGCCCCCCTGGCCGACCCGGCCAACGTCTGGTTGCTGACCGAGGGGTTCGAGGGGGGCACCCTGGGAAGCTTCGAGGACCGTACCGCCGGTGGTGCCTGGTACCGGGCCCTGCCCTGGTCCCGGCGGATCGTGCTCACCATCGACTCGGCGGCGGTGGCTTCGGACTTGTTCGACGTGCCGGTTCTGGTGAGGTTCACCGAGGCGGACCTGGCGGCCCAGGCCCAGGCCGACGGCTCGGACCTCAGATTCACCGCGGCCGACGGGACGACCGGGCTGAGCCACGAAATCGAGGCCTTCGACTCGGGGACCGGAACCCTGACTGCGTGGGTTCGGGTGCCTGCCGTTTCGGCGGCCCTGGATACCACGATCCACCTCTACTACGGGGCCGGCGACGCCCCCGATCAGAGCAGCACCGGCCAGGTTTGGGCGGGTGAGCTGGCGGCATGGCATCTGGCCGCTGATCCGACCGGCGACGCCCCCACCCTGGATGACTCGGGCCCGAGCCAGCATGACGGTCTGGCGTTGGCCGATGCCGTCCTATCGGCGACCCCGTCCGGTCCCGCGGTGGCCCTCGATGGCACTACTGATCGACTCGAAGCGGCCCCGTTCGATCTGCCCGATGGTCCTCTGACGGTGAGCGCCTGGTTCCAGGCCACCAGCCCATTGGTCGAGCCGGTCCTGGTGGCCCAGGGAGACCCTACGACTACCGGAGTCTTCGAGCTGGGCATCGACAACACGACCACGCCCGGTTCTCCTACCGCCCGTTTCCGGCTCAGGGCCGGCGGCACCACCTACGAACTGTCGGGTGGGGTGATCGTGCCGGCCACCTGGCAGCTGCTCACCGCTACCTGGGATGGTGCCACGATCGAGCTGTTCGTCGACGGGGTGTCGGTGGGGTCCGGTCCGGCGTCGGGTACCACCGCCGACGGTTCGGCCATGCCTGTGGTTCTCGGTGGTGACCCCGCCGGAGCCAGGACCCTGAAGGGCTATCTCGGTGAGGTTCGGCTCAGCTCCCGGGTCTGGAGCGGGTCGGAGATCTCGTTGGCGGCCGCCTACCACCAGAGCCCGGGCGCCACAGTGTCGGCCGCGGCGCCCACCGGGGGGACCTGGTTCGATCAGGGCGACTGGACGGTGCGCCACCCGTTGACCGTCGACGCCGACCTGGTGGCCGGAGCCTTGACCGACTACCCGCTCCTGGTACAGCTCAGCGACGTCAATCTGGCCGCCGCGGCCCAGGCCGACGGCGACGATCTGGTGTTCGTTGGGGCTGATGGGGTCACCCGGCTCGACCATGAGCTCGAATCGTGGAATTCGGTCACCGGGGCGCTGACTGCCTGGGTGCGGCTCCCCACTCTGGACGATGTGGTCGACACCGAACTGTTCTTGTACTTGGGCAACGGCACCGCCGGGGACCAGCAGGATCCGACCGGGGTGTGGGGCCCCGATGCCGACCTGGTCCTCAACGGCTGACCTGGTCTGTTCGGCCTGGGCCATCAGGCCAATCTATGCAGACATTCCTCTACTCCGGGGGTGGTTCGTGTCGATAGTCAATGAGTCAATGATCGACGACTAGGAATCATCATGGCTGCTTCTGTTTCCAACACTTCGCGCAACACGGTTCGCCTGCTGCTGTCCGCTGCCGTCGTGCTCGTTGGCCTTGCCATGGTGGCGGTGACATCGCTGGCCCTGTTCACCGATACCGCTTCGGTGGGGGCCAACACCTTCAGCACCGGGACCATTGTGATCAACGCCGCCCCTGCGTCGGCGGTGGTGACGATGCCGGCGATGGTGCCGGGTGACCAAGTCACGAGCCCGCTTACCGTCAGCAACGACGGCAGCCTCGAGCATCGTTATGCCGTTACCTCCACGACCACCGAAGATGTCCTTGCCGCCGAGTTGGTGATGACCATCAAGTCAGGCGTCACCACCTGCGACAACGCCAACTGGGCCGCCGACGGAACCACCCTCTATTCGGGCCGCCTCGGCAGCACTGGCATCGACCCGGTCATTGGCTCGGTGGCCTCCGGCGCCGATGCGGGTGACCGGGTGCTGGCCGCCGCGGCCAACGAGGTTCTCTGCGTGAACGTGACCTTGCCTCTGGCCTCCACCAGCGGCCAGGGTGCGACCACTACCGCTGTCTTGGACTTCGAGGCCGAGCAGACCGCCAACAATCCCTGATCCGGTGGCGACGGACACATGGTGAGACTGAGCCGGGATCGGCTTCTCGGGGTATTGAGCGTCTTTGCCGTCGCCGCGTCCCTGGTCGCTTTCGCTGAGTCCGGGGCCAGGGCATCGGGCCTCACCCCGACCGCTGACCCGGGCGGGCCCTACGTCATCGCCGAAGGTCATGGGCTGACACTGGACGCCTCGGGTTCAACCGATCCCGAAACCGACCCCTTGAGTTACGCCTGGGACCTCGACAACGACACCTTCTACGACGATGCCACCGGTGTCAGCCCCACCTTCACCTGGGCCCAGCTGGCCCCGTTCGGAATCGTTGGGGCAGGCCTCTACCCGATCGGTATCGAAGTCGACGACGGTACCTCGACGGCCACGGCCATCGGATTCCTCACGGTCATCGACTTCTGTGCGGTTGATTCGGATTCGGATGGGTTGTGGGATTGTGAGGAGGACGCCAACACCGATGACGATGACGATCCGGCCACCACCCCGGGTCCGGACACTGATGGCGACACGACACCCAACTACCTCGACTCAGACGACGACGGCGACGGCACCCTCACCTCAGCCGAG
>JAAEMS010000415.1 GCA_024225275.1 Actinomycetes bacterium
TCCGGATCCGCGGCGAGGACCTCGTCACCGACCTCGATCTGCGAGATCGGCTTCTTCGAGCCATCGGCCATCAACACTTCGGTATCAGCGCTGAAAGAACGACAAGCAGGAAGGCCATCCAGTACACCTCTTGGGGCAACACAACACCCCAACGTCCCGTCGTCAAACAGACCGGTGTCGGACCCGACGTGACCTGGGCCGATGTCGTCGGCGGCCTCGACGGCGGGGCCGGATTCGGGGTTGATGGCCGCGACGCCGTTCTGAGCTTCAGCGACCCCGGTGCCGGACGCGAACGCGACGGCTGAGACGAGGAGCGCGGCGAGCAGCCGGAGCGGCGAAAGAAGAGGGCGGGATGCGTTCACGACGACCCAAGTCTCGCGTGGCCGACCGCCGCGGCGGCGTGGTTCATCAATCGAACGAGTCGGCCTTCGAGGGCCGATCCGATCCGCTACGCCCAGCAGATCAGCCACCGTCCTCGATACCGAACTGAGCCCGAAGGTCGTCTGCGAAATCCCCTACTGCCTCGCGGGGGACGCAACGGTGCCACCACGGCGCTTCGACGCCGGCCATAGCCACGCCTGCACGGCACTCCCGGGCGAAGCGGCGATCGATCGTCTCGACCGCCTCTCGGATCTGCCCGAGTTCTGAGTAGTCGCGAAGCACCGGGTCGTCAAACGCCTTCTGAAGAAGGTCCCTCACGGACCGCTCGTTCGTGTAGTCGTAGATCGTCGAGGAGAAACCCTCTGCGCAGATTTCGACGAACTCTCGCCACTGCTCAACCAGCTCCGAGGGTGACATCACCGTTCGCCATCCGCTTGCGCCGACGAACTCCTCGAATCGTTGGAGGAACTCCGACCGAGCCACCATCAGAACTGGCCCCAGAAGTAGTCGACCGGGTCACCGTCTGGCCGGAAGAACGTGCGAATGGTCCCACTCTCGGACCGAACGCCGAAGTACCCAGTCTTCGGATCGACCCGTAGCAGGTCAGTCCCGCGGTAGCCCTGGAGCACTCCCGGCGGCGGATCGGCGCCAAGGAACGTCCGAGCCGCACCTCTGTACTCTGCGAAGCTGCCAAACTCCGGGAGGTCGGCACCACCGGGCTTCAGACGGTAGCTGCCGTTCGGTCGCAGCTCGATTCCCTTGACGTGCTTCGAGTAGTGGCCGAACGCGGCAGCATCGTCAGCAAAGTCCGCAACCCGGACGAGATCCGTTCCCGCACCCGGTGCTGATGTTGGGGCAACA
>JAAEMS010000416.1 GCA_024225275.1 Actinomycetes bacterium
GCGACGCGAGCTGCTCGACCGAACCATCATCTGGAACCAGCACCAAACCGAACGCCTCGTCATCGACTACATCGATCACTACAACACCCACCGGCCCCACCGCTCACTCGGCCAGCGGCCACCCCAACCAGCCGTCCCACACGAGCCAACGAGCATCGCTCCACCGCCAGTCCAAGTCGCCCGACCGTCGCGCTGCCACGGCCTCATCAACGAATACCGAAACGCCGCCTGACCAGCCACGACAGGGTTTCGGGCACCCACACGCTCCGCGACCGACGTCCGGAGACGGCGGCGGCAGTAATGCCGCTTCGGTCGAACGCGGCGGCACCGAGTGCTGGGACCCCCGCGTCGTCGATGATGGCAGCGAGTTCTGCCCCGAGATCGATTGACGGTTCTTCACCTGCGGCGGGTGAGGAGGTAGTAGTCGTGGTCGAGTCAGGAGGGAATACGGCGACGTCTGTGACGGTGTCGCTCGTGCGTCCGCACGAGGCTGCGATGAGTGCGGCAAGGACCAGTGCTGGCGTGATGCGGGTGCGATCGGATGGCATGGGGCTCCCTGTGGAGATCGTGTGATCTCACCGTGGAGCGACAGCGCCGACTGCGCATCGATGCGCCCACGACACTCGCGGGAGTGCGCGAACGGGATGATTTTCCGTGGCCGCCCGGAGAGCATCGCCTGGGAGTGAACTCAGGACGCTGGAAAGTTCTTGCTGCGCGTCTCTTGGGACTCGTCGAGGTCGCGTCGCAGCCACATGATGACCGCGGCGACCCTTCGGTCCTGAGCCGTGTCGGGCGGCAGGTCGAGCTTGGTCAATATGTTGCTGACGTGGGTTTCGGCCGTTCTCTGGTTGACCACCAGCTTCTCCGCGATGCCGGCGTTGGAGTGGCCTTCGGCCATGAGCGAGAGCACCTCGCGTTCTCGCTCGGTGAGCCGGGACAAAGCGTCATCGCGACGCGGTCGGTGAACGAGCCGACTCACCACTTCAGGGTCGATGACACTGCCTCCGGTCGCTACTCGACGCAGCGCGTCCAGGAAGGTTTCGAACTCGGTGACTCGATCCTTGAGGAGGTAGCCGACGCCCGCGGCTCCTTCCTCGAGGAGTTCGACCGCGTATCGAGTCTCGATGTGTTGGGAGAGGACGAGAACGCTGCATGCCGGATTGCGTCGCCGGGCGGCCAGTGCAGCTTGGAGCCCCTCGGTTTCGAAATCAGGGGGCATGCGCACGTCGATGATCAGCACATCGGGCCGATGGTCGGCAACCGCTTCCACCACACCGCCACCGTCAGCGAAGGTGGCAACCACCTCGACGCCCTCATCGGTGAGGAGGCTGGCGAGGCCATCTCTGATGAGGGCCGAGTCGTCCACGAGGATCACGCGCACGGCAGGGTCGCCTCCAACGTGGTGCCTGTGGCAGAAGAGGTGATCTGAAAGGTACCGCCGGCCGCGGCGACCCTGTCGTTGAGTCCTTCCAGACCTGAACCGGCGGCAGCAACAGCTCCTCCGCTCCCGTCGTCGTCGATTCGGATGGCCGTCTCGCCGTCTGCTCTACTCACAGTCACCGAGGCGTTGGAGGCCCGGGCATGCTTGGCGACATTGGTGAGGCCTTCGGCGATAACGAAGTATGCGGTGGACTCGATATGGGGGGGAATCGAATCGATGTCGATGTCGACGGGGATCGGGGCTCGCTCGGCTAGAGCGTCGACGGCGGCCGCGAGTCCCCGTTCGGCGAGCAGTGCGGGCTGGGCTCCGCGCGAGACGGCTCGGATGTCATCGATGGTGTCTCTCACCTCGACCGTGGCTCCGTCGAGAAGGTCGAGGAGGCCATCGGTTCTCCCGGATTGGGCGAGTCGTCGGGCTCGTTGGATCTGGAGTCCGAGCGCGACAAGTCGTTGTTGGGCGCCGTCATGGAGGTCGCGCTCTACCTGCCGGCGGGCGGCGTCGCTGGCTTCGACGATGCGAATTCGTGACGCGTTCACTTCCTCGAGCTGGGCGGTGACCTTCTGGTTCAATCGGCTGACTTCGAGCGCCAGGCCGGCGGCTGCGGCGACAGCTTCGAGGCGTTCCGGCTCATGACGTAGTGACGCGTCGTGGACCAGTGCCCCGACGAGACGCTCGCCAGAGCGGATCTCGGTCGATTGTCGGGTCGCGGCGAGTTCTTCGGGGTGGACGGCGACTCCCTCTTGGGTGGCGAGGTGATGGCCGTCGGGCGACACAAGGACCTGGAGAGTCGGATCCTCCAGAGCGGCTGCCACCGCTGCGTCGAGCCGGGCACCGTCGGCCTCGAGGTCGATGACCAACCGTGCGATCCCGGGGCGATCCCACTGGGAGGCGATCATGCCCACGACTGCAACTGCCGGGAGGAGGGCCAACCCGGATGCGGCTACCGCGGCCAGAGGCCCATGAGCCCACCCACCATCACCGACTGCGTAGTCCACCGACGAGCCCATGGCCCCGAGACCCAGCGCCGCGGCCACGATCGCAACACCGAAGCGATGGGCTCGTTGCCGGCGCGGTGTTGCCTTCACCGGGACAATCGCCGCCACCATCACCGCTGAGAATGCTGCGCCCGCCACGCCAAAGAACAACGCCTGGAGGACTCGATAGGCACTCTCGGAGTCGACCACTGACCCGTAGAGAGCTGGATGGGCGATCAGACTCGCGTCGCGTGTGAGCGGTGCTGCCATGCCGATCACCGAAGCCGCTATGCCGAACGGCAAGATTGCACCGATGGCCCGGCGCGAGATGGACCGTGCCAGCACCCAGATCGCGATCGGCACCAGCAGCGCTGGGAGAATGCGCCCGGTGGTGTAGGCAGTCCGCGACCCGCCCAGGATCAAGACCGCCGAGGTGGTCAAGGGTGCGGCGGCGAGAAGGACCCACGCGTGGACGTGGTCCTGAAACCGAGATGCAGCTACGGCCGCGGCCAGGAACGACCAAGTCGCCAGCACGACAAGCGTTGTGTGCCACGGAGGGAGCCGGGGCGGCAGCGGAACCTCGTCGAGAGTCATCGATTCGATCTGTCCGCCCGCCGCGAGCGAGAGCCAGATCGTGATCGGCGTTCCGTCCTCCGCCACGGCAAGGGCGCGAATCGTGCCCGCGTCCTGATCGGTGACCCGGTGGAATCGCACGGGACCGAAGTCAGCGAACAGTTGATCGAGCCCGGCGTTGAGGGTGGCCACGTCGAAGCCCTCCGCGAAGCCGCTGGTGAAGCGCCCGCTCAGGGCCTCCTCGGTCCATCGTTGTTGTCCCCCGAAGATCTCGAAGGTCCACCCCAGATGTTCCTCGAGCGACCCGGCCGGCCCCTCGGGAAGCTGCTCGACCTGTAGCAGTTCATCGAGTGGGAGAGCATCGCGGTCCGACGAGAGTGAGATCGATCCCACCGTGGCGGCGACGGCCACTGCAACGCAAAGAGCGAGAGCGAGAGCGAAACGGCCACTGGGCACCATGGACTGATTCTCGCGTGAGCGCCCGGTCGACTCCTCCGTGTGCACACGGATCTCAGAAGCGTTGCCCGTCCAGACGTCGGTCCCGCATCCGCCCCGATGCCTCACGCTCGCCGAGTCGTCAGTGTCGATGCCAAGCAGTCACCAGAGGAGAAGATAGCGATGCGTACCCCGATCAACCGAACGGTCTGCAAGAAGCTGCCCGCCATGCTGCTCGCAATCGGACTTGCCGCCGGCGCGTGCTCATCGGAGACCACCGCCGACACCAGCCCCGATCCGACGATCCCCACGACCAGCACGGAACCCACGACCGTCACCGAACCCTCACCGGCAGTCCAGAACGAATCACCCGCCGACGACAGCGAGCTGGCTGACGTTCTGGCCGCCATCGTGGCCGACACAGGCGTGCCAGCCCTCGGCACCGCCGTCTTCGACAGCGAAGGCCTCATCGACCAGGCCGCTGCAGGTGTGCGGGCACGGGGCGGATCGATCCCCGTCACTGTCGACGACGTCTTCCACATCGGCTCGAACACCAAAGCGATGACCGCGGCTCTACTCGCCCGTATCGAGGAGCGGGGCGGGCCGGTCGGGTTCGACACCACACTCGCCGAAGCGTTTGGCGCCGTGGCACCGGTCCATGACGACTACTCGACGGTCACGCTCGAGCAGCTCCTGTCGCACACCGGCGGAGCCCCGAGCGATGAGGACCTCGATGTCGACGAGTCGATCTTCGCTCTCCCACTCACCGAGGCGAGAGCGCTCGGGGCCCAGCTCATCGTGTCTGAGTCTCCCGTCGCGGCACCGGGAACGATGTCGGTCTACTCCAATGCCGGCTACGTGCTCGTCGCCGCCGCTATCGAATCTGCGACCGGGCAAGCATGGGAGGAGCTCATGACCGCTGAGATCTTCACTCCGCTGGTCATGGACTCCTGCGGCTTCGGCCCTCCCGGCACCGAAGGCGCCGTCGATCAGCCGCTCGGCCACGACGCCGCCACCGGCGAGCCCGTGTACTTCGACAACCCCGCTCTGCTCGCACCGGCCGGTGGAGTCCATTGCTCAATGGCGGACTGGGGCCGATTCCTCGTCGAACTTCTCAATGGCTTCAACGGTGAAAGCGACTACCTGACCCAGACCAGCGTCGAACGGCTCTTCGAACCCGCCGCCGCACCAGTCGCCAACTTCGAAGGTGGGAGCGCCCTCGGATGGCTAGTGGCCGAAGGGCCCCAGGGAGCCGCCTGGTTCCACAACGGCTCCAACACCGCCTGGTTCAGCCAGGCCGCCATCGTGCCAGGCATCAACCGGGTGGTCGTCTCCGTCACCAACGAAGCCGACACCGGTGAACATGCCGGCGGTCTCGCCTTCGCCGCCCTCGCCGAGCTCTACCCGGCCTGACGGCCGCCGAACCCCTCGCACAGAAAGGCACGACCGATGAATACCTCAGAGCCTCAGATTCCCATCATCAGCACCACCGGTGTCCGTCGCACCTACGGGTCAGTCCACGCGGTTACCAGCGCCGACCTCGAAGTCGGTAAAGGAGAGATCGTCGCCATCCTCGGCCCCAACGGCGCTGGCAAGACCACCCTGGTCGAGATCCTCGAGGGGCTCCGCCGCCGTGACGACGGCGAGGTCTCGGTCCTCGGCCAGGACCCCGAACACAGCGACGCCGCCTGGCGAGCCCGCATCGGAGCAGTCCTGCAGTTCGGGACCGAGACCGACGAGTTCACCGTCGCCGAGATGCTCCGGGCCCACGCCTCCTACTACCCCACCCCTCGCTCCATCACCGAGATCGTGGAGGCCCTGGACCTCCGCGATCTACAGGATCGACGCGTGCGTCGCCTCTCCGGCGGACAACGTCGCCGCCTCGACATTGCCCTTGGCATCGTCGGCAACCCCGAGCTGCTCTTTCTCGATGAACCCACCACCGGCCTCGATGCGGAAGTACGGCGCTCGATCTGGCAGCTGATCAGACGCCTCGCCCACCGCGGCACCACCATCGTGTTGACCACCCACTACCTCGACGAGGTCGAGCATCTCGCCGACCGCACCATGGTCCTGGTCGACGGGACGATCGTCTGGACTGGCGAGACCGCCAAACTGCGCGACGACAGCGCGCCGAGCATCGTCACGTTCGGTCTCCGTTCACCGGTCAGCCCCGCCGACCTCCCCACCGCGCTGGGCGAACAAGCCAAGCCCTCAGGCAATGGGCGGGTGGCGATCGAGGCGGAGGACTCCACGCAGATCATCTCCGACCTCATGCGCTGGGCAGCATCGATCGAGGGCCCCAACCCCATCACCAATCTCCAAGTCAGCCAGCCCAGCCTCGAAGACGCCTACCTCGCTCTGCTCGAAACCACCCACGGAAAGGACCTCGACTCATGACCACCGCCACCCACCCTCCCGCATTGGCCGGCCCGGCCCACACCGCACGCCTTGGACTCGTCCGCACCCGCCTGGAGATGATCGGTCTGCTCCGGACCAAAGACGCGGTCATCTTCACCCTCGCCTTGCCAGTGATGCTGCTTGTCCTCTTCGGGGCCATCTTCAGCGACACCCTCGATGGCACCACCGTCACGGTCGGCCAGTGGTTCACCCCCGGGATCATCGCGGCATCAGTCCTCTCCGCCGGATTCGTTAACCTCGCCACATCACTGGCCATCGAACGCCACGACGGAACCCTCCGTCGCCTCGCGTTGACTCCCCTGCCCGCGGCGTCCTACCTCATCGGCAAGATTCTGATGACCTTCCTGCTCGCCGCAGGAATGACCATGACGCTGCTGGTGGTCGGCGTCGTCGCATTCGATGTCGACCTTCCGACCGGCGCCGATGACCTCGCAACCTTCGGATGGGTGTTCCTGCTCGGAGTCACCGCCGCCGCGGTCCTCGGCATCGCCCTGTCCTCGCTCCCCAGCAGCTCCAAGTCAGCCGCGGTCGTGTTCACCCCACCCTTCCTGTTCCTACAGTTCATCTCCGGCGTCTTCATCGAGTTCAACTCCATCCCGCCGTGGATGCGGACCCTCTCAGGGATCTTCCCGCTCCGCTGGCTGGCCGCGGGTATGCGAGCCGTCTTCCTCCCGGACCAGTTCGAAACCGCGGCCGAACCCGGCGGCAGCTACCAGCTCGCGGTCGGCGCCGCCGTTCTCACCACCTGGGTACTCGTCGGTTTCGCCGTCGCCGTTCGCACCTTCAACTTCGGGAGGGAACGATGACCCCCACCACCCCCGGCCCCACCAAGCGCCGCCGCGTCCGGAAGTGGATCCTCGGTTCGACCGCGGCACTCGTCGTCATCGTCGGCGCGGTGCTCGGCCCTCGCCTCTACAACGCGTTCTCGCTGTTGCAGGCCGGCGAAGCGGTCGACATCGGCGGCCGCGAACTCTTCATCCACTGCGAAGGCACAGGCAGCCCAACCGTCCTGCTCGAACACGGCCTCGGCTCCAACGGCCACGAATGGCAGGCCGTCCAGAACGACATCGCCGAACTCACCCGAGTCTGTTGGACCTCCCGAGCCGGAATGGGCTTCAGTGACCGAGCCCCTGACACCACCGCGCGCACGGCCCAAGACGCAGCCGATGACCTATCGGCCGCCCTCGAGGCCGCCCAAATCGGCGGCCCCTACGTGCTGGTCGGCCACTCCTTCGGCGGCTACGTCGTCCGCCTCTTCACCAACCAGCATCCCGACGACGTCATCGGCGTCGTACTCGTCGACAGCACCCACGAAGACCAGCCACACCGCCTCCACAACAGCCTCTCAAGCGAGGCATGGAAGGAACTGTCGATCTTCTTCGGCTCCGACAACCCCGAGAACATCGACTTCACCGCCAGCGCCGACCTGGTCCGAGCAACCCGAGACCTGGGGTCGCGGCCCCTCGTCGTTCTGGAAGCCACCGAACAATCCACCGACGCAGACGACGCCGACATCACCCAGGCCACCGCCGACGAGATCGACGCCGCCATGGCCGACCTCTGGCCCGAGCTTCAAGCAGACCTCGCCCTTCTCTCCACCGCCGGCACACACCAGGTCGTCCACGGAAGCGGCCACTTCATCCAGAACGACAACCCGCAGGCCGTCACCGACGCCATCACCCGTGTCATCAGCGACGTCACCGAACCATGACCACCCAGCCCGTTCCGACAACCCGCGGCGGGAGAACCGGCAGACGACGTCCCCGATGAGGGCGCCGGCGAACCCGACTCCGCCGCGAGACGGAGGCGAAGACCCGCCGTCCGCCGGGTGCCACAGGCGGCCCAGGCGAGTTAGGTCTGATGTAACGACAACGAGGGCACGCAAATGACCACGACCGACACTCCCAACCGTGCTGGCGAGTCGGCGCCCGAGGTCTCGGGCGGCCTGGTCATGGCCACCTCCGCATGGAGCGCCACCAAGCCCGGCCTCGACACCTTCACAAGCAGCCTCGCTGCGATGGGACCGCCTCACCACAAGGAGCAAGACTCATGACACAACCCACAGGCCACCATCCCCTCGTGGTCGAACACCTGACGAAGCACTACGGCCACAACACCGTCGTCGACGATCTCAGTTTCACTGTCGAGCCGGGCAGAGTCACCGGGTTCCTCGGGCCCAACGGCTCAGGCAAATCCACGACCATGAAGATGATGCTCGATCTCGCCGCCGCCGATCACGGGCAGGCGACAATCGGCGGACAGCGCTATCGGGAACTGGCGGATCCGGCCCGCACGGTCGGCGCCATGATCGAGTCCGACGCCTACCACCCAGGCCGGACCGGCCGCAACCATCTGCGAATCCTGGCCGATGCAACCGGCATCCCACATCGCCGGGTCGACGAGATGCTCGAGGAAGTCGGCCTGGCCAACGCCGCTCGCCGCCAAGCCGGCGCCTACTCACTGGGCATGAGGCAACGCCTCGGGCTCGCCGCTGCCCTCCTCGGCGAACCGCCGGTCCTCATCCTCGACGAGCCGGGAAACGGCCTCGACCCCGAAGGCATCCGCACTCTTCGCGACCGGCTCCGAACCCACGCATCCGGTGGAGGCACGGTCCTCGTGTCGAGCCACCTCCTCGCCGAGGTCGAACACCTCGCCGACGACCTCATCGTCATCAACGATGGCCGACTCATCACCCAGGGCTCACTGGCCGAGCTCCAGCAGGCCGCATCACTGGTGCGCACCACCGACCCCAGTCGACTCGCCACCCTCCTCGAACATGCCGGTGCGACCACCGAGAGCCACGGCCCAAACAGCCTGATGGTTCGGCGAATGCCAATCGACCAAATCGGCGAGCACGCGTTCACAGAAGGGATCGTCCTTCATGAACTCTCACCGAAAGCCGGATCACTCGAAGAACTCTTCCTTACCTGGACCACCAAGCCAACTGTCGACCAGGAGACCAACCAGCCATGACCATGACCCGACTCATCCGCTCCGAGCTCCGCAAGCTCACCACCACCAAGATGCCCTGGGCATTCCTCGCTGTCCTCGTACTCCTCGCCGGCCTCAACGCATTCGCCGTCGCCGCCGGCACCGACTTCGACGGCACCAAAGCCTTCATCTCCACCGAAGCCGACCAACAATCCCTCATGGCATTCGCGGCCAACGCCCTCGCCATTGCCGGGCTGTTCGGCGCCATCGCAGTGGCCCGCGAGTATGGCCACCACACCGTCGTCCCCACCTTCCTCGCCTCACCTCGTCGACATGGAGCTGTGCTCGCCCAGCTGGTCGCCATTGCCCTGGCCGGAGGGCTCATCGGCCTCGTCGGCGCCGGACTCACTGTCGTCGCCGTCGCCTTCGCACTACCGACGACGGAGTACGGCTTCCTCGTTTCGGCGGGCAACGTTGCCCAGGTCCTCACCGCCTCGGCGTTCGCTGGAGCAGCGGGAGCCGTCCTCGGCGCCGGGATCGGCTCTGTGGTACGCAACGTCGGTGGCGCGGTTACCGGGACGGTTCTGGCCCTGTTCATCGCGCCACCGCTCGTCGTGCAACTCGCCAACGACACCGCATCGTGGATGCCCAGCGTCCTCGCCAACGTCACCTCCGGCGTCGGAAACGACGTCAGCCTGCCGGCGGCGGTCGCGGCAATCGTCGCCTGGGCACTCGTCCCCGCGGCCGCCGGCTTCATAGCCGTCCAGCGCCGAGATGTCGTCTAGACCCAGCCGCCACACCTCGAAGCGATCGACCCCAGGTCGAGCAACCAGCGCCTCCCCCGTGCGACGGAGAGCGCGATCCGCCCGGAGCAGGGTGACCCCACCCTGCGTCCCGGTTTATCGTGCCATGTAGCCATGCATGCTCTCAGCCGTCAGCGCCACGTCACCTCACCTGCAACCAGCTGGCGGCACGCGCTGTTCGGGTGGCTCGATCCTGGTGAACCTCACCCGTATTGCGGGCCGTTCACCCGCTGGCCCCGTACCACCGACGGCGCTCTCGCAGTGGCCGTCTTCGCTGGCTCATTGGTGGCCGTCACCGCCAGCAGGCTCGGCGACGGCGAGGACTACACGATCGACTCGATCAGTGACCTGCCCGTCGGCTCGTTCACCCTGCTGGCCGCCGCCGCAGTCGCTCTGCTCTGGAGACGGCGACAACCCATCGCCGTGGCGACTCTCGTCATGGCGATCATGATCGGATGGGCCGTCGCGGGTTACGGCGACGGCCAAGACCTCGCCCTCATCGTCACCATCTACGCCGTCGGCCGCTACACCACCGAGCACCGCCACGGCCTCGCGGCCGTTGCCGCCGCGATCGCGGTGAGCATCCTCGGAACCATCATCGACGCCAACCAACGCATCGATTTCGCTCCCGCCATCATCCTCACCGGACTTCCCTGGTATGTGGGCCGCCGGGTCCGCAACCGCGGCGACTACCTCGCTCTCCTCCGAGAACGGGCCGAACGGCTGGAGGCCGACCAACAGGCCCAGGCCCGCCAAGCCGTCGCCGACGAACGCTCCCGCATCGCCCGCGAACTCCACGACGTAGTCGCCCACCAGGTCTCGATGATGACCGTCCAAGCCGGCGCCGCCAAGACCATCGCCCGCGACGACCTCGACACCGCCATCGACGCCATGGGCGACGTCGAACACGCCGGCCGCCAAGCCCTCGGCGAGCTCCGCCACCTTCTCGGCGTACTCAGAGCTGACACTGCCGACCCCGATCACCTCGGTCCCCAGCCCGGACTCGCCGACATCCCCGTCCTCGTCGATCACCTCACCCACACCGGCGCGACCGTCACCCTCACCCTCGCCGACCCACCCGACGACCTCCCAGCCTCGGTCGACCTGTCCGGCTACCGCATCGTCCAGGAATCTCTTACCAACATCATCAAACATGCCGGACCCAACCCCACAGTCGACATCACCACCGATGTGGACAGCCACCTGCTCAGCATTGACATCACCAACACCACCGACAGCACCTCACCAGACCTCCCCCAATCCGGCTACGGCATCGCCGGCATGCAGGAACGAGCCGCCCTCCTCGGCGGCACCCTCACCGCCGGACCACGACCACCAAACCGGTACCGCGTCCTTGCCCGCATACCCCTCGAACCGGAGCCGACATGACCATCCGCGTCGCCGTCGTCGACGACCAAGCCCTCGTACGCCGCGGTTTCGCCATGGTCCTCAACCACCAAGAAGACATCGACATCGTCGCCGAAGCCGGTACTGGCCTCGAAGCCATCGAAGCCACCCGCCAACACCACCCCGACGTCGTCCTCATGGACATCCGCATGCCCGAAATGGACGGCCTCACCGCAACCGCTGCCATCCTCGAACAAGCCGACTGGCCCCTCAAGGTCGTCATATTGACCACCTTCGATCCAGACGAGTACATCTACCGCGCTCTCCAAGCCGGCGCCAGCGGCTTCATCCTCAAAGACATCCCACCCGAAAACCTCGCCCCCGCCGTACGCACCGTCGCCGACGGTGGCGCCCTCCTCGACCCCACCATCACCCGCCGACTCATCGGCCGCTTCGCCCAAACCCTCGCCACCGACACCGCCACCAGCAAACGCCTCGACACCCTCACCGGCCGCGAACGCGAAGTCCTCACCCAACTCGCAAAAGGATCCAGCAACGCCGAGATCTCCGACACCCTTTACATCGGCGCCGCCACCGTCAAGAGCCACGTCTCCAACGTCCTCACCAAACTCGGACTCCGAGACCGCGCCCAAGCCGTCGTCTTCGCCTACGAAAGCGGCCTCACTACCCCCGGCCAACACGACATCGGCCACTGACGTCGGGGACGGCTCGTTGGCAAATCCGTTAGCAAGCGACACACCGCCACCAGAAAGCCCCGCTCACCTGGGCTTTCGCGGAGCCGAGAAAAGGAGGTGGGAGTCCGGGATCCCGCGAGTGTCACCTCCGACACAGCACTCTCCGTGATGCACACATGGCAGCCAGCGGCAACTACCGGCGAGGAGCGGAACTGAATCCCACTCTGCGTGTCTGTGTCGGAGGGGGGACTTGAACGACCGCCCACATCGCGGCGTCCTCCGGTAGGCAGCGGCAATCAGCGTCGTTGAGCAGCCATTTCGCGAGGAGCTCCCCCGCCGGTTGCCGCCCGATTCCGCGTGTGGGTGCCCAAAACTGTGTCATGGTGTCTGACCAGGTGGTTCGCCCGCCATCGTGGCAGCCCATGTCTCGCTTCCTCTACCGATTCCTGGTCCTGCTCGCACGTCTCGCTGTGCGGTCCGGCCGCTCGAAAGACCTTGAGATCATCGTGCTGCGC
>JAAEMS010000417.1 GCA_024225275.1 Actinomycetes bacterium
CGAGATATTATGAGCCGTCTATCGGAACTTGAAGAAACTCCAAAAGACTCAGCATAAGGAGGCCCTCATGTATATCCACAACACCACGATTTTTAAACGGAACCTATGCTGTGACTTATGCTTAGAAGATGACTGCAGTGAGTGCCCTTTTTATAACCGGGCTTACTTCAGCAGCTTGTACCAACAACGTGGAGGTTAAAATGCGTACGCCATGTCGTAACTGTATTCGGCATAACACCGCCCACTGCGACCCTGATCCGAGCGATTATGGTGGTTGCTGTAACTATCAGGCTTTCAATAGCGCCGAATTAGAGGATTACCGAGATTTTAATATTCACCCTGTAGATGATATGGAGGAAATTGAAGATGAATGAATTAGCTAAAATAGAAAATATGAGTATCGCTGAAATCAAAAGCAACGTTCAGGTGGTGCAACATGTTTTAAATGACGTTATGAAAAAAGGTTGCCACTATGACAAGATCAAAGGCTGCGGCGATAAGCCCGTTTTACTAAAGCCGGGAGCCGAA
>JAAEMS010000418.1 GCA_024225275.1 Actinomycetes bacterium
GGCGCCATCGCAGCCGCACTCCCCCGGCCTCGCCGAACCGGCTGGATCGTCACCCCCGACACCCTGCTCCGATGGCACCGTCGCCGAGTCGCCCGCCACTGGACCCAACCCACCCGAGGACCAGGACGACCACCAACCTCTATCGAACTCCGCAAACTCGTCCTCCGCCTCGCCGCCGAGAACCCGACCTGGGGCTACCGGCGCATCCAAGGCGAACTCGCAGGCCTCGGCCATCGGATCGCGTCCTCTACGGTGTGGCAGATCCTCAAAGCCAAGGGCATCGACCCGGCCCCGCAACGATCGGATGTCACCTGGTCGGAGTTCCTTCACTCCCAAGCCGCAGTGGCCTGTGACTTCTTCACCGTCGACACCGCCCTGCTGCGCCGTTCCTACGTTCTGTTCTTCATCCACATCCCCACCCGCCAGGTCTTCTACGCGGGCACCACCACCAACCCAACTGGAGCCTGGACGACCCAAGCCGCTCGCAACCTCTTCCTTGTTCACCGCGACCAGCTCGCCGACTCACGATCGCTGGTTCGTGATCGAGGGAGCCAGTTCATCGACGCCTTCGACGAGATCTTCCACACCGAAGGCCTCAAGATCCTCAAGACGCCCGTCCGCACCCCGGTGGCCGACACGTTCGCTGAACGCTGGATCGGCTCCATCCGCCGTGAACTCCTCAAGCAACCCGAAGGGTTGCCCCGCACCATCATCTGGAACCAACAACAACTCGAACGCGTCGTCATCGACTACATCGAGCACTACAACACCCACCGGCCCCACCGCTCACTCGGCCAGCGGCCACCGGAGGCTTCCGAGGCGCGTGCGCCCGCGGATCCGCGCCGCCTCCGGGTCGTGAAATCAACCCGCTGCCACGGCCTCATCAACGAATACCGAAACGCAGCCTGACCAGGCACGACGCAACAGTCGGCCCCCACAGGTCACTACGAACTCGGCGCCGAAGCCGACCGCGACTGTCTACGCCTGGCGGCCGCTTTCGATGAGCTCGCCGCCGTGATCTGACCGAACCCCGACACCAAACCGCCCGACCCGCGCCCACCGATCGATCAACGCAACAGTGCCCCGCGAACAGATCGATTCACATCTCAGCAACCCGACACCCCTGGCGAGTCGGTTTCAACTTCTGATATCATCTAGTCATGAGTAAGACATCTGTAGAAATCGACAGAGATATCGCAAGCCAGGCTGCAGACATCCTGGGTACGACGACGCTGCGCGACACCATCGACGCGTCCCTCCGCGAGATCGTCAACGCCAAGCGCCGCCTCGAACTCATTGCCTTGCTTCGAGACACAAACCGATACGACCTCGACGCAGTCGGCGACGCCTGGGGCGGGGACGACTGAAGTGGCCCGCGCCGCCTACCTCGCCGATACCAGCGCATTCACCCGACTCGACAAGCCCCACGTCGCCGCCGCGATCGGTCCCTTGATCGCAGAGGGCAAGATAGCGCTTTGCGCGCCAGTCACATTCGAACTCGGCTTCAGCGCCCGCAGCGCCGCCGATCACGACGCCATCATGAACCGTATCGACGCCTTCGAGTCCGCACCTACCACCGAAGGTGATCACCAACGCGCTCTCGATCTCCAACGGCTCCTCGCCCACCAGGGTCACCACAGAGCCCTCTCCCTCGTCGACGCGCTCGTGGCCGCGGTAGCAGAGGCGCGCAACCTCACCGTCTTGCACTACGACGCTGACTTCGAACTCATTTCCAACATCACTGGCCGACCAAACCAGTGGGTCGTAGAACCAGGCAGCGCAGACTGATCGCTGCCACGACAGGGACCGCGACGCACGCCTCGTCGCCGACTACAAAGCCCGCCACAACACCCACCGGCCACGCGCTCTCCAGCGGTGGCCACCCTGAGGGTGCCTCAAACTCATCCGCGTGCCCTGGCCGGCACTGTTGCGTTGACGGATCGGGGTCCCACCAGCGAGGGTGATCGGGCGAACCACCACTCCCCCGCCGAGTCCTGTGGGTGCCGGAAACTCGTCCGTGGGCTGTGAACAGGGGTTTCGCGGGACGCGACCCAGGTCGCGCGGGGTGTCGAGAGAACCCTGATATCAGCTCCACCGATATTAGTCACGCTCATATCGGGCACGACGGAGTATTCGGCCCCCACAGGCTCAAGCGCACCCCGAAAAAGGCAATACCCCGGGCGCATGCCACGAGGGCATTAGCGACACCGGGGAATTACAACCAAGGATACGCTCAATCGTCGTGGAGTTCAACCACCATTTCGAACAGGCGATCTCGACCCCACGGCTCAACACCTACCGTAGCCAGGCCAGCTCGGACGAGAACGCGTGGGCACTGTACCGCTGGAACATCGACCTGGCTGCGGCGGTCGCTCCCCTCGCCGCGGACCTGGAGGTGACACTACGCAACACGATCCACGCCCGTCTCACCGAACACTTCGGTCGACCCGACTGGTGGGCCTCGACCTCCCTACTGCTTGACGACATCACAGCCGAGATGCTCACCGAGGTCGTGCGCAAGCACCAGAAGAAGACCACAAAGGCACCGTTGGCCCAGGCAGAGTCGTCGCCGACACCACGCTCGGGGTATGGGTTCACCTATTGGGCCGGGGCGGGCACAGCGCCCTCGGACGCGCGATCGACTACGAGACCAAGCTGTGGCGTCCGGCGATCCGCTTCGGCTTCGCCACCGGAACCTTCACGCCATCGGGCCGAGAAAGGAGACCAACCCGCACCGACGTCTACCATCGCGCCGCTCTGTTCCAGCGGTTCCGCAACCGGGCGGCCCACCACGAACCGATCCTCAATGGCATCCAGAGTCCCGGGGCCGGCACCGTGGTCGCCCTCGGAGACGTGTGGGAGCAGTCCGTGCAATTGCTGGGGTGGATGAGCCCAGAGCTCGCGGACATCCACAGGACCCAGAGCACCCTGCCCCGGCTAATCGCACAGCGGCCGCTGGACTAGCCCGATGACCGCCGATCCGCTGCACCTCGACCCTCTGCGTCCGGCACTTGGCCCTGACAGCAGTCTCGAGAACCGCATCGGGACCGGTCCTCATGTTGCGCTCGATACTGGCGTTCCGCTCCGCTACGACGACCTTGAGCCGTCAACCACCTACGTCGACGAACGGTTCGAGTACCTCACCGACGACCACGCAATGCCCGCTCGGGTCCGAGGAGTCCTCCAGCTACGCACCCACGACGACGCCATACGCCATCCCACGGCACAGGCTGAAATCGGACGCCTTGCCACCGCGACCGGTCGCTGGCACGGCGGCCACATCGTGGCGGTCACCCTCGGAGGATTCGCGTCGGGCCCGAACGTCTTCCCCCAATCGGCGAACTTCAACCAGTCGGCGTTTGCGCGCCTGGAGCACGGCTGGCGCGACGCCCTACGCGACGACGTCGCTATTGGTGTCGACATCGCTCTCACCGAAGGACCAGATTTTCGAGTGCCTGAGTTCGTGCTCGTCACCTACTGGGAGGGCCAAGACCTCCAAGACACGATTCCCCTCCTGAACGAGCCCAACGCCCAGTAGCGACCAAGGCTTGCCGACGGAGCTGACTACGTAGGTAGAGATGGCCCGCGCCTTGATCGGCGTCAACCCTGTCGCAGCGGCCCGAACGACGTCCACGTAAATCGGCGATGTCGTGCACCCGTCGGATGTTCTCGGCTGTGGGTGCCCAATACTCGGCCGTGGGTGCTGACCAGGCACGATGCAGCGCATCCTGAGCCCTCATGTTTCGCATCCTCTACCGGTTCCTCACGTTACTGGCACAGCTCTCTGCGCGCTCCGGCCGCTCGAAGGACCTCGAGATCATCGTGCTCCGCCACCAACTCACCGTCCTGCGGCGCCAGACCAAACAGCCGCAACTGACCGACGATGACCGAACGCTTCTCGGCGCGATCCCA
>JAAEMS010000419.1 GCA_024225275.1 Actinomycetes bacterium
AAGGATTTATTCCTGCCAGTTATGGTAGGGTTCTTGGGTTTCTATTCTATCAAAGGGCTGAAATAAAAGTTAAACAAACAACGACATCTCCGAGAAACGTCCACAATGCCCCGGATTCATATGAGAAAAAAATATTAACCCAAATGCCAAACAAAGCCTATCCTAAAGGAAAAATTGTTTTTGAAAAATCAGAAGATAATTATAGAGCCTTCGCATAAACGATAAAATCTCTATGATTTTCGCTATTTACGTAAAATATTGCTTGCATTATTTTGTTAGTTGTGATATTCAAACACCTTTGAAGTGATATTTAAATAAAACTATTGGTGATATAGCATGACTAAAAAACAAGCCGATTACAAAAATGCAAAAGGAAACATCATGCCTTTGTCCGAATTCCGACCCGTGATACACAGCTATGACCAGATACCTTTGATTGCAATTATCGACAAAGACGACGAAATTCTTCTCAATACGCCCGGGGCCGAATGGTACAACATCCTTTATTCCCTGCCGTGGCGGGATTATCAACCCTTTGCCGCTGAATATTACAACGCGCTTTACGACTTCAATCATTTGCGAAAAAACAAAACGAAAAATCCCGACGAAAAGAATGAAACACAAGAAGAGGCCGTTGAAAGAATAACGAAGAACAGGCCAACCGTCAATAAAAACGAACCCGTCATGTTCCGGCCCGAATTTGAAATCCCCTCCGTTGAAAAAGTGAAACCGGAAGACGTGGCCCCCGGCTTTCCTCCGCAACGTTTCCGAGGGAAAAAACCGAAATGTTTTTTCGCCATGTTCAAAGGATTCCTCGGTGCATTGCTCATGGGGTTTCCCGCAGAACCCGAAAATGTCCACAGTCTTCTGACCAGCAACCTCCCATTCGCACGCGTCTGCGGATTTGTTCCGAAAGAAGGGGATGACCAGTACTGGTTCCACCATGTTCCCAGCCTTCGAAAAATAGAACAGTTCGATCAGATCATGACGGAATACGGAATTTGGAACAGGCTCAAATGGTGCGAAGTGAGGCTTAATATAACGGAAGGCGTGATCCGAAAAGAAAATGTTCTGGTCGGAGACACGACACATTATCACGCATACTCCTCTTTCGAAACCGTCACGGTTACTGACGACAAGGGAAAAGAAAAACGGAAATCCCAGTCGAAAATCACGAAGAAATGCGGATGCGCGGACAAAGCGACCTGCCCGCATTTGTGGGAACTTAAAGATGACGGTGCGGGAACAATCGTCAAGGCGCACAAAAAAATGATTTGGGGGCACAAGGCCTCCGTTCTCGGACTTCCCCTTCAGGGGATACCGCTCGACGCCGCGGCGGTGGCGGACGCCGCGACCTTTGACGGCGTGACCCTCTGTCCCCATGTCGAACTTTTTTTCGAAGCCTTGCCGGAAGTCGAATCTTGGATCGACACGATCCTTTATGACAGTGCGTGCGACGATCAAAAGCTGAAGGACAAATTCGGGGAGGACATGGACATCGTTTTGAAAACCTCGATGAATGCCAGGCGAAGAAAGCCGGTGACAGAAGACCTTCCGAAAGGAATGGAGAAGGTCACCCCGCAAGGAGATCTGATATGCGTGGGCGGGTTCGAAATGGATTATCAGGGATCGCGGTATGAGTTGGAAAAATTCATATACCGGGCTCCCCGCAATGAAACCGGAAAGCCGGTGTGCGATGATTGCGAATTCAAGCCGGTTTGTTGCCCCGTTGCCAAAAACGGGCGGGCGGTGACAATCTCTTTCGACATGCTTCCCCACATTGACCATGAAGATCCGCCAATGGCAAAGAGGTTCAAGGCGATGATGAAACTCAGGCCATCGGTGGAACGGATGATAAAACGGCTGAAGTGCGATCTGGGTGATGACCGGTTGAAAAAGCGTGGGAATGCGTCTTTCCAAGCATCTTTGGACAAAACGATGATCGCATTTCACATTATGCTTCGAAACTGACCCCGAATTTTCAGACGTCGATAAAGAGTGTGCGATTGTCAGGCGGACAGGTGTTTCAAAATTTTGTGAAAAGGGCGGCATTTTCATATGTTTTGAAAAATTTTGTTCTAAAATTTTGAAAAGGCGGTCATTTTTTGATTAAACAAATTAACAATTAAATTTTCTAACCAATTTTCCGCTCGCTTGTCCTATTTTATGCGGAAGCTCTATAGATACCACTGTCGCTCTGCGGAAAGCCCTTTGGAAGTAAAACATGGAGGCTTTTCAGGCTTTTCGACGAACTGAAATGTCTTTTCTTTCAGCAAAAAGAATGTTTCTTCTTCAGCATCCACACTGCGTTTTACGATC
>JAAEMS010000421.1 GCA_024225275.1 Actinomycetes bacterium
AATTAAAGTACAGTCGGATTTCAAAACTAAATCTTGAGCAATCAGCGAAAGATTTGACCGAAAGGTCGGTTAAGAGAATAGATTAAAATAATATAACGAGTGAAACGAGCAAGAATTAAAAAACCAATAAATAGAAGCTTTCGAAAAAGGAGATGCAGAATAAAAAGCACTATTGTAACTATTCTTTTATATACCTTTAGCTTTGCTATGGGGAGCGTAGTAATACTGTCTCTCTCGTAATTGCTGATAGAACTATTCAAAATGTACTTGCTATACTTATGGAGTGTACCTAAAGCTATATTAATTCCTTTAAACTTCAAAAAAGATATTCTCGATAATATATTAAACTTTCTTGTATAATATTTACTACTATATCTATCAGTGTAATGAATAGTGATATGAAAATGAAAAAAATTATACCGAAATGAATAGTGTAATACTATGAGATAATAATCTATAATATTTGATTTATATAATAATAAATAATAACAATGAAGATATTTCA
>JAAEMS010000422.1 GCA_024225275.1 Actinomycetes bacterium
GTTCGCCAGTGATGGGACCACCTTCGGGGGTCCGCCAGTTCCGGTGTTGTTGACGCTCGGCTTGCTGTCGCCGTTGTCGACGAGACCATCAGGAGGCGGCATGGCGTTCCGGGAGGTCCGCGTGTTCGAAGTACGTGAAGTGTTGCGGCTGTGGCTGCTAGGAGAAGGTCAGCGGGCGGTGAGCCGGTTGGCGGGTATGGACCGCAAGACGGTCCGCCGTTACATCGAGGCGGCCGAGGAGCTCGGCCTGGACCGGCAGGGTGACGTCGGCCAGTTGAGCGATGTGTTCCTCGGTCTGGTGGTCGAGAAGGTGAGGCCCCATCGCAGCGATGGCCGGGGCGAAGCCCGACGGCTGCTCGATGGCCACCGAGATCAGCTGTTGAAGTGGCTCGACACCGAAGGGCTCACCGTCGTCAAGGCCCACGAGCTGTTGGAACGCAGCGGGGTGGTGGTGCCGGAGCGGACGTTGCATCGTTACGCCCTGGAGGAGCTTGGGATCGGCCGGTCGGTCAGGGGCACAACGGTGCGGGTCGATGACGGTGAGCCGGGTGACGAGTTGCAGGTCGATTTCGGCAAGCTCGGCCGTATCGCCGATCCCGAGGTCGCCAAGGGGCGGGATCTGTGGGCGCTGGTGTTCACGCCGGTTGTGTCTCGGTTCAGTTTCGTGTGGCTCACTCATCGTCAAACGATCGATGATGTGATTGCGGGGTTCGAAGCGGCATGGCGGTTCTTTGGTGGGGTGTTCGCGACGGTGATCCCCGACAACATGAAGACCGTCGTCAACCAGGCCGACGCTCTCGAACCGCGGTTGAATCAGGCGTTCGTCGAGTACGCCCAGGCCCGCGGCTTCAAGATCGATCCAGCGCGGGTGCGGTCCCCCCAGGACAAGCCTCGCGTTGAGCGGGTCGTGCCGTTCGTGCGCAACAGCTTCTTCGCCGGCGAGACATTCATCGACCTCGCCGATGCCCAACGACGGGTCGAGGGGTGGTGTCGCCAGCGGGCCGGGATGCGGGTCCATGGCACCACCCAGCTACGCCCGGCCGAACATTTCCGCCTCGAGGAACACCCGTTGCTGGCCCCGCCGCCGACGTCGGTCTATGACGTGCCGATCTACGCGACCGCGAAGGTTCATCGCGATCATCACATCGAGGTCGCAAAGGCCCTCTACTCGATCCCGGGAAACCTGATCGGTACTCGTGTCGATGTGCGCGCTGACCGCAGCCTGGTGCGGGTGTTCTCCCGCGGCCAGCTCGTCAAGGTCCATCCCCGCCAGCGCCCCGGCAGCCGATCCACCGACCCCGACGACCTCCCCAGCAACAAGACCGTCTATGCGATGCGGGACCTCGACAAGCTCCAACGCATGGCCGCCGAACACGGGCCCGCGATCGGCGCCTACGCCACCGCGCTGTTGGACATCCCGTTGCCGTGGACCAAGATGCGACAGGTCTACGCCCTGCTCGGGTTGGTGAACAAGTGGGGACCCGGCCGGGTCAACGCCGCCTGTCAACGGGCCCTCGATGCTGAAGCGGTCAACGTCGGCCTCATCGGCCGCATGCTCGAACGCGGCACCGAAACCGGCGACAACACCCCGGTCCAACAAGCCCTGCCCGGCACCGTTATCACCGGGCGGTTCGCCCGCGATGACGACCACTTCGCCCTCCGAGCAGCCCGCACCGTCCAAACCGCGTTTGCAGCCGCCCTCGCCGAGGACGACCAATGACCATCACCCCGACGGTCACCCCCGAACTCAAAGCCCTGCTGCGCCGGGTGAAACTGGGCCGCTGCCTCGACACGCTCCCCGAACGACTCGCCCTCGCACAGACCGGGCAGATGGGCCACGCCGAGTTCCTCGAGCTCGTCCTCGCCGACGAAGTCACCCGACGAGAAACCTCGAGCGCGGACCGGCGGGCCCGCACCGCCGGGCTCGACCCGACCATGACCCTGGACCGCTGGGACGACACCACCAACATCACCTACGACCGGGCCACCTGGAACGAGCTGTGCTCACTGCGTTTCATTGACGCCGGCCACAACGCCGTCATCATGGGACCCGTCGGAGTCGGCAAAACGTTCCTCGCTACCGCCCTGGGCCACGCCGCGGTCCGGCGACGCATCAGCGTGCACTTCGAACGCTGCGACCGGCTCCTCAAACGACTACGCGCCAGCCGGCTCGACAACAGCCACGACGCCGAGATCCGCAAACTGTTGCGCGTCGATCTCCTCGTGATCGATGACTTCGGACTCCAACCAATGGACAGCGTCGACACCGCCGACATCTACGAGTTGATCGTCGAACGCCACCGCACCGCGGCCACCGTCGTCACCTCGAATCGCGAGCCGGTCGAGTGGCTCGGTCTCATGGCCGACCCCCTCCTCGCCCAATCAGCGATCGACCGGCTCCAGTCAGCCGCCCACGAACTCGTTCTCGACGGCGAGTCCTACCGCCAACGCCAGAAACCCGCCATCACCAACCAGCCAGTTGACAACAGCCCGGTTCGCCCGCGATCATCTCGCCGCCGGACCTGACCGAACCCCCGGAAGTGGTCCCATGCCACTGGCGAACAGGTGGTCCCATCAAGCTGGCGAGCGACA
>JAAEMS010000423.1 GCA_024225275.1 Actinomycetes bacterium
TAGATGATATGGAGGAAATTGAAGATGAATGAAGTAGCTAAAATTGAAAATATGAGTATCGCCGAAATCAAAAGCAATGTGCAGGTGGTGCAGAACGTTTTAAAAAACGTCATGCTGAAAGGCTGTCACTATGATAAGATCAAAGGCTGTGGAGACAAGCCAGTTTTACTAAAGCCGGGAGCTAAAAAAATCCTTGCTACCTTCATGATCGGTACGGAAATCAAAACTGAGGATTTAGGCGACGGCTACGACCACCGCTACCGCATAACCTGTCGTGGCTTCCACATTCCAACGGGCAATACCATCGGTTACGGAGTTGGTGAAGCTTCAACTGCTGAAAAAAAATACGCATGGCGGGAAGCGGTCTGCCAAGAGGAGTTTGATGAAATCATCGAATCGCGCCGTCAAGAGTATTGGAAAAAGGGATACAAAAATAATTCACCACAAAAGATATTGCAGGTACGGCAAAACCCCGCCGACTTAGCCAATACAGTTTTAAAGATGGCTAAGAAACGGGCAATGATTGACTTGTGTCTGACGGCAACCGCCTGTTCTGACATCTTTGAACAGGACTTAGATGAAGAACATATCCGAGAGAATGTTAAGCCTGACGCTAAGCAATATCAGCAGCCACAGGCTAAACCTGAGGAAAATGATGAAACGGTGATTTCTGAAGCCCAAGCAAGACGCTTATATGCCATCGCCCAGAATTCCCAATATGAACCGGGCCAGATTAAAGCTGCTCTGGAACATAAATACGGGGTGCCGGGTGGCAGCAGCCGAGCTGTACCGTGGCGCTTGTATGAACGTATCTGTCAGGACATTGAACAAGGAAACTTAGATGCTTGAGTTTAATGCCACAAACCACGAATA
>JAAEMS010000424.1 GCA_024225275.1 Actinomycetes bacterium
ACGCAGAAGACCCGCACCGGAGTGCGGGTCTTGCGTGGTCGGGCTGAGAGGATTTGAACCTCCGACCTTCGGTCCCCCAGACCGACGCGCTAACCAAGCTGCGCCACAGCCCGATGCTTCGGCCGGTTGCCCGACCGGAGCGAGACGTCACCGTAGCGCGTCGGGACGCAAATCCATCACCCATTCCCCCACCCCGGGACGCTCAGAACAGGCCGCTCACGGCCCAACCGACCCCCTGGATGACCCGCCAGCCCAGATAGGCCACCACCGCGCTCAGTAATACCCAGAAGTGCCATGGGATGGCCTGGGCCGACCTGACCCCGTCGACCTCTCCCCCACAGGCGGGACAGGTCCCGTCGGGGTTCACGCTGGTGGGCGTCAGGTAACGCCCACAGTCCGTGCATTCCGCCACGATCGTCGGGTCCGCTCAGAGGCGGCGGATGGCCAGGATGGCGACGTCGTCGCTGATGGGTCCGTCACTGAAGTCAGTGCCCGCCTCGAGGAGCTGCTTGCAGATCACATCGGGTAGGGCACCGGGGTCACGCTTGATGACGTGGGCTATACGTTCCTCGCCGAAGAAGGTGTCGCCGTCGCGGGCCTCGGCCAGACCGTCGGTGTACAGCACGGCCAGATCATTGCTGGCCAGCGGGAACTCGCGGCTGAGGTAGGTCGACTCGGGGTCGAGCATGAGGACCGGACCGGTGGCCCGCAGGGGGCGGGTCTCCTTCTGGTGCCACAGGAACGCGGCCGGATGACCGGCCGAGACGTAGCGGATGGTCTCGGCCTCGGAGTCGAACACGATGACCACCAGGGAGATGAACTCCTCACCCCGCTCGATGGCCGACATCTGGGCGTTGAGCTGCTCGAGGGCCTGGGCCGGATCGCGGAACTGGCGCAGGAACACCCTCAACAAGTACTTGGCCTGAAAGGCGGTGATCGAGGGCTCGATACCGTGCCCGGTGACGTCGCCGATGACCACGGCCACCCGGTGGTCGCTGACCTGGAAGGCGTCGTAGAAGTCACCGGCCATGAGGCCGGTGCCGGCCTGGTAGACCCGACCCAGCTCGTAGCCTTCGAACTCGGGCAACTCGGCGGGGGCCAGACGGGCGGCCCAGCGCACGGGCGCCAGCTGTTCCTGGCTCAGCACCTCCTGGGCCCGACGTTCGAGCTCGGTGCGATTGAGGGTGGCGCGGGCCTGGTAGTCGAAGCCGCGGCCGAGGAAGAGGGTGACCACCACCGGCAGGGCGACCAGGGCCAGGCCGGTGACCAGACCCGAGAGACCACCGACCGACCCGAACAGGGCGGCGACGGCCAACACGCCGTACAGGGCGGTGGTGTGGAGGTCCTTGCGGTACTCGCCGCGGGCAAGGATGGCGGCCTCGGGGTCGTCGGAGCGGCGTGAGATGCGATCCCACACCCGCAGACGGTGGCGGGCCGAGCGTCCCCACATGACCGAGGCGAGCCCGCACGCGAGTGCAATGAGCACCAGCAGCGGAGTTTCCATGACTGAACCAGGGTACCCGCCCCAGGTTCAGAGCACGGTTTCCCAGCAACGGGCCATCGCCTGGAGGCTCAGTTCGACATCAGAGTGAGTGGTCTTCCAGCCCGACACCGAGACCCGCATGGCTGTGCGTCCGTTCCAGACCGTGGGACCGCACCAGCAGGTACCGTCGGCCTGAACGGCGTCGATCAGGGCGTTGGTGGTGTCATCGTCGGCTCCTCGGACCAGCACCTGGTTGAGGACCACGTCGTTCAGGACCTCGAGCCCCAGATCGGCCAAACCGGCGGCCAGTTCCTGGGCCCGGTCACAGGCAGTGGTGACCAGGTCGGACACACCTTGGCGTCCAAGGCTGCGAAGGGCGGCCCACACCTCGATCTGGCGGGGGCGCTGTGAAGACTGAGGGGTGTGGTGCATGGACTCGTACCCGTCGCCCGGCGGGAGGTAGCCGGCCGCGGCGGCGAAGGTCCGGCGCAGGTCCTCGGAGCGGCGCACGAACACCAGGCCGCAGTCGTAGGTGACATTCAGCCACTTGTG
>JAAEMS010000425.1 GCA_024225275.1 Actinomycetes bacterium
GCCAACGGCACCTTGTATGTGGATGCCAATTTAAACGGCATCGTCGATGGCGGCGAAGCGCTGACAGACCTCGATACGGTCAGTGTCGCCGACATCAGCGCGGGTCGCTTGAAGTTCAAGCCCGCCGCCAACCAAAACGGCACCGGCTATGACAGTTTCACCTTCCAGGTCCAAGACGATGGCGCGGGCGCCGACACCGATCTGACGGCCAACACCATGACCATCGATGTGACGGCCGTCAACGATGCCCCGGCGGGCGCCGACAACACGGTGTCAACCGCTGAGGACACCGACTATGTGTTTGTGGCCGCTGACTTCGGTTTCACCGACCCCAACGACAGCCCGGCGGACAACTTCGCCAATGTGATCATCACCACCACGGTCGCCAACGGCACCTTGTATGTGGATGCCAATTTAAACGGCATCGTCGATGGCGGCGAAGCGCTGACAGACCTCGATACGGTCAGTGTCGCCGACATCAGCGCGGGTCGCTTGAAGTTCAAGCCCGCCGCCAACCAAAACGGC
>JAAEMS010000426.1 GCA_024225275.1 Actinomycetes bacterium
ACAACACCCATCGGCCTCACCAGTCACTCGAACAACGGCCGCCGACACCCACCGACGCCCCACCCAAGACTCCACCAGCGACCATCACTGTGCTTCGAACCAGCAGATGCGACGGACTCATACACGAATACGAAAACGCGGCCTGACCTGCGACGACGGAGTTTCCGAGCGGCACAGGCGCCCCAGGCGCACCACCCGCACGACCGCTACATCGTGGCCCAAGGCCCACCAGCAGCTCGCATTCTCGGCCAGATACTACGAGACCCGTACAAGGACACGAGGCACCAGACCAAGCGGTCCTATGGCGAGAGCGCATCCGACCGCGAGGGCAATCAGAGACGAAGTAAGGCCTCTCCCATCCGCCCCCGAGAGCAGGGCTTGGAAAGGTGGGCTCAAGATTAACGCCACCAGAGTAAGGCAGAAGCCGACCACCTGAAGGCCAAGGCCTCCAGGCAGCTTCGGATGGGAGAGTGAAGCTAGGCCCGTCGCGCCGAGTTGACATCCGCCTAGACAAAGCATGGCGTCGAGCCCAACCAGCGCGCCACCGATCCCGTCGGGAGCGTTCATGCCTGACAACAACACAGCGAGAATCAGGACCGGGCTTGTGAGAATAGAGGCAGCCGCCAACCGGTAGACCAGGCTCCAAGTGTAGCCGCGGTAGGCATCCAGGATCTCATTGAGTCCCCCCTCGTCGAAGGTCATTGAGACACGGGCGATCGCGGCGGGCACGGTACAGAACAGCAGGATCAATGGGCCAATAAGCCCAGCGCCGCCGGCGCTCGCAAACATCATCCAGATTGCGGCAAAGAGGTACGCGGGGGCCAGACGACGGCTACTCAGCACCGCTCTCACCAAGAAGGGAATCATCGCTCGCGAAAACCTAGCGATCCGGCACTTTTCCGCAATTCGCTAGCAGAATCACCGGGACCAACGAAGGTCAGACTGACCATCCCTCGGCTGCTGGCGCCACCCACCCCCAAGTGAAGGGTGCGGTCGGCAACGCCAGTGTCTTTCACGGATGGACCCGCGACCACGACGGCGCATCCGCGGCCCAGACTCGTTCGCACAAGGGCGTCTAACCCGACTAGGCCGATGGCGTCGAGTCCCTGTGCAGCCTCATCGAGACAGACTATTGAGCACTGCGATGTCAAGGCCTCGGCTAGAAGCAGCTTCCGGAGGTTGCCGTATGAGAGATCGCCAATGCGGGTGGTCTCGGGAGCGTGCTCGTATCCGAGCTCCTCCAACGCCGACGCAATTTCTACCGATCGAGGCCGAAATCCCCGAGCGAGCCGGCGATGAGAAATCCGCGGAGGTACCACCCCTCCGGGAACATAGGCAACCCTAAGTCCGCTCTGCCTATACGAGTCCCCCCCCACGAATCTAGATAGGCCCGCTATCGCGCGTAGAAGGCTCGTCTTACCGACACCGTTCCCTCCCATGATGGCGATCTTCTCACCTGGTCTGACCTCAATAGGACCTTGGACCGGAATCACGACCGGTCCTCGCCGAACAGCGGAGTCGGTGGCCCACACCAAACACCCGGTCATGAGAACACTCGATCGACAAAGCTGAGCCCGGTCATGCGATCAGAGGTCTGTCGAGGTGAGGCGCCACGTGCCGAGAACGGCAGCTCCGACCGCCCAGATAGTCAAAACCAGCGCCGAGAGCCACCTAGATGACGAGGCACCGACAGAAGTGAGGTCAGTCGCAGCAGCAAAGGGAAGAAGGGGCCTCAAGCTTCCGCTTGCGACTCGCCCTTCAAACACGATGATCCACGCCATGCCGATGGATACCGTCCAAATGTCAGAGCGCAACACTCCGGCCACACCAACACCTAGCATGGCGAACGCGACGGCGACGGCGACACCGCCGAGACAGAGGATTGCCGCCACGCCCGTTTCGATGCCATCCAAGATGTCGAAGGTCCGGCGACCAGCGCTAAGGGCAACCAACCCGGCGCCAAGTCCCACTACTGCCACGACGGCCCCGACGATGCCGGCCGAAACCAGTTTCGCCGCGCCGACCTGCCATCGCGATACAGCAAAGCCGATACGCCACTGGACGGACCGATCGCGGAACATGGACCCCTGCGCCGCCGCACCAAATGCGAACGCTCCAATGGCACCCAGTGTCACTGTCGCTCCAACCACCGCATCGCGCCAGAATACCGCCCCAACCTCGGGAGCTGGCACCCGGGCAGCATCCCTGTGCCGCTCGAAAACGCACGCGTAGGCGCTGACCAGCGGCTTTGCCCGCCATCCTGGTCTCTCATGTCTCGGCTTCTCTACCGCTTCCTTGCCCAGCTTGCGCGTCTCGCCGTACGTTCGGGCCACTGGAAGGACCTTCAGATCATCGTTCTTCGCCAGGAGAACG
>JAAEMS010000427.1 GCA_024225275.1 Actinomycetes bacterium
ATAGTGGTAGTAGACTTTGGTCATGCCTCGTGGCAATCCGTCCCCGAAACTCGCCATCACCGTGGACCCTGAGGTCCACGGCCGAGTCCTCGACGCGGCCCACGAGGATGGAATGAGCGTGTCCGCGTGGATGACCGAGGCTGCTCGTCGGGCTCTGATCATCCGCGACGGACTGGCAGCCGTCCTGGCCTGGGAGCAAGAGCACGGGGCGTTCACCGACGAGGAACTGGAGGCCGCTCGCCGTCGTGTCGTCGGTGAGATCAGTTTGATCGGCCAACCACCGGCGTGACCGTCGTCTACGACGCGGGGGTTCTGGTTGGCGTCGATCGCAACGAGCGCCGAATCTGGGCTGAGCACCGGGTCCGACTCGAGTTGGGTGTCGTTCCCATTGTCACCGCACCGGTCGTGAGCCAGGTCAGCCGGTCAGCCCGGCAGGTTCCCCTCCGTCGACTCCTGGCCGGGTGTGACGTGGTGGCTTTCGGTGCCGAAGATGCCCACGAGGTTGGCACCCTGTTGGGTCGGTCGGGCCTTTCGGACGCCGTAGACGCCCATGTCGTGCTCACCGCGGCGCAGGCTCGTGCCTCAGTGGTGACGTCCGACCCGGCCGATCTGTCGGTGCTCGCTGGCGCGCTCGACGAGACGGTGCGGATCGTTCCGATCTGACGGACCGGTCAGGCTCCGTCGACCAGGGCCTTCACGCCCTCGACGGTGCGTTGCATGTTGGCTCGCAGGGTGCGGCGGCGGCCGTTCAGAACCCCCTCTTCCTTGGCCGGATCCTTCAGGGCCTGGGGCACGGTGCCGTTGTTCTCCTGGCCGATCAGCATCGAGAACCGCAGGCGACTGCCGCCCCCCTGCTCGGCCAGATCGAAGCGCCAGACCGCACCCGGATTGTCGGGGTCGGTCACCCTCCATTCGAAGGCCTCGCTCTCCTGCCATGCGGTCACGATGCAGTCGACCTCCCAGTCGAAGACATCGGGGATCGAGTTGCGGCCCCTGAAAGTCGAACCTACGCCCGGGTCGCCCTCGCTGGTCCACTCGGCGCCCAGGAACTCCTCGGAGAACCGGGCGGGCATGTCGATGTCGGTGATGACGTCCCACACCGCGGCTGGTCGGGCGTCGGTGTCGATCTCGGCGACGACACCCTGGCCATCGACGACCCGGGCGGTGCCCTCGGAGCTCGGTCGTTGGCGGGTGAATCCCCACTGGTCGAAGTAGGTGATCTCCGATGCCGGCCGGCGAGGAGAGGGTGAGAACTCGGTGCCCTTGGTGTAGGCCACCGGGAAGCAGACCAGGGTGGTGATGCCCGGTGGAATGCCCAGCAGTTCGGCCACCTCGTCGCTCTTGTTGTTGAGCATGGTGGTATACACCGAGCCCAGCCCCCGCGAGCGGAGGGCGAGGTTGAAGCTCCAGGCCGACTGGATGCCGCTGTCGAACAGGCCGGGCTTGCCGCTGTTGTCGTGGATGCCCCAGATGGCGCACATCACCAGGACCGGTGCCCTGGCGTAGTTCTCGACCAGGTGAGCGGACGAGCTGACCACCTTCTCCTTGGGGTGCCCGCTTCCATCGAGCCGGCCGCGGGCGTTGATGAAGAGGGTTCCGACTTCGGCGTAGAGGCGGCCCAGCTCGTCCTTGGTGGCCTGGTCGCGAACCACCATCCAGCGGCGGCTGGCGTCGTTGCCGCCGGTGGGGGCCTGCTCGGCCAGGTCGATGCACTCGAAGAGCAGCTCGTCGCTGACCGACCGGTCGAAGTCGAGTCGTTTGCGCACGGCCCGGGTGGTGGTGAGGAGCCGGTCGATCTGGTCGAGGTCGAACCCGGCCTCGGAGATGGTTGTCATGGTCGCTCCTGTTCTTGATCCCGCCGCCCGGCCAGATACTTCCAGAAGGCAACGACTCGGGCGGTGGCTCTCGCCTGAACATCAACCATTGCTCAGCGCGACGGCCAAGTGTCGCCGCCCCACGTCGGGCTCGACCGCGATGACCGTTCCCCCACCACCACCCGTGGGGTGTCTGCCCAGGTGCCATGCTGGGCCGGTGACCACTGCTCCCCGAGGCTCCATCATCGTCATG
>JAAEMS010000428.1 GCA_024225275.1 Actinomycetes bacterium
AGCGGCTGGCCCGGCCGACTGATTCCGGAGGTCCGCCGTCAGGCGGCGGCGGATGAGCCGAAGGACCCAAGTATGACGATTGTGTGACGGACGACGCTCCAAACGACAACAACCAGTTGCTTGGAGGCAGAAATGATCCGTCACTCAACACGGGGGGGTTGCCGCGGTTGCGGTGACGGCCCTGGTGCCGGGCACGTTGCAGGTACTGGTGAGTCCGGCCGCCGGCGAGACGTCCGTGACCGTCGCCTACGCCGCTGACCATGCCGACGCCCCCGGTCGTCACCTCACCGAGGTGGGCGAGGGCATGTTCGCCTGGGCCACCCCGGTCGAGGCCGTTGTAGGCGCGGTCGATGCACTGGCCACCCGCGACGGCGGCGGCGTGGTCGTCGGTTCCGTCATGGTCGGCGGCCCCTGCCTGAGCCTGTTCGGTGTGCCCTGGGGCACCACCACCCCAGAGGCCGGCGCCTCCTCGGCTGTGGCGCCGTGCCCGAGGATCCTCCCGCTGATTGTCGCGACCTGATTCTCACCTTGGTAGCTGGCAGGACCCCTCTCGGACCACGCGGTCGGGGGAGGGGTCCTGTCGCGTGTGGGCGCTCCACTAGGGTGCATGACCGTGCCGCGCCCCAGGATACGCGCCGTTTGGCTCCTCTTGATCGCCCTGTTGGGAGTGGCCTGTCAGGCGACGGCCGAGGTCGGGGTCGTGGTCGAGGAGGACGGCTCCGGCACGGTCAACGTCGTATTCAGCACCGACCAGGAAACTGTCGATCTGCTCATCGATCCGGTGGGCGACCTCCGCATCGATGATCTGCGCGACGCCGGTTGGACCGTCGAGCAGGAGCCCCACCTCACCCCCGACGGCGGACTACAGCTCGAGGTCAGCAAGCCGTACCCGGCCGCCGAGCAACTCGACGACGTCCTGGCCGAGATCGGCGGGCCCATCTTCGATGGCATCACTCTGGTTCGGTCCCGCGACTTCGACGGCACGTCGTGGACGGTCGAGGGCTCCATCGACGTGCGCGACGGGGTCGGCAATTTCGCTGATGAGCAACTCATCACCCTGCTGGCCGGCCGGCCCTTCGGTGAGACCCTCGATGACCTCGAGGCCCAGCTGGGCGCACCCCTCGGTAGCTTCCTCGACCTCGAGCTGGCCGTCACCTTCCTGGGCGTCGACCAACGCGATGAAGTCGACGCACCGCTGGCGGTCTCGGTCGAGTCCGAACCGGAGGGCGGGGTCACCGCCCGCTGGCTGACCACCGTCGGCGACCAGGACGTGGTGGCCATATCGGCTGTGGCCGAGCGCACCAGCATCGTGCCGTGGATCTGGCTGGGGCTCCTCATCGGAGCTGGTGGTCTGTTTGTTCTCGTCGTGATGGCCCAGATCGTCCGGGCCGTCCGGCGCCGGTGGCTTGGGGTCCGGGTGGGCCCCAGCGGTCTACCTCTGGCCGACAGTGGCCGGCCCGACATGCCGATGCCCAGCGCGACATCCGGGGCGCCCGCCGGAGCCGAGTCGGTTCGGCCGGTTCCTCTCCCCGGATCCGGTCCGGCTCCCTCACCCGACCCCGATCCGCCCGAGGAGGAGGACGGCGGCAACCCCGAGCTGGTGGTGCTCGACGGCATGGGGGTGATCTTCGGTGAGGGCGACGACATCAGGAAGCTGCTGGTGCCCTTCGCCCGCGAGCGGGGCTGCACCCTCGATGTCGACGAGATCGTCAGTCTCAGCCACTCGGGCTCGTTGGGTCGGCTCTCACCCGCCGAGGTGTGGGAGGCCTTGGGCATCGAAGCCGATCCGACTGAGCTCGACGCCGCCTATCTGGCCCTCCACCATCTCACGCCGGGTGTCGGGGCCTTCATCACCCGGATGCGGGGTCGGGGCATCGGCGTGGCCTGCCTCACCAACGACCTCTCCGCCTGGTCCCTCGAGCTGAGACGGATGCACGGCCTGGTGGAGATCGTCGACCCCTGGATCGTCAGTTCCACGGTTGGGGTCCGCAAGCCCGAGCCGGCCATGTACGAGGCCCTGCGCCGTACCGCGGGGGTCGAGCCCCGCCGGTGTCTGCTCATCGACGATCGCATCGAGAATCTCGATGCCGCCCGAGACCTCGGATACCTCACCGCCCTCTTCAGCCCCGATGCCACCACACCACGAGTGGGCGATCACGCGGTGCTGGCCGGGTTCGGGGCGTGACCGTCACAACCCCTGCGTAGGGTCCACGTCATGGCCCGGGTCAAGACCGTCCACCGCTGCACCGAATGTGGTGCCTCCCACCCCAAGTGGGCCGGCCGTTGTGACGGGTGCGGTGAGTGGAACACCCTGGTCGAGGAACTCGACGTACCGGTCGCCGCTTCACCGGTGGCCGGCCCATCGGTGCCGGCGGCCCCCATCACCCAGATCGACATCAGCGAATGGTCCGCTGAGCCCACCGGCCTGCCCGAGCTCGACCGGGTCCTCGACGGTGGCCTGGTGGCCGGCTCGGTCACCCTGGTGGGCGGCGAGCCCGGGGTCGGCAAGTCGACCCTCCTGCTCCAGCTGGCTGCCGCCCGAGCCCGCGTCGGCTCGCGAGTGCTCTATGTATCGGCCGAGGAGTCGCTCCAACAGGTTCGCCTCCGGGCTGAACGGCTCGACGCGCTGGTCGAGACACTGTGGCTCGCCAGCGAGACCGATCTGCCCGCCCTCGTCACCCAGTTCGACGAAGTGAAGCCCGACCTCGTAGTGGTCGACTCCATCCAGACGGTGTTCGATCCCGAGCTGGGTTCGGCTCCGGGCTCGGTGGTTCAGGTCCGGGAGTGCACCCACCGTCTGGTCCGCGAAGCCAAGGTCCGGGCCCTGCCCATGCTCCTGGTCGGTCACGTGACCAAAGAAGGCGGGCTGGCCGGCCCCCGGGTACTCGAACACCTGGTCGACACCGTGCTCGCCTTCGAGGGCGAGCGCCACCATGCCCTCCGTCTCCTTCGGGCGGTCAAGCACCGTTTCGGGTCCACCCAGGAGCTCGGCCTGTTCGAGATGACCGAGGCCGGCATGGAGGGTGTGCCAGACCCCAGCCGCCTGTTCCTCCACGATCGCCGGGACCAGGTTCCCGGATCGGTGGTGGTGCCCACGATGGAAGGCCACCGGCCCCTCCTGGTTGAGCTCCAGACCCTCACCGTTGGCTCCAAACTCCCCTCGCCCCGGCGTTCGGCCCAGGGCCTCGACCAGGGCCGCCTGTCTCTCCTGTTGGCCGTTCTCCAGTCGCGCACCGGCCTCGATGCCTCCGAGCTCGACGTCTACGCCCTGGCCGTGGGCGGGGTGAAGATCACCGAGCCGGGCGCTGACCTCGCTCTGGCCCTTGCCCTGGTCTCGTCCACCTCCGGCGTGGCGGTGCCGTCCGACGTGGTGGCTTGTGGCGAGGTCGGCCTGGGGGGGGAGATCCGCCAGGTCGGGCTCATGCCCCGGCGGCTGGCCGAGGCCGCCCGGCTGGGATTCAAACGGGCGGTCGTACCCGAGAAAGCACCCGATCCGCCGCCCGGCATCACCCTGATCCGGGCCTGCGACATAGCCGACGCGGTCCGCCAGCTCGGCCTCGCAAGCGGCGCTGAAGAACCGTTCTGATCCCCACTGGGTCGGCGGTCACCGAAATCGACCGACGGTCGCACGGTACGATGGTTGGATGCATCGCGGCGCCGAGGATCCCATGTTGACCGTCCTCGCTCGCGTAGCGCCCGGAATGCCCTTGCGAGAGGGCCTCGACCGGGTCCTCCAATCCGGCAAGGGTGGGCTGATCATTATCGGCGACGGGCCTGACGTGCTGAACATCTGCTCGGGCGGGTTCCTGCTCGACGCCGCCTTCAGCCCCCAGCGGCTCAGCGAGCTGGCCAAAATGGACGGCTCCATCATCCTGGCCGCCGACGCATCGCGCATAGCGCGGGCCAATGTCCACCTGGTACCCAACCCCAATGTGCCCACGACCGAAACCGGAACCCGCCACCGCACGGCCGAGCGAGTGGCCCGCAGCATCGATGTGCCGGTCATCGCGGTGTCAGAGTCCATGGAACGCATCGCCGTCTATCTCGGTAGCGAGATGCACCAGCTCGAGTCTCCGCCTCGTCTTCTCAACCGGGCCAACCAGGCCCTCCAGACCCTCGAGCGTTATCGCACCCGCCTCGACGAGGTGTCCAGAGCCCTGGGAGCGCTCGAGGTCGAAGATCTGGTCACCGTGCGCGATGTGGTCGGCGTGCTTCAGCGCACCGAGCTGGTCATCCGCATCTCCGACGAGATCGACCGCGCCATCGTCGAATTGGGCGTCGACGGTCGGCTCGTCCAGCTCCAGCTCGAAGAGCTCACCCGCGGTGTCGAGGACGACCGCCGTCTCGTCATTGCCGACTATTTCCAGGAGGACACCAGCTGGCATCTCGACGAGGCCATGTCGGCCCTGTCCGATCTGGCCACCGAGCAACTCCTCGACCTCGAGACGGTCGCGGGTGCTCTCCACCTCCCCGACGATGCCGCCGGACTCGATTCGCCGCTCACACCCCGCGGCAACCGGCTGGTGGCCCGCCTGCCCCGATTGGCCCCCATCCTGCGGGCCCGCATCATCGAGCACTACGGCTCTCTCCCCAAACTCCTCCGGGCCCGCGCCGAAGAGCTGCTGGTGATAGACGGTGTCGACGAGACCCAGGCCCGTGCCGTGGCCGACGGTCTGGCTCGTCTGGTCGAGTCGAGCATCCTCGACCGGCACTGAGTCTCCAAGCAGTGCCAGCTCCCGCGGTCGGATCGTCCACTGGCTCATGAACATGACGTTCTTCCGAGGCATGATCCTGCGATTCGTGAGCACGAGCGTGCTCTCGACCATGCTCGTGTTCGTGGCCATCGAGCTGTCGATTCCGGGCGGCTATCAGGCCGTTCTGCTTCCCAACGGTGTCAACCGCGAGAGCCCGCGCGACATGGCCATCGTCGACCAGTTCTACCTCGACGATCATGTTCTGGTCCGCTGGCTCCACTGGGTGGCCGACGCGTTCCACGGTGATCTGGGCCGTTCGAACAAGGGTGGCGCCGAAGTGGTCGAGATCATTGCCCATCGGCTACCCATCACCCTCGAGTTGGCCGCGGCCGGATTGATTCTCGCCCTCGTCGTCGGCATCCCCCTCGGCGTGTTCGCGGCGGTCCACCAACGCCGTTGGTCCGGGCAGCTCGTGTCGGTCCCGCTGGGGTTGGCCCAGTCGATTCCCGCCTTCATGTCCGCCACCCTGCTCATATGGGTGTTTGCCCTCGAGCTCGGATGGGTCCGGGCTTCGGGCTGGACACGGATCAGCAGCTCGCTGAGCGGCAATCTGGGTGGACTCGTCCTGCCCGCGGTAGCTCTGGCCCTGGCCGAGGTGGGGGTCATCGCCCGCGTCGTGCGCTCCGACATGCTGGGGGTCCTCCGCGAGGACTTCGTGGTCGCTGCCCGCGGGAAGGGACTGTCGTCGAGCTATGTCCTCTTCCGTCACGCCCTCCGCCCGGCCTCGTTGGGCCTGCTGGCGGTGCTCAGCGTGAGCATCAGCTCGATGATCGCGGGAACCTTCGTCGTCGAGATCGTCTTCGGCATTGGAGCACTGGGTCGGGAGCTGATCGACGCCAGCCAGGACCGCGACCTCTACGTGCTCCTGGGTCTGACCATGTACATCGTGGGCTTCTACATCGTGGTCACGGCCATCATCGACCTGGTCATGTACTGGGCCGACCCCCGAATCAGGCGGGGTTGACCGGCTTCGTCGGGGGGAGTGGCCGCTGACACCAAGGTGTCGAAGCCGCCCATGACCGTGGCTCGGTGGGAGGGCTAGCGGGCCCGGCGGCTGAGCTGGTCGCGGTCGGTGATGGTGTAGCGGCGGTCGTGCTGATCGACCCAACCCAGGCGGATGAAGCTGGCGATGGCCTTGTTGACCCGCTCGCGGCTGGCGCCGACCAGACCGGCGAGCTCTTCCTGGGTGATGGGCAGGATGAACTCGTCGTCCTCGCCCGCCAGTTCGAGGAGCCGCTTGGCGGTTCGACCGGTGACGTCGAGGAACACCGAATCGGCCAGTGCAGCGTCGGTGTTGCGGAGCCGGAGGGCCAACAGCTCGACGACCCGCCACAATTGGTCGGGCTGCTCCTCGTAGAGGGCCCGGATGGGCTCGTAGGGAATGCTGGTGACCTCCGAGACCTCGAGGGCCCGGGCGTCGGCTGACCGGCGCAGGCCGTCGAAGAGGGGCATCTCGCCGAAGAGATCGCCGGCCTCCATCAAGGCGATGACCGACTCCCGACCATCGAACGAGCGGTTCACCATGGCCAGGCGGCCCCGCTTGACGATGTTCAGCGAATCGGGCTCGTCACCTTCGGAGAACACCAGCTCGTTGCGTACCAGGCACCGATTCGACGACTTGGCGGCCAGAGCTTCAAGATCGTCGTCATCGAGGTCGCGGAACAGATCGACCTGGCGGAGGAGTTCGGTGTCGGTCATGAACGCCCCATCGTATGGTGCCGATCGGTAGCCTGCGATCCTCATGACCGTGCAGGCCGCAAGTGACGCTGTCGTTGACGCCAGGACCTGGGTCATCCTGGTCTCGGCCGGGCGCGGCACACGGTTCGGCAGGCCCAAGCAATACCTGGCTCTCGGGCCCTCCACGGTGCTCGATGTCAGTGTCGACACCGCCCGGGCTCACGCCGACGGGGTGGTGTTGGTGGTAGCCCCCGACCGAGTGGACGAACATCGGGCCGACTCCCGACTGGCCGCAGTGGTAGCGGGCGGTGCTACCCGCAGCGATTCGGTGCGGGCTGGCCTGGCTGTTGTCCCCGCGGGGGTGGCCTACGTCCTGGTCCACGACTCGGCCCGTCCCCTGGCCTCGGGTCAGGTGTACGGGCGGGTCAAAGAGGCCCTCGAGGCCGGCGCTCGCGGGGCTGTGCCGGTGGTCCCGGTGGTCGACACCATCCGCCGGGTCGGAGCCGCCGTGGTCGACCGGGCTGACCTGCGCGCCGTCCAGACTCCTCAGGGATTCCCGGCTGAGGTACTCCGGGCCGCCCACGCGGCCGGGGGAGAGGCCACCGATGACGCCGGCCTGGTCGAGGCCCTCGGGCATACGGTTGTGCTGGTCGAGGGTGATCCGGTCAACCGGAAGATCACCACAGCCGACGATCTGGTGGTGGCCCGGGCCTTGTACGACGAACTACTCGACTCCGAGGGAGAGAACCGATGACGGTCAGGGTCGGCCAGGGTTTCGATGTCCATCCCTTCAGCGACGACCCCTCCCGAGTGCTGGTGCTGGGCGGGGTGCAGTTCGAGGGTCAGCGCGGCCTGGCCGGCCACAGCGACTCTGATGTGGCCGCCCATGCCTGCACCGACGCCCTGCTGGGCGCCGCGGGCCTGGGCGACATCGGCACCATGTTCCCCGATACCGATCCCGCCCTGGCCGGAGCCGACAGCATTGAATTGCTCCGCGAAGCAGCCAGCCAGGTTCGGGCGGCCGGTTGGGAGCCGGGAAACATCGACTGCACCCTGGTGCTCGATCGTCCCAAGCTGGCCCCGGTACGCGACCAGATGCAGGCCCGTCTGACCGACGCCGTCGGGGCACCGGTCACGGTCAAGGGCAAGCGCACCGAGGGTGTTGGCTCTTTGGGTCGGGGTGAAGGGGTCGTGGGCTTGGCGGTGGCCGTGGTCACCCGTGTCGAGGAGAAGCCATGAGCCGATCCGGAGGCCAGGGCGGCCGTGGTGGTGGCCCCAAGCGGGGCAAGGGTGGGGGGTCCGGCTCCCGGCGTCGCCCGGGGCCCAAGCAGGGCCGGTCGGGGCCGCCCACCCGGACGGGCCCGCCGAACCGGCGCGGACAGCCTCCCGTCGACGAGGGTCGATCCCAGGGGGGAATCAGTCGCCGCGGCCTCGGGGGAGATCAGGTCGAAGGCCGGCAGGCGGTACGCGAACTACTCATCGCCGGCATCCGGCCGGTCCGCGAGATCCTGTTCGCCGCCGGTATGGATCCGGCCCCGGTGCTCGAGGACATCGTCGAGCTGGCCGCCGAACGCCGGGTCACCATTCATGAGGTGGCCCGCCGCGACTTCGACCGCGAAGCGGTGAGCGAAGGAGCCCAGGGGGTACTGGCCCGGGCCCAGAGCCTGCCCGAGCACGAGCTCGACGACCTGGCCGACACCTCATCGGGCCCGGTGCCGTTTCTGGTGGTGCTCGACGGCGTCACCGACCCCGGCAACCTCGGCGCCCTATTGCGCTCGGCCGAGGGTGCGGGGGTCACCGGCGTGATCCTGCCCCGCCACCGGGCTGTCCACATCACGCCCACGGTGGCCAAGGCTGCGGCCGGTGCCATCGAGTTCCTCCCGATGGCCTTGGTGGGTGGTCTCCCGGCCGCCTTGACCCGACTGACCGAGCTGGGAGTGTGGGTGGTGGGCCTCGACGGCGACGCCGACCTTCCCCTCGACCGCCTGACTGTGGCCGACGAGCCGGTGGCCCTTGTCCTGGGGGCCGAAGGGAGCGGACTCTCCCGGCTGGTTCGCCAGCGTTGCGACGCCATGGCCTCGATCCCGATGTACGGCAACCTGAACTCGCTGAACGTGTCGGCTGCGGCTGCCGTGGCCCTGTTCGACGTGGCCGGCCGTCGAGGCCGGGCCCGCTGACCGCTCAGGGCAGGTCGAAGACCACGGCGGTGCCGTCGAGGTCGACGGCCGGTCCGATCACCAGGCCGACCAGTCCGGCCTGGTCAACCGGAATCGCGAAGCAGACCGCCCCAGCGGTCGATTCACCCGGCTCGAGCTCGATGAACTTGTCCAGCCCGTTGGGTACCACACCACACTGACTGTCGAAGTCGGGGTATTCGACGCCGGCCTCGTCGACCAGGCGGAAGTTGAGGTCGAAGCCGTCGGCGGTCTGGCTGCCGGTGCGGGTCAGCTCGACGCCGGCCAAAGCGAAGGTCTCGCCGGCGGCGGGAGCCCGGTTGTTCGGGTTGCGTTCCTGGACCTCGGTGCTGGCATCGGCGTCCCAGGACGTAACGGTCACGGTCCAGTCGCCCATCTGGATGGGCTGGTTGACGGGACGGGGCGCGGTGTCGGTGACGGTTTCGGCCCCGGCCGCCGGAGCCACCGCGTAGGGTCCGTCGCTGTCACCCGAACCCCGGCCCACGAACGCCCAGATCAGGCCGCCGATCACGAGAACGGCAACCAGGGTGAGAGCCGGCCCGATCCAGCGGGTCAGGCCCCCGGCCCCGAGATCGACGTCCCCGCCCGGTCCGACGGTCTCCCAGTCGACGCCGTCGTTGGCCTGGTTGGCTAGGGCGTCCTCGAGAAGAGCCCGATCGCGGGCTCGGCCTTCAGCTAGCCGCTCGGCTGCCGCGGCCCGCGGGTCGGGCCGGCCGGGGGCGTGGGGGGGTTGGTCGGTCACCGCCCGTAGGTTAGTGGTCGAAGCTCCGCCCGCCGGGCCACTAC
>JAAEMS010000429.1 GCA_024225275.1 Actinomycetes bacterium
GCCGCCTGCCGGCGGACCCGTGTCCGCTTCACCGCTGGGCCCCTCTGAGCTCTCCTTGGTTGAGGCGAGGACGTCCACGTAGCGGGGTTCGGTGGCCAGCAGGTGGGTATGGGTGCCCTGGGCCACGACCTGGCCGCCTTCGATCAGTGCCACCCGGTCGGCCAGGGCGATGGTGGACAGGCGGTGGGCGATGATCAGGGTCGTCCGCTGGGCGGTGAGCTCGTGGAGGGCGGAGTGGATCTCCTGTTCCACGCCCACGTCGATGGCCGAGGTGGCGTCGTCGAGCACCAGGACCGCAGGATCGGCCAGCAGGGTTCGGGCGATGGCGATTCGCTGCCGCTGACCACCGGACAAGGTGTAGCCGCGCTCGCCGACGACCTCGTCATAGCCGCTTGGGAGGTCGGTGATGAAGCCGTGGGCCTGGGCGGCCCGCGCCGCACGCTCGACTTCGGCGTCCGTCGCGTCGGGACGTGCGTAGCGGATGTTGTCGCGCAGCGAGACCGAGAACAGAAAGGGGTCGTCAGCGACCGCGGCCACCGTGTGGCGCAGGCTGACCTGGGTGGCGTCGCGGACGTCGATGCCGTCGATGGTGATGGAACCGGCGGTCACGTCATAGAAGCGGGCCAGCAACCGGGCCGCCGTCGACTTGCCCGATCCGGTCCGTCCGACCAGGGCCACGGTCTCGGCCGCTTCGATATCGAGCGAGAAGCCGTTGAGCACCAACGGGCGGTCGTCGGCCTCGGAATCAGGTGGGGGCTGGCCGTACGAGAACGTGACATCACTGAAGCTGACCGCTCCGGCGCTGTGGACCAGATCGATGGCGCCGGGCCGGTCGACCAGGTCGGGTTGTTCGTCGAGCACCTCGAAGATGCGACCGGCCGACGCCTTGGCCCGCTGACTCATCATCAACAGCATGCCCAGCAAGCGGAACGGCGCCTGGAGAAGCACGACATAGGCCGAGAAAGCGACGAGGGTGCCCACCGAGACCTGATCCTCGATCGCCAACCAGCCCCCGTACAGCAGGACCAGGGCCAGGCCGAGGCGGGGCAGATTCTCCAGCAGGGGATTGTGGTTGGCCCGCAGCCGGATGGTCTCGAGGTTGGCCCACCGCAACCGCTGGGCCGTCCGGGCCAGCACATTGACCTGGGCTTCCTCGGCGGCGAACGACTTCACGACCCGCACACCATTGATGTTCTCGTCGACGACGGTGGCCAGATCGGCCAGCCGACCCTGAACGATCCACGACAACGGGAACATCAGGTTTCGCATGCGGGCGCCCACGAGGTACACGAAGGGCAGAGCAGCCACCGCCACGACAGTGAGGCTGACGCTTATCGTGAGCATGTACACGAAGGCCAGACCGAAGGTGAAGATGGTCAAGCCCATGATCGGAGCGAAGGCCAGGAACATCTGAACCGAGCGGATGTCGCTGTTGGCCCGCGAGATGATCTGCCCTGACTGGACCCGGTCGTAGTAGCTGAACGAGAGCCGGGTCAGGTGCTCGTACATGATCGTCCGAAGGTCGTACTCGAGCTGGTAGGCCGTGTGGAACATGCCGTACCGGTAGGCGTAGCCCAATATGCCGCGAACCAGACCCAGCAAGACGAGAGCGAAAACATACGGCTCGAGAGAGTTGGTGTGGTCGACCAATGCGTTGTCGATGGTCAACCGGGTCACCGCGGGCACCGCGACCTGGGCGAGCAGGGCGGCAAAGGCGGCGAGCAATGACCCCACTACCTGGCGCCGGTGGGCCAGCACCAGGGGACTTATCCGGGCGATCCAGCCCTTGGTGGTGTCGGGGTCGACTGCCCCTCGAGCCGGCTCGTACCGAGTCTCGACGGCTGGGGGCTCACTCGGGTGGGGCCCGGAGTTGCCCAGTGGTGTCGCGGCCTCATCGATCGTCGTCATGTGCCTTCGAGCGCGGCGCGACGCTTCCGGTTCAGCGACTCGAGGATCAAACCCAATCCGGCCCAGGCCGGTGCGTCGTCGCCCTCGTCGAGCTCGTCGAACAGATCGTCGAGGCTGGCCGCCACCTGAGCATCGGCGCGGCTGAGAGCCTCGCCGCCTTCGGGGGTGAGTACGAGGTCGACCTTGCGGCGGTCGGTGGGATCGTCCTGGCGGACGACCAAGCCCTTTTCGGCCAGCCCGTCGACCAGGGCGGTGATGCTGGGTCGGCTGACTCGCAGCTTGGTGGCCAATGCCGATGCCGGCGCCACACCATCGGCCAGGAAGATGAGCATCCGGTACTGGGCGGGTGAGAGTCCGACCTCGACCAGGGCCAATTCGACGATGCGGGCCAACCGCACCGCGGCTCGGGCTCCGTTGGCGCGGGTGTGCTGCTCGGGTGTCGTTTCGGCGCCGGGCCGTTCGGTTGCCACCTAGTTAGTTTGTCTAACTAGTGCCGTAGTCACAACCACCAGCGTTGGTGGGGGTACAGTCGCGTCTGTGAACAGCGCCCTCGGCGTCGTCGTTGTGCTCCTGCTCATCGCCACCAACGCCTTCTTCGTCGCCGTCGAGTTCGCCCTCGTGGCCGTCGACCGCTCCCGCATCGCCCAGCGGGCCAGCGAGGGCAGCCGTCGGGCGCGGGTCGCGCTGCGGGTCCTCGGACGGTTGTCGTTCCACCTGTCGGGAGCCCAGCTGGGTATCACCCTCGGCTCGATCCTGCTCGGCGTCGTGGCCGAGGACGCCATGGCCGGCGTTCTCGACCCCATCATCGGCAGCCTGGCTGACTGGGCCCGGGTCCTGATCGTGCTGTTCGTGGCCACCATCCTTCAGCTCCTGGTGGGCGAGCTCATCCCCAAGAACGTCGCCCTGGCCCGGACCGAGCCGGTCACCCTCGCTCTGGCCGGGCCCCTCCGGATCATCGACACCATCCTGAAGCCGGTCATCTGGGTGACCAACGAATCCGCCAATGCGATCATCCGCAAGTTCGGGGTCGAACCGACCGAGGAACTGACCTCGGTTCGGTCCATCGACGAGATCGCCTACGTCATCCGCTCGTCCGGCGAGGAGGGCACGATCGAGCCCGACGCCGTCGACCTGCTCAACCGCACCATCCGTTTCTCGGCCAAGACGGCCGACGATGCCCTCGTTCCCAGGGTCGAGGTGGTGGGTATCGCTCGCGACGGCACGGTGGCCGACCTGGTCGACGTGTCGGCTCGTTCCGGACACAGCCGGTTCGTGATCTACGGCGGCGACCTCGACGACATCGTCGGTCAGGTCCACGTGAAGGACGCTCTGGGGGTTGACCACGCGGCCCGCCCGGTCACACCGGTCACCGCGCTCATGCGCGACGTCTTCGTCGTGCCCGAGACCCGCCCCCTCGAGACCCTCCTCCCCGAGATGAAGGCCAGTGGCAACCAGCTCGCAGTGGTGGTCGACGAGTACGGGGGGACGGCCGGCATCGTCACGCTCGAGGATCTGCTCGAGGAACTGGTCGGCGAGATCGACGACGAGTACGACGAGGCCGCCGAAGATCTGACCGCCGGTGACATCGATGGCAACTGGCATCTGCCCGGCTCGCTCCACCCCGACGAGGTGGCCGACGTCTGCGGCTTCCGGATGCCCGAGGGCGACTACGAGACTCTCGCCGGCTTCGTACTCGACCGGCTGGCCCGCATCCCCGAACCCGGAGACGGCTTCACCTACGAGGGCTGGTCGGTGGAGGTGACGGAGATGGACAGACTCCGGATCGCCCGGGTCGAGATGGTCTCGCCGCTGATGGCCAGCACCGACCCCGAGCCCGGCATCGGGGAGGAGACCTGATGTTTGCATCGGACCTCTCCGTGGGAACCTCGCTGGGCTACATCGGCGTAGCGGTGGTCCTGCTGGCCCTCAACGCCTTCTTCGTGGGCTACGAGTTCGCCCTCATCGCCGCCCGTCGGGCCCGCATGGAGTCGATGGCCGCCGATGGCAACCGTCGGGCCCGCGCCGCCGTCGGGGCCCTGAGCGATCTGCGCATCCAGCTCGCTGGTGTCCAGCTCGGCATCACCATGGCGTCCCTCGCCCTGGGTTACGTGGCCGAGCCGGCGGTGGGTGCCCTGTTGGAACGGGCCTTCGGCGGGCTGTCGCTCCCCGAAGGGCTCACCGTGGGTCTGTCCTTCTTCGTGGCCTACGTGATCGTCGTCGGGCTCCACCTGGTGGTGGGCGAGATGGTGCCGAAGAACCTTGCCATCACCGCGGCCGAGCGGTCCCTGCTCTGGATGGTCGTGCCGTACCGACTCTACCTCTGGCTGTTCCGTCCGGTCATTCTGGCCCTATCCGCCGCCGCCGACGCCGGGAGCCGACTGCTCGGAGTCCAGCCCACCGACGAGCTGGTGTCGGCCCGCACCTCCGAGGAGATCGGGCGTATCGTCACCGAGTCACGAGAAGAAGGCGCCCTGCCCGAGCACGAAGCCGAGCTTCTGGCCGGTGCCCTCGACTTCCCCGACGTCGATGTGGCCTCCGCCATGGTGCCCCGGTCTCGGGTGGTGTCCGTGCCCCGCGGGGCCACTGTCGCCGAGATCGAACGGACCGTCGTGGCCAGCGGCCACTCCCGGCTGCCTGTGGTCGTGGGCAACCTCGACCGGGTCATGGGTTTCGTCCATGCCAAGGACCTGCTCAGCCTGTCGGCCGACGCCCAAGGTCGCCCCGTGCCCACCGACCTCATCCGCCGCATGTTGGTGGTACGCCCCACCCGGCCGGTCGACGAGGTCCTGCTCATCATGCGCCGAGCCCAGGTCCACCTCGCGGTGGTCCGCGACGACACCGGCGGCGCCCTCGGCATCGTCACCCTCGAAGATGTGGTCGAACTCCTCGTCGGCGACATCACCGACGAATCCGATCAGTCCTGATCCCCCCACACCCCCCAAATTGGGTGAGTTGGGTTCGTTGGGCGCACTCAAGTCGCCCAATTTGATGGGCGGTCGGCCAGTTGAAGGGCCTCGCAGACGGTCGCGACGAGGTCCTGTGGGTGGTTGGTGTAGAGGTCCCAGGTGACTTCGATGAGGTGCCATCCGGCATTCCGGATCTGGTTGCGTCGCCGGGGATCGAGATCGAACCGCTCGAGGCGGGCATGGAAGCTGATCGAATCCAGCTCAATGGCCACACCGGCGCCGGGGTAGGCCAGGTCGACCTGGGCCACGAAGCTGCCGCGGTGGTCGATTCGGTGCTCGAGGACGGGCTCGGGCAAGCCAGAGTTGGCAAGGAGGGTGGCCACCCATCGGCTCCAAGCACTGAGCGGGACGCCCTCTTGGGCCTCTCGGTGGTCAAGATCAGCGCGGAAGGCGGCCGTACCGTTGCGGCCCCGGGCCCCATGGTGGACCAGGGTGCCCCACAGCCGATCAAGCGTGGTGAGGTTGCGACGGAGGGCATCGTCGACCATCCGGGTCAGGCGCCGGGGATCGATGACGTTGGCAACGTCGATCAGTGACCGCTCGACGGGGGTGACCGCGATCCCGTTGACCTGTCGGGGCCGGATCAGGTCCATCTGGGTCGATCCGTGTACGATCGCCCCAGCCCACGGCCGCTGACGCGGGTGTTCGACGGTCACCTCGGGAGCACACGCGAAGCTGCCGTCGAGTTGGTCGAGCCTGACCGCCGAACGGTGGCTGGCCGTCCCCCCGGTCAGCAATACCAGTGCCAGGAGCTCACCCTGCCACGTCAAGGGAGTCGTCGCCGATCGGTAGGCGCCCAGCCGGAGCCTTTCCCACCTTCCCTGGGCGACACGGCGGGTGATCTGGCCCTGGCTCATGCCGGCTTCGCGGGCCTGGGGGTTGATGATGATGCCGAACTGGCGGGCGAACAGGTCGTCTATGGGGTCGGTCACGAACCACCTCCGAGGACAATTCCGGATGATGGGGTCGCGAGACCCGACGAGCCGCCGACCCTACCGGCCCGAAGAGGGCTCCCGGGTATCCCAAGAAATTGGGCGGGTTGGGTTCGCTGGGCGCACTCAACTCGCCCAATTTGGGTGGTCGGGCGCGGGGCGCGGGGCGCGGGGCGCGGGGCGCGGGGCGCGGGGCGCGGGTGATCGGGTGCTGAGGGTGAGGGGGACGGCACTCTGGGTAGGGGTGGGCTGTCATTGAACCGCAACGTTGGGGTACTCTCGGGGTGTATGTGGAGGAAGCGGGTCGGGCCCCGGGCGGCCTCGTTGGTCGGCGCCGCCGCCTGTGCCGTCATCGCTGCTCTGGCCTCGGTTCCCGCGGGTGCGGCCGACACCACGCCCGGGCTCGAAGACGCCCGCCGCGAGGCGGCTGAGGCCGTCCAACGCATCTCCGACGCCGAAACCCGCCTGGGCGAGATCGACCTCGAAGTCGAACTGCTCGAGGGGCGAATCGCTGCGGCCGAGTCGACCCTCGAGGACCTCAGCGCCCGCATCGCCGAACTGGCGGTGGCCCGCTACACCGCTTCGGGGTCCGGAGCCGGATCCGAGCACCTGCTGGCCGGCGATCCGAACGAGCAGGCCAAGGCCGATGCCCTCGCCCGTGTCGTCAACCGCGACGACGCCGATGCCGTCGATGTCTACCGTGCCCTTCACGAGGATCTCGAGGTCGACCAGGCCCGCATGGCCGAGCTGAGCGCAGAGCAGGGCGCGGCCCTGGCCGAGTTGTCCGCCGAAGCCGATGCCATCGGCGAGAAACTGGCTGCCCTCGAAGAACTCGAGGCCGAACGGCTCGAAGAGGAACGCCTACGGCGCGAGGCCGAGCGTCGCCGCCAGGAGGAAGAGGCCCGGCGCCAGCGTCAGGAGGCGGCCGCGGCCGCGGCAGCCGAGGCGGCTGCCAACGACGAGCCGTTCGTGCCGGTCATCACCGACGGTGAGTGGATCTGCCCGGTGGCCGGCCCCCACTCGTTCATCGACAGTTGGGGGTACGCCCGATCAGGTGGCCGCCGGCACAAGGGCGTCGACATGATGGCCCCCAGCGGCACCCCGGTGGTGGCTCCGGTCAGCGGCACCGTGAGCCACCGATCGAACCGGGTGGGCGGGAAGTCGTTCTACCTGAACGCCGACGACGGCGACTACTACTACGGGACTCACCTGGACGACTACGGCGAGTCGGGTTGGGTCGCGGCCGGCACGGTCATCGGCTACGTGGGCGCCTCGGGCAACGCCGCCGGCGGGTCACCCCATCTCCACTTCGAGATCCACCCGGGAGGCGGCAAGGCCGTGAACCCGTACCCCACCACCGCCCAGCACTGCAGCGGCGCCGCCTAGCTCGACAACTGGCTTCGACTTGGTGGACCGGCGAGTCGGTGCCGTACCCTTCCGGCCATGAAGATCGGCATTCTCGGAGCGACCGGCCCGGCTGGTAGCGGACTCGCCGTCCGCCTGGCCTCGGTGGGACACCAAGTAGTGATGGGCTCGCGGTCGAAGTACCGGGCCATGGAGGTCCGCGACGAGCTCATCGATTCCTGGGATGACTATGAGCTCCACCTCGAGGCCGGCAACAACGCCGCGGCCGCTGACTCCGAAGTCATCGTGGTAGCCACCCCGTGGAACGCGGCGGCGGCGACGGTGATGGGGGTGGCTGACCATCTGGCCGGCAAGGTCGTCATCTCGATGGCCAACGCTCTCGCCAAGGTCCACGACGAGTTCCAGCCCCTGGTGCCACCCCGCGGCTCGGTGGCGGCCAGCGTGCAAGCCGCTCTGCCCCGGTCCCAGGTCTCGGCCGCACTCCACCACGTGCCGGCCCGCGAGCTCGGCCACATCGCCGAGCCGGTGGAGAGCGACGTGCTCATCTGCTCCGACCACCCCGCGGCCACCGCGGTGACCAGCGAGATCATCGTCGGAGTGCCCGGGCTCCGGCCCCTTGACGCTGGCCAGCTCTCGAACGCAGCACCCATCGAGGCGTTCGCGGCGGTGCTGCTCCAGCTGAACCTCCGCTACAAGACCCGGGCGGCCGTACGGTTCACCGGGCTGGATGACGCCGTCTGATCGGGCCGGGAGTCCGGCCGATACCCCGCGACTGTTCGACACCCTGAGGGGCGAGGTCGTCCCGTTCGAGGTCGGCTCCGACGTTTCCATCTACACCTGCGGCATCACCCCGTATCAGAGCACCCACGTCGGTCACGCCACCACCTTTCTCACCTACGACCTCCTCTCGCGTCGCCTGGTCGACCAGGGGAGGCGGGTGAGGCTGGTTCGCAACATCACCGATGTCGACGACGACATCCTCCGCGTGGCCCGCGAGCGTGAGGTCAACTACCTCGACCTGGCCGCCGGCGAGATGGCCCGGTTCGACGCCGACCTCGACGCCCTGGGTCTGATGCCCGCATGGCGGGAACCCCGGGCCACGTCCGCCATCCCCGAGATCCGCAAGTTCATCGGTCTGATCCTCGACCGGGGTCACGCCTACCAGGCGGAGGGCAGCGTGTACTTCGACTCCACCTCGCTGCCCGAGTTCGGCGAGCTCAGCCGGCTCGACGACGACGCCATGCTGGGCCTGTCCGCCCAGCGGGGAGGTCGACCCGACGACCCCGCCAAGCGCAATCCGCTCGACTTCGTGTTGTGGCAACGGTCCTTGCCGGGCGAGCCTGCGTGGACCAGCCGTTGGGGATTCGGGCGTCCTGGGTGGCACATCGAGTGCTCCACCCTGTGTCGCCGGGAGTTCGATACGGCCACCGTCGATCTGCACGGGGGCGGGGTCGACCTGGTCTACCCCCACCACGAAGCGGAACGGGCCCAGTCGATTGCGTGCTGCGGGGCACCCCTGGCCCGCCATTGGATGCACCAGGCGATGGTTCACTACGACGGGGCCAAGATGTCGAAGTCGTTGGGCAATCTGGTGTTCCTCAACGATCTCCTGGCCCACCACGAGGCCTGTACCGTTCGGCTGGCGCTCATGGCCACCCACTACCGCACCTCGTGGGAGTGGACGCCCCAGCGGCTCACCGATGCCCACGACCGGCTCGACCGATGGCGGACAGCCGGGCCCGGGTCGGCGGCCCTCGAACCGGTGCGGGCCGCCCTCGACGATGATCTGGACGTTCCCACCGCCCTGGCCCTGATCGACGAAGC
>JAAEMS010000430.1 GCA_024225275.1 Actinomycetes bacterium
GCCACCTATGTAGTTACCCAGGCCGACATCGACAACGCCCAGATCGACAATGTGGCAACGGTGACCGGCACCAGTCCGGACACAAGCACGGTGCAAGACACCGACACCAACACCGTCACCACCCCCCAGAACCCGGCCATCGCGGTCAGCAAGAGCCTGACCGGCAACGCCGACGAGGACGGCTCGGGCGACGTGACCCTGGGTGACACCCTCACCTGGACCATCACCGCCACCAACACCGGTGACGTCACCCTGACCGGGGTGACCACCACCGATCCGCTGATCGGGTCTCTCTCGTGCACTCCGGCGGCGGGCTCGAGCCTGGCACCGGGCGACGCCCAGGTCTGTGCAGGCTCGCTCGTCGTCAGCGCGGCCCAGGCCGACGCCGGCAGCATCACCAACACGGGGACGGCGTCGGGTGGAAGTCCCGACGGCAGCCCGGTCATGGGGAACGACAGCGTCACGATCCCCGTCATCCAGGACCCGGCCCTGACCCTCGACAAGGTCGACCCGACCAACGACGACGCCGACGGCTCCAGCGATGTCTCGGTGGGCGACACCCTCACCTGGACCATCACCGCCACCAACACCGGCAACGTCACCCTGAGTGGTGTGACCGTCTCCGACCCGTTCGTGGGATCCCTGGCCTGTACGCCGGCCAACGGCACCAACCTCACCGCCGGGGCCACCCTCGGTTGCGTCGGTAGCCATCTGGTGACCCAGGCCGACATCGACTCGGGATCGGTCGACAACACCGCAACCGTGACGGGCACGCCACCCAGCGGTCTGGATCTCCTTGCGACCGACACCACGTCCACCTCGATCCACCAGAGCCCGGCCATCGGTCTGGTCAAGACCTGGACGGGCAACGACGACGCCGACGGCTCCAGCGATGTCTCGGTGGGCGACACCCTCACCTGGACCATCACCGCCACCAACACCGGCAACGTCACCCTGACCGACGTGACCGTCACCGATCCGCTCTCCGACTCGATCTCCTGCCTCCCAGTGAACGGAAGCGACCTCGCCCCCGCCGCGGCCCTGGTCTGCGCCGCCGACCTCCTGGTCACCCAGGCTCACATCGACGGTGGCGACATCGACAACACCGCGTCGGTGACGGCCGAAGGTCCGGGCGGCGACCCCGACGACCCGGCCGACGACTTGACCGGCACCGACACCTCGACGGTGCCGGTGACCGGCACCCCCGACATCATCATCACCACCACCCACGGCGGCTTCGCCCCCGGTGGCGACACCGACAACTCCAACGACATCACCCACGGCGACACCATCACCATCAACTACGACGTCACCAAC
>JAAEMS010000431.1 GCA_024225275.1 Actinomycetes bacterium
GCTTGTTGGCTGCCATCTGCGCGTTCACGCTCCTGATCGCCACGACACCAACCGCGACCAGCCTCAACCTCTTCGGAGCCGAAACGCGTGTGGCGGCCCAAACCCATGCCGCCACCGCAGTCGTCGGGGACGACACCCCCGTGAGCCCAATGCTTGTCGGGGTTCAAGCCTCTGCGAGCTACGACGGGACGTCGGGGTGTTGTGTTGCCCCAGGATCGATACCACGCGGGTTCTCTGGCGCTGCGGACTTCGGTTCCTTCGGGGACGATCTTCACGGAGGGCTGCGGGCCGCGGGGTACGACGACGTCACGCCGATCTTCCAAGGGAGTTCTGTCACAGGCCAGAGCTTCAGCTCGGGGGCGGCATTCGATGTCGGCCGTGTCAGCGACTTCGACATTGCGCTCGCCAGCCCCCAGCTCCTGCAGAACGCTGATGCGCTCGGAATCGCGTTGAGATCAAGTGGGACGAGGACCGGACCTCTCACGGCTGCACAGCTTCAGCAGCTTGGCCTCGGCGATCTCGCTACCTCTCTCAGCGGTACTGCGGGGCGTCCGGTCAACTTCATGATCTTCGACTCGGTCGATGGCGCGATCGCGCGTGGACCGAGCATCGTGGTGCCGTGATGAAGAGATTCGATCTCTATGGCGCCTGCGGGGGATCACTTGAGGAGGTTCGTCTCAGGGTCCAGCATGGCCTCGACCGGGACTTCGTTCTCCACGAGAGCGGCTATCGCGGTGGTGAGTACTTCCGTGCGGCCGGACCTCCTGAGGAGGTCTTGCTTCAGACGAACGCTCCCGATGAAGAGGGTTACTATCCGGAGCCGGAGTTTCGGGAATGGCCGATTCTCGTATACATCAACGACTCACAGCGGTGGGGCGAACTCGATCGGCGCATCGCCGAGATCCACTCGCTCGTGTTGTTGCGTTCCGAGACTGTCTGATGTTCACGATCGCGAGCGCCCCATCCTCGGGCCCAGTGGCCAGCGATCGATCGATGCTTGGCTACGCGGTCGCGCTGTCGGTCGCGTGGCTGCTGTCAATCGGGGCCCTCCTGGGCTCGAGCGGCTGGCTGGCCTACGACCGTGGACCCGCGGCCGTAGACGCCGCAGCCGGAGTTGGCCCCGACAGTACCGGTGCTTCCGACTCCGTCCTCAGCAGCGATGGGTTCGCCGTCGACGCAACGGCCGTCGAGGTGTCCGCCTCCGACTACGACGCCGGGTCACAACTAGCGCCACGTTCAGGCGCTGTGCTTGGCCGTGCGTCGATTGGAGTCGGCGGACTAGAAGACACGGCCGCACCTGCCCTCGCCGCCTCGGGGCAGATCTACGACTCGACCTCGAACCTTGTTGCCCCAA
>JAAEMS010000432.1 GCA_024225275.1 Actinomycetes bacterium
GAAGCCGCCCACGACACCGAGCAGTACGCGAACAACAGGACCGAGTGGGACCACGGCCGACTCGAGGCCAGGCTGAAACCAAAGCGCGGTCTGAGCACCGATCGGACCGCCTCAGTGGTGATCCGCGGTCACGCGTTCATCCAGAACCTTCGACGCGGTCACTACCAACTCGGCGCCGAAGCCGACCGCGACTGTCTGCGCCTGGCGGCCGCTTTCGATGAGCTCGCCGACGTGATCTGACCGAACCCCGACACCCAACCGGTAGTCCCGCGCCCACCGATCGATCAGCGCAACAGTGCCTCCTGGGGCACAAGCGTGTTGTCGACATCGCAGATGACGACCGTCTGACCGGCCCTGGATTCGATGAACCCGATGACCTCATCGAGCGATCGAACGTCATATAGCTGCACTCGGCCAAGCATCAGCTGTGGTGGCCCTGGCCGAACCCGCGCAAGTCTCCGGCCGCCGCGTGCTACCGGGCGGCCGACTCATGGCCGAGGGAGGTCGCACGACTGTGCGGGTCGTAGTGCTCGTCATGGAGAGCGTCGAGAAGCCGTTCGCGTTCCTCGCCGTGCCGTGACGGCGTGACCAGCAGAAGCAAACTCGGCAGGACGAACAACGCGACCAGTAGCGAGAAGAGGATCATGACCGCCGTCAAGAGTCCGAAATCGGCAAAGACGGGCATGGGGGCGCGAGACATCACCAAGAAGCCTCCCATCGACGTCAGGGCGGAGAGAACGAGCGCTCCCCCGGTGCCCTCGCCGGCCCGACGTAGGGCCGGGAAGCGGCTGGGTTCGTCGACGAATTCCTCCCGGAACCGCATCGTGAAGTGCATGGCGAAGTCGACACCGACGCCAACTGCGATGGCGGCAATGGTCGCAGTGACCGGGTTGATCGAATAGTCGAAGACGAACATGAACCCGTACACCCAGCCCACGACCAACAGGATCGGGATCACGGAGACCAGCGCGTACTTGAGCGATCGCATGAATGCCCATGCAATGAGTGCGCACAGCAGCAACGCGATGATCAGCGACAGGATCATCGAGGCGGTGAAGGCGGTGAGCGAATCCTCCTCGGTGACGGCGGGACCGGAAACGCCGAGCCAGGTGAGGTCTCCCGGTACCTCCTCGAGTGGCACACTTGCCGCTTGGAGCGCGTCTCGAGCCGCCACCATCAGATCGAGATCGGCGACTGTGGCGATGGAGATGTCCACCTTGGTTGCCTGAAACCCATCGCCGACGTGCACGGCGGCCTGCACATCCTCGGGTCGCCACGACAAGCTGCCATCGGGACCCGTGATGCCGTTCTCCGACGTGTACTCGTACATTGCGAGAACCTGGTCGGCGCTGGTCGGCAAGCCCTCAGGTCCAGAGGCCAACGTGACTCCGGTGGCTGCCTCGATCTCGGCCACGGTCGCGGGCGATGTGAGTATGGCGCGCAGGACATCGGCGGCATTGTTCGCCGCGACCGGTGTCCCGTCGAAGTCGCGAGCGAGGAAGGCCACGTCGCCGCCTTCGGTTCTGTCGACATCGGCTGCGTCGACCTGACTGATCACATCATCGATCGCGGCCAAGGTCGCTGGCTGGGTGAGGTCCCCCTCGGCGTAGAGGTACGCCGAGGTTCCGGTGCTTGAACCGAAATGGAATCCGAGCGTGTCGAGACTCCGGATGAAATCGGTGTCGGACGAGGTGAAGTCACTCGGTGAGAATTCCTCCTCGACCTGCGTGAAGCCGTAGAGGCCCAGTGCAGCGAGAATGATGGTGACGGGCACAGTCACTACACGCCAACGGGCGAGGAAGTGCACAGCAGCGCCCGCGCTCTTGAGACCGTGGCCCACCCCGCGGATGCGATGATCGAGCTCACGGCCAGACTCCGCGGCTCGGTTGTTGCGCCGGCGCACTCGCCGACACGGCAAGATGATCGCCAACGGGACGAAGATCACCACGAGGAACGCCGCACCGATCGGCACCATGACCACCGACATGGTGACCGTTGCGCCTCCGATGAGGCTCATCAGAATGAACCCCAGCTTGGCTCCAAGGCGCGGTCCATGCACCAACGGCGGTGCCCCGACCCGCTCCTCGATACCGAGTACCACCCTGGGACCGATCACGCCGACGAACAGATACGCCAGCACGAGGCCGATCGCGGCGCCCAAGCCGAACTGGCGGATCGACTCGATGTCGGAGGAGACGTTGGATAGAAACGCCGCTGTCGAGGTCGCGACGGCCAGCATCACCGCTGACGCCACCGTGGCCATCCCGATCGGATAGGCCGATGTCGGAGCGAGTCCTCTGCTCTGTTCTTCTCGGCAGCGTCCGAACCCGTGAACGAAGAAGTCGACGCCGAAGCTCAGCACTGCGATCGGGATGATGAAGGTCAACAGGATGCTGTCCTTCAGGCCGACGAGAACGATGATGCCGTTGTAGGCCAGAAAGGTGGCGCTGAGGCCCGCGGCCACCACGGCCGACGCCCAGTATGAGCGGACAAGGGCCCCCACGAGCAAGACGATCAGGACGATCGCTCCGAAGATGAACGGCGCAGCCGCTGCACCTTGTTCTTCGTCTGCGAGGAAACCGTCGATCGCGAGTCCGAGCACGCTGATCTGGAGCTGGTCGCCGCGAAGTGTGGTTTGCACATCACGCAGCCACGTCTCGCCTTCGACGGCGTACTCGTAGTCCACGAGGTCGTCATTGGTGCTGTCGGGGTGGTCGATCTCGAAGGACTCCCGCTGGTAGGCAACGATGGCTTGGAATGCAGGTGATCGCCACACCGTCACCGAACTTCCGTCAATCTCCTCCACGGTGGACGTTGTGAGCTGCGACAGCGTTGCGCGCAGTGCTGACCCCGGGCTCTGATCATCGAGCAACTCCGCAAGGGCCTGCTTCACAGCGGCGTCGTCAGCCCCGATCAGGCCATTGGGCAACAGATCGTCCACCGCATGAGCGACCGAAAGGACGGGATCGATGGGCTGATCGAGATCATTGTCGAATGTCGAAGAGAGGTGGTCCCGGGCCTCCGAGTCAGCCTCGAGCGCATCAGAATTGGTCACGAACTCGAGCAGAGCGTCACGGGTGAGGACATCCCCGGTCGCAGCATCCTTGGCTTCAACGAAGAACCTCGCAGTTGCGGTCTGAGTCGCCGGGTCGAACAGTTCGTCAGCTCGTTCGGAGATGTCGTAGATCTCGCCCCCGGGGTCGAACCGGGGAAACTCGGGGTCTTCCTCGGCAGCGCGAATGAAGAAGCCGGCCACGCCAAGCCCGACCGACGTCGCAAGGATCGCGACGACCAAAACCGATATGTGCTCGCTCACCCACCTGAAGACTGAGCTCTCTCGATTGTGTTCCGGCAGGTCGGTCATGTTCGGTCCTCCACGCATGGGCCGTGGTTCCCAGGCCGTCTGGCGAGACTCACTGGCCGCTTGGGTCAACCGTAGGAATCGAGCTGGCCGCGATCGTCACCCCATGGGGGGAAATCGAGTACCCCAGACTCGACGTCAGCCGGTGACTCCCGATCGTTCGTGCTGTTGGGCGATCTGGATTCCGATCAGTCGGGCGACTATCACGACGAGCAGTATCTGGCCCGTGATCGCTTCGACGACGGTGAGGGCGCGTGCCGCGCTGGACACGGGTGTGATGTCGCCGTAGCCGACTGTCGTCAGAGTCATGTAGCTGAAGTAGTACAGCGAGTCGACCCCCGCATGTGCGAAGGTAATAGATGCGGCGTCGAGTTCGAAGATGACGGTGTACATGATCGCAAAGTCGATCCCAATGAAGAGGTACACGCAGAGCGCTCCGAAGATCAGATCGATCGTGATCTGCTTCTGACGCAATACGCGGTACATGATCAATACGGGCGCGGCGAACGCGTAGATCGATACTGCGATCCAGGCCGGGGCAACAAGCAGGTCTCGCTCGGACACCAGTCCGGTCAGCGCCAGCGCCAGCAATGCCGCCATCACCATCAGATTGACGGCGACGGTGCGGGGTTGCGTGCCCAGGGCGCGCAATGTGACGAGGAAGGCAACGTAGGCGAACGTCCAGGCCAGGGCGAGCGACACGTCGGTCTCTCCGCTCACCTCAGAGATGACAAAGATCGCGACCAACAGCGCGAGCACCATCATGAAACTTCGTGTCCCCTGGTGCACCGCTCTCTGCAACGGGAGTCGCAGCCGCTCGGCTAGCGGCGGAACTCGTCGTCCTTCCGACGCTTCGAACATCGCATGACCCTCTGGCGGTAGGCACTCTGCGCGTGGAATCGTCGGCCAGGACTGTCCATGCGCTCAGGTAGACGCTATGAAGTCCGCCGACGGGGATCGTCACCCCTGGGAGGGACATTGGCGTACCACCAAGCTTGCACTCCATCCGGGGCGCCGATGACCGCGCTCAGGCGGGGTAGATGACATACCCCCGAGGGGTGATGCCCGGTTCTCCGGGGAGTCGTAACCTTCGGATTGGAGGCGACGAGTAGCTGAAAGAAACGTCATGACCCAAATCTCCAACCTACTCGGAGCCAAAGCAGGCAATCTGGCCGCGCGCCTTACTTCAGCGCTCCCTCTGAGTGATGTGGGCCTCGCCGTGCTCCTCACGGTGCTCATCGAACTCGAGATCTGGCTCTTCAAACCCGACACGAACCAGCCGGCAGTCGCAGCTGTTGCAGCCCTCGCAACCGGCATGGCACTGGCGTTTCGGCGAGTCCATCCCTTCCGCTCGCTACTCGTGCATCTCGGAGGGGTTTTCGGGTTGATCGCCCTCGGAAACCCGAGCAACTTCATCCAATGGACCAGCCTCATCATGGTCTGGTCGATCGCCGCGTACGGCCGCAAGGCCCAGCAATGGATCGGTCTGGTGCTCTGCCTAGGTGGGGTCGCCTTCTACTTCGAGCGAGTCCCCGATCAGGGAGGTCCCACAGTCTTCGTCGCCACGGCAGCGGTCTGGATAGTCGTCTGGCTGGTCAGCTTGTTGTTCGGAGCCCGAGTTCGTGAGGAGCAGATGCGCGAGGCCGAGTCGGTCGCAGAAGTGCTGGCGGTGGCCCAGCAGACCCGACTCCAGTTCGAAGAGGCCCGTACCAGCATGGCGCGCGATCTCCATGACCTCATCGGGCACACCGTGAACCTGATGTTGGTGCACGCTGAAGGGGGCCGGCTCACGCTCGATGATGACCCAGCGGCGACCCGACTTGCCCTGGACACAATCGTCGAAACGGCCCGCCAGGCAATGACCGAGCTCGATCTCTTGCTCGAAACACTCCACCGCGGTTCGGAATCGAGTGGGCGTATGCCGGCGCTCGGCCTCAAGGACCTACCGCGCCTTCAACAGGAGCTGATGGCTGCCGGCGTTGAGGTCGAGCTCAGAGTGCACGGTGACACAACAAAGGTCCCGGGTAGCGTCGGTGTCAGCGCGTACCGGATTACCCAAGCCGCATTGACCAATACGTTGCGACACGCCGGTTCCGCTGAGGTCTCGGTCGACCTGACCGTGAACCCTTCGCATGTGACCCTCGACATCGGCGACACCGGTTCGGGACTCGACGCCGGCGACATCGAAGGCCACGGGCTGCAAGGCATCAGGGAGCGGATGGCACTCCACGGAGGCGACGTCGATATCCGAAATCGTGCCGGTGGGGGCGTCCAGATTCTCTGTCGCTTCCCTGTGAGATCGTCATGATTTCGGTGGTGCTCGTCGATGACGACGAGTTGATGCGAGCCGGAATCGGTTTGATCCTCAATCGCACGGACGGTATCGAGGTCGTGGGCGAGGCGTCCGACGGCACATCTGCGCTCGACGTGGTGCAAGCAACGAACCCCGACGTCGTCCTCATGGACATCCGCATGCCAGGCGTCGACGGAATCGAAGCGACGCGGGAGATGACAAGACACGGACCTCGACCGCGCGTCATCATGTTGACCACCTTCGACGTCGATGACTACGTCTTCGAGTCGCTTCGCGCCGGAGCAAGCGGCTTCCTTCTCAAACGGGCAGCGCCAGAGGCACTCATCGATGCCATCCGCACCGTGGCCAGGGGCGACGGACTGCTCTCGCCAGCCATGACGAGACGCCTGATCGACGAATTCATGCTCAGCTCACCCCGACCGACCGAAGCCGAACAACGGGTTGGGCGTCTCACCCATCGCGAGCGAGAGGTCCTTCTCCACATCGGACGTGGGTTGACCAACAGCGAACTGAGCGAGAAGTTGTTCATCGCCGAGAACACCGTCAAGACACACGTCAAGAGAGTGCTCTCCAAGATCGACGCAAGAGACCGTGTCCACGCCGTGGTCATCGCCTACGAGAGCGGACTCATGGACGACGGTCCGAGCGACCCATCACCATGAACCCGATCGCCGATCCGGGAAGGCTCTGAGAGCGTTGCCAGACCGCCGGAATGGTCAGCTGTCGTTATGCAGGTGGTTCGCCCTGTCGGAGGGGCGACTTCAACCCAAAGTACACGCGCACCCTGGAGCGACACTCTGATGGCTGACAAGCACGAAAGCGCTGGTCACGGTCGTGTTCGGGCACAAGCAGGGTTGACAACCTGAGATCCGTCCGTACAATGGCCGTACACCACTGGAGGACCAGGAAC
>JAAEMS010000433.1 GCA_024225275.1 Actinomycetes bacterium
CCACTCCATTACGCAGCCACTGATATGAGAATGCACCAAGGCCGTCTGCATCGGAGATACCACTGGTATCAGCAGTCAGTATCTGGTCCTCGGTAACTGTGCCGGTGATGGCGGGAATGCCGACTGGTGCGTCATTGATATTGGTGACAGCTGCAGCTTGCGCTGATGTGACAGCTTCTGGTGTTCCATACCCATCGGTATAGGTGACTTCCACACTGATCAAAGTGCCGACATCGGCATCACCCAGGGTATAGGTACCCGCAGTTGCCCCACCAATGGCAACACCATCACGCAGCCACTGGTAGGAGAATGCACCAAGGCCGTCTGCATCGGAGATACCACTGGTATCAGCGGTGAGGATCTGGTCTTCGGTAACGGTACCGGTGATGGTTGGAATGCCGACCGGTGCGTCATTGATATTGGTGACAGCTGCAGTTTGAGCTGAGGTTAATGGTCCTTCACCGGTTCCCTGTCCATCGGTATAGCTGACTTCCACACTGATCAAAGTTCCCACATCGGCATCACCCAATGTGTAAGTTGATGCAGTTGCACCGCCGATTGCCACGCCATCACG
>JAAEMS010000434.1 GCA_024225275.1 Actinomycetes bacterium
CGTCAGTGTCTGGTTGATGGTGACCCGAGCCTGGATGGTTTGACTTTCGAGGAAGCGGTGGCAGGCGCTCACCCGTTGGAGGCCGAACGGTGTGACCGCCAGGCCGACAACAGTTAGGACGGGCTGCTCAGATGCGTGCATCTACGGGGGTTATGGGAAGGTTCCGGGTTCCGAGCCCGATTGCTGTTCTTTCTATAGTTGTGACGGTGGTGTTCGCGGTGACTGTTGGGTTCGCGTGGAGGGGTAGTTCGCGGACACCAACCGAGTTGGAGGGGCCCGTTCAGGCCATTGTTGTGTCGGCGGCTACTGCTGAGATCACCGGTGAACGGGCGGTTGAGCTGGTGCCGACGTGGTCGGAACCGGTTCTGCTCTATTCGCCGGGCGGGTGGAGCGGGGTTGTAACGTCGGTGACCGGTTCCGGCCAAGAGATCGGCAACGGGGATGTTCTGCTCGAACTCAACGATATTGGGGTGATCGCCTCGACGAGCGGGCCGTTCTACCGCAACCTCAAACGGGGCGATACCGGCAACGATGTGGTTGAGCTCCAGGAGCTGCTGTTCGCACTCGACTTGTATTCCGGGGAGATCAGCGGGTCGTTTGGTGCCGACACGGCCCTAGCGGTGCGGGACCTGTCTTCACATCTTGGCTTGTCCCCCTCGGTTGGGGTGTTCAGCCCGGCGTGGACGGTGTTCTTGCCGTCCTCACCCCTGCCGGGGATACAGGCCGGGGTCGCGGTAGCCCAGAACGCACCGGCTGGCGGTGTGGAGATTGCGAGATCGTCTCCGATGCTGGCCGCCGTTGAGATCACCGATCCCGACACCGGCGGCCCGGTGACACTCGAAGGAGAGTGGATACTGTCCACGCAGGGACTGGAGATCGGTCTGGACAACGGCGACCCGGCGGGGGGATGGGCAGCACATGTTCAGGTGCTGGGTGACACACCATCTGATGGGGACGGGGCTGAACGGTCAGCGGGGCTGGTGCGAAGGACGGTTCCCAGGGTCATCAACACCGTGCCGGTCTCAGCGGTGCGCGCTGATGGGGAGGGCCGCACCTGTGTGTTCACCAGATCCGACCGGGCCCAGGACAGCTTCGAACCAGTCCAGGTCACAGTCGGGGAATCAATCGGGGTATCAATCGAGATCCGAAGCGGCCTCGAGGGGTCCGAGCCGATCCTTGCCAACCAGGCCGAATTCCTGCCAGCACAGACCTCATGTTGACGGTCAACGATCTGTCGTTCTCCTATGACAGGGACCGGCCCCTGCTCCATGGCATCGACATGGGGCTCAGGGCCGGGGACAGTATCGCGATCGTGGGGCCCTCAGGCTCCGGCAAATCAACTCTTCTTGCCCTTCTCGGCCTCCTCCTGTCTCCTGACACAGGCACCCTGTCGTTGGACAACTGCCATGTGCCGGCCCGTGGCGCGCTGAGAGACAGGATCCGCAGAGAAAAGACCGCCTGGGTGTTCCAGGAAGCCCACCTGCTCGGACAACGCCCCGTCATCGAAAACGTTGCCCTCCCGGGACTGGCCCGCGGTCAGGGTGCCCGCGAATCGGTTGAGGTGGCCCGAGCCATGCTGACCGCGGTTGGGATGACAGATCACGAACAAGCCACAGTAGACACCCTCTCAGGAGGCGAAGCGCAACGGGTGTGTGTAGCACGTGCCCTCTGCCAGCGCCCCTGCCTGGTCCTAGCCGATGAACCCACCGGCCATCTCGACCGGAACAACACCGAACTGGTCATACGCTGCCTCGTCGAAGCCACCCGCGATTCGGTTCTGTTCGTGGCAACCCACGACACCTGGGTAGCCGACCAATGCGCACAAGCGTTCGAACTGGTCAACGGTGAACTCATCTGATGGCGACATGGACCCCCAAAGACCTGCTCGTCGAGGCTTGGCGGTCATGCCGCCACGGAGGCGCCCGCACCAGTTTTCTTGTCACCATCGCCGCCGTGGGAACACTGGTGGCAGTGGCCACAACACTGACCTCTTCACAAACAGCCATCAGATTCCACCAAGAACTGATCGACCGTGGCATCGGTGTCGCGGTCATCAGCGCCTCCCAAGGGATCCCCTCCGAGGTGTGCGACAACCTCGGACAGATCTCAACAGTGGCCCTGTCAGGGGCCGTCGTGTCATCAGCACCCGAACGCGTTGGCCCTTCGATGCGCAGCATCCGAACCAACAGGGTGAGCGGAGACCTGCCCGCCATCTGGCAGACAGGACAACCCCAACCGTTCACACAGGCCCCATCTGTCGGCGAAGGCGTGACCAATGAACTGGGCCTGGTAGAAGGCTCGATCCTGCTGATCGACGGACAACCAACCGAAATCCACCCCGCCAACCTGTCCTACCGCCAACCAACAGCAGGCCGCGTGATCCTTCTACCAGCCTTCGAGAACGGCCAAGTCGACGAATGCTGGCTCGAATTCTCAGGACCGGTCCGCACCACCGAACTGGAACTGCTGGACGCCATCGCCCGACCCCTCACCGGCTACTCGATCGACGACCTAGGTGTGCGGCCCCTCATACGACCCGACGAAACAACACGCGACCCCCTGGCCGAATACGTTGAACGCCCAAGCCGGCTGCTCTGGGCCTTCATAACCATCGTCCTGGCCTGTGTCCTACTGCTCACAAGCTGGAGCCGCCGAAGAGAAATCGCCCTCTACTGGGTACTCGGCACCACCAGACCCGCAATATTCCTCCTAGGCCTCACCACCTCGTTCATCACCACCAGCCTGGGAACAGCATGCGGATGGAGTCTCGCCATGGCCTGGGCCCTCCAACAAGGCCCAATAACAGACGACCAACTCTTGGTTTCCCTATCAGAGCTCACACTCCTACTGATACTCCCCACCATCACCGGCGGAGCATCCTGGGTCCTCGTAGCAGGCCGATCACCCCTAGAACAACTCCGATCCAAATAGAGGCCACACCAGGATCAGGTCGAACGCAGACGGTGTAGTTCCATCCGCCGCGGGCAGAAGTACCCGTTGGGGTCCAAGCGCCGCCCTGACGGCGAGCCCGGCCTGCTAGGAAATCCTCAACACACCCGCCCGATAGCAACACATCCGCACCGCACGCCGACCCATCCCACACCGCCCACCCCAATATCCCACCGCCGACCGCCCCAGACCGCCGGGCACCGCTGCGTTGATCGATCGGCGGGCGCGGGTCGGTCGGCTTGGTGTCGGGGTTCGGTCAGATCACGTCGGCGAGCTCATCGAAAGCGGCCGCCAGGCGTAGATGCTTGCGGTCGGCTTCGGTGCCGAGTTCGTAGTGGCCGCGTCGAAGGTTCTGGACGAACGCGTGACCGCGGATCACGATCGACGCGGTCCGATCGGTGCTCAGACCGCGCTTTGGTTTCAGCCTGGCCTCGAGTCGGCCGTGGTCCCACTCGATCCGTCGCGTACTGCTCGGTGTCGTGGGCGGCTTCTGGGATCAGTTCATCGATCACA
>JAAEMS010000435.1 GCA_024225275.1 Actinomycetes bacterium
CACGAAGTGTTCCTGCACAACAGCGGCCGCATGCGCAAGGCGGCCGTCAATTTCGGCGTGACGCCTGAAAGCATGCCGACGATCGAGGTGGCCTTTCACGAGTGGCTCGATCTGTTCTCGGCGCACCTCGAAACGTATCCGTACCTGCTGGGTGGCCATCCGACGATTGGCGACTACGGACTCATCGCCGCGATGTGGGCCCACCTGTATCGCGACCCGGCGCCCGCGATGCTCATCAAGCAGCGGGCGCCGAGGGTTGGGCGTTGGGTCGAGCGCATGTCCTCGTCTGAGCCGTATCTGCACGAGTACGCCGAGGTCGATGGTTCGCTCATCGACGACACCGAGCTGCCCGACACTCTGCTCGCTCTCATGGGCTATGTCGCCGAGGAGTACCTGCCCGAGATCGCCGCCCATGTCGAAGTCGCCAACCAGTGGCTCGCCGAGCACCCCGATATCGAGCCCGGGACCAACGGTCTCGAGAGCCCTGCCGCGCGCGGACTCACGGGGGGAGGGGGTCTCGTCGGAGGCGGAGCCGCCACGTTCGAGTGGAGGGGTCAACAGCTCACCACGACAGTGATGCCGTACCGTTTCTGGCTGATGCAACGCATCCACGACGACTTCGCCGACTCCGACCCCGCGTCGCAGACCCGGGTCCGCAAGGCCTTCGCTGACACGAACCTGGAGCCACTCCTCGATCTACGCACACTGCGTCGAGTCGAGCGACAGGGCCACCTCGAAGTATGGGGGCCGGTCGAGTGAGTGCAGCAGCGTGGCGCTCGTCGGACCGTCAGTCAATCGACGCGTGGCGTCGAGCGGAGGCTCGGCCGGTGGGGTGGTCAATCAACGCGGGATCCCCGTCCTTGCCGCGGCCCCGGACGGATTCACGGCGTGGCTCAACATCGGCCTGGCCGAGCTGGCCAACGAGATGTCCGGTGTCATTCAATGCCGAGGAACAGGCGGCCCTCGACTGCATCGAGGCGATCGCTAGGTCGACCATCCAGACCCCGCCAAGGCGCGGCGGCTGTACCGCATCTGGCTCAACCGTCGGGGTGACCATCCGGTCATTCCAGAGCACGCTGCGCTCCGAGCGGGCATCGAGGCTCCGTGGCCGCCTCGGGGTCGGCTGACGTCGGCGGAGCGAGCGAGAGGAACGCATGGGATCCAAACTCACCACCGTATTCAAGCAGCTGACTTCCGGTGTCGACAACGACGCGTTCGCCGTGGCGCCGCGCCCCCACGATTCCGTCGACTATGAGCGGCCGGAGCTCGATGGTTCGGGCCCAGCAGCCGCAGAGATCCCCCTCGACGGCACCGAGCCCGGCGCGTCGCTCGAGGTCTGGCCGTCTCGGACGCTCGACGGATGTCGCGAGCCGCTGACTCCCGGCGCACCTGACTTCCGCGGCGTCTGGGAGTGCTACCGGGGCCGCATGAAGGGCCACGTCGAGCGCATCGAACAGGCCGGCAATCGCATCACCATCACGACGGGTGGGTTGGTGCACGACATGTTCTGCGACGGCACCCTCGAGAACGGGGTCGACGACGTCGCCGGGTTCGGCGGATCTCGGATCCGCGTCGCCGCGACTTTCGAGGACGGTGTGCACAAGCTGTGCCCGTTCGCCAAGAAGATCGTGGCCGTATCCAGGCGCCTCGACGGTGACGAGATGGTGTGGCGCTACGGGCCCTTCCGGAACCGGTTGCGGCGTCTCGACTCTCCACCGTTCGACCATCCAGCCACCCGCACCGCGGCCGAGGCCGCGGGTGAGTTGCCCGACTGATTCCCCACCAAGAGAGGACCACAACTCGTCATGGACATCGTTCTCACCGGAACGGCTCGCCGTTTCCCGGCGCCAACCGAGCCGGGCCCTCCACGCTCGTCAAACCAGGCAGGGGGGTGGCCTGTCGCCACCGCTTCGAGCAGGGGAGAGGTGGCCTGGCATTCCACACCAGCGGACCGGCCCCAGCCGGTCGTCCTCCAGCAGAGCTGCAATCCGACCCGGACAGGAGTGAGGAGACGTGTTCATGAGTGAATTCGAGGGAACCATCGGACGGACGCTGGCCGACTCGGAGGCGCACTTCGTCGAGCCGCCGCACCCGGGTGACGATGCGCCCAACGTCGTGATCGTGTTGATGGATGATACGGGTTTCGCACAGCTCGGGTGTTACGGCTCCGACATCGACACGCCGAACGTCGATGCGCTGGCCGCTCGGGGTGTGCAGTTCACGAACTTCCATGTCACGCCGTTGTGTTCGCCGACGCGGGCTGCGCTGTTGACGGGACGGTCTCAGCACGCGGTGGGGATGCGTGGTGTGTCCAACTGGCGGACGGGGTTCCCGCATCAGCTCGGGCACATCTCGACCTCGGCGGCCACGATCGCCGAGGTGCTCCACGCCGAGGGGTACGCGACGTTCTGTGCAGGCAAGTGGCATCTGGCGCCGACACAGGACATCTCGGCGGCCGGCCCCTTCGATCAGTGGCCGCTGGCTCGGGGCTTCGATCGTTACTACGGATTTCTCGAGGGCGAGACCGATCAGTTCCACCCGGAGCTGGTGCGTGACAACACTCACATCGACCCGCCAGCGACGCCCGACGAGGGCTACCACGTCTCGGAGGACCTGGTCGATCAGCTGTTGCAGATGATCAACGACAGCTTGGGTGTGCGCCCCGACCGTCCCTTCTTCGCTTACCTGTCGTTCGGCGCCACCCACGCGCCGCACCAGGCGCCGCAGGCCTATCTCGACAAGTACCGCGGCCGCTATGACGAGGGCTGGGACGTCGTACGCGAACGCTGGTATCAGCGCCAGCTCGAGCTTGGTGTCATCCCCCCTGGCACCGAGCTTGCTCCTCGCAACCCCGGCGTCGAGGCTTGGGATGACCTGCCCGAGACCCACCAGCAGCTGGCGTCCCGACTCCAAGAAACGTTCGCGGCGTTCTTGGATCACACCGACGACCAGATCGGTCGTCTCATCGACGGGCTCCACAACATGGGTGAGCTCGACAACACCGTCGTGGTGGTGCTCGCCGACAACGGCGCTTCCCAGGAGGGCGGTCCGTTCGGGGTGATGCACGAGATGAAGTTCTTCAACGGCATCCTGGAGTCGCCCGATGAGGCCGTCGAGCGCATCGATGACATCGGCGGCCCTCACAGCCACACCAACTACCCGTGGGGCTGGGCCCAATGCGGGAACTCGCCGTTCCGTTGGTACAAGCAGAACACCCACGAGGGTGGTGTGCACGTCCCGATGATCATGCACTGGCCCGAGCGTCTCGGCGACAAGGCGGGCACCACGCGGTCCCAGTTCGTGAACGTCTCCGACATCACTCCGACGATCTACGAGCTGCTCGACATCACCCCGCCAGAGACCTACCGGGGGATTGACCAGATGCCCGTCACCGGACACTCCTTCGTGGCGGTACTCGATGACGAGCAAGCACCAGCAGTGAATACGCTGCAGTACTTCGAGAACGCCGGCAGCCGGGCCCTGATCGCCGAGCGGGACGGCACCTGGTGGAAGGCGGTGACCAAGCACAACCAGGGCGACGACTTCGATACCGAACCATGGGAGCTCTACGACCTGGCGGTCGACTCGTCGGAGTGCAGGAACCTGGCCGAATCACAACCCGACCGGTTGGCCGAGATGGTCGACCTTTGGTGGTCCGAAGCCGAACGCCACGGCGTCCTGCCCCTCGACGATCGCATGCTCGAGCTGTTCGCTGCCAACGCGAGCGACCACTCGCCCCATCGCCTCGATCGCCGGTACGTGTACAGGCCGCCCATGACGCCGATCGCGTCGCAGCCATCGGCGTCCCTCGGAGGCCGCTCATTCGACCTCACCGCCAAGGTCACCGGCGCGGCCGGCGACGAGGGGGTCCTGTGGGCCACCGGGAACGAGAACTCGGGGTGTTCTGTCTTCGTGCAGAACCGGCGTCTCGTGGTCGACTACAACGCCTTCGACGACCACACCATCGTCGAGTCCGAGATCGAGGTGCCAGCGGGCGATGTCGCGCTCGGTGTCCATCTCGAACGCGACGGCCGCTCGACCGGGTGGGTCGAGGTGTCGATAGATGGTGAGGCCTGTGGCCGGGCCGCGATCCCGTTCTACATGCGCATGGTCTCTTCGGTCGGCTCCAGCGTCGGCGAGGACCACGGCTCGGCCGTGTCGGCCCGATATGTGGCACCGTTCGCCTACACTGGCACGCTCCACGAGGTCGTGATCCAGCTGCCACAACGCTCCAGCCGGTCGCAAAAGGCGGCGAACGCAGCCGGCGAGATGGCCCGACAATGACCCACGCCGGCACGATCGGTTCGGTCCCGGTTGCCTACACCCCACCCGGATGGCACTGTTGCGTTGATCGATCGGTGGGCGCGGGTCGGGCGGTTTGGTGTCGGGGTTCGGTCAGATCACGTCGGCGAGCTCATCGAAAGCGGCCGCCAGGCGTAGACAGTCGCGGTCGGCTTCGGGGCCGAGTTCGTAGTGGCCGCGTCGAAGGTTCTGGACGAACGCGTGACCGTGGATCACGATCGACGCGGTCCGATCGGTGCTCAGACCGCGCTTTGGTTTCAGCCTGGCCTCGAGTCGGCCGTGGTCCCACTCGATCCGTCGCGTACTGCTCGGTGTCGTGGGCGGCTTCTGGGATCAGTTCATCGATCACA
>JAAEMS010000436.1 GCA_024225275.1 Actinomycetes bacterium
CTTTTAGAAACTCTCATATATCCTATTTTCATATGTCTTACAAACGCCCGTTTTTTTTACAGTTTAAAAAAGAAGCTATTTTTGCCTGTTATGTGTAACATAACTCATAAAATAATCAATGTAAAATAAAGGTGTTATGTAAAATAAGAAAATCTTACCCAAATTCCACCAAAAACGCTAACATTTGTTTTTTGGGTTTCAGTTCGATGAATGGACAAGATTCAACTAAATAGTACAGAAATAAAATTATTAATGTTTTGAATTAAAAGTGAAAAAGATTTAAAATAATGAGCGGGCGTAATATTTGATAGCTTTTAGTGACTTATCTAAGAACTGGCGTTTTTCTAATATACAGAGATCGATGTTGCGTTCGCAGCTAACCAACATATTTAACAAATGAATAAGGATGATTAGTAATAATCATTTCTGTCAATTGGGCTTTGGATTCATTATTAAGCTTCCTGAAATATTTTATAAACAACATTTCATCAGCCGACAATTCTTTATTGAAATATTTGTACTCCAAGTATTCTAACGGAATCCCTGTCCTTAAGCTAATGTAAGCGCCTTGAAACATATTCAGCAGTTTTTCATCAGCTCCTTTCGATTTGAATAAATCAAAAGTTTTTCTGAATTGTTTTGGGGACATTCCACCATCACCAGATCTGATTTTAGAAACATAGGGTTGGCTGAGATCCAAAGCTTCAGCAAGCATTAAAGTCGTAATTCGACAATGGGACATAAGCTTCTTCAGAACTTCTTTGAAATACATGAATGCCTCACGCTTATAAATTTTAGAACTCTTAAGTTATAAAACCTTTAAAAAAAAGGTATACTTACAAAATATATAACTGCTCAGTGATAAATCAAAAGTACGGACAAACAGTCTCGAATTTTTATAAAAAGGAGCATAAAAAAGTTTAAGAATGCTAGGCTTAATTAATGTTTCTTAGACTGTAACATATTTGCTATTAAAATTATAAGAATATCCTTTTCATAATTGAAAAATATATAATTGAAGATTATAATAATTCCCCGTTTAAAGAGGAAAAACATTTAGAATAAAAGAGTTATATGAGAGTTTTATTTTGTATCCTGTCTTTATTCGCAGCTTTTACCATTTTTGGCAAAGAAATAAATGTAACTTACCCTAGAGATGCGTTTCATCTGCAATTGATAGTCATGAGAAAGAAGGGATTGCTTCAAAAAGAATTTGCCAAAGATGGGATAAAAATAAAATTTCATGATATTACTTCTGGTGTAAAACAAGCCAAGGCGGTAGCTGCCGGTAAAATTGATATCTGTACATCTATAGATACTACTAGCATAATTATAGCGACAGGCCAAAATATAAAACTAAACATAATAAGAGCAGTTTGCAACCCCACTGGCACCTTGGCTTTAATGATTACTAATCCAAATATTAAGTCAGTCAAAGATTTGAAGGGGAAAACTATTGCCTGCGGTAAAGGAGGTACCTTTCACCAACTGCTACTCGAAGCATTAGAAAAAAATAATATGACGATAAAAGACGTCAATTATATACCAATGTCGAATGCAGAAACCTATAATGCTATGCTTGCTGGCAAGATTGATGCTGCGGTATTGCCTACGAGTCAAATGTTAGATGCTAAAAAAAGAGGTGCAAGGATCTTAATAACAGCCAAAGGGCTAATGCGCCCCAAGCTAGTTGTTGCGGTTGGTAAATCTTTTGCCCAAAATCATCCAAACTGGATTGGAAGATATGTAAAAGTCCAGGATGAGGCGATGGAATTTATTAAGAACCATAAATGTGAATCCTTACAATTAGCCGCTGAAGAGCGGGGTATTTCCTATAAGGAGGCCGAATGGTTATATAACAATACCGATTTAATAACTTCCTTAAGTAAAGATGATATAATGAGTTTAAAAGATGATATTGAGTTTTTGTTCCAACAAAAACTGATCCCTAAAAAAGTAGATATTCTTTCACAAGGTGCGGCAATAGACATATTGTTTGAAGACTTCGTAAGAGATCAAATCAGCATTTGTGCAGTTAGTTCTCGTAGTATTATTGACGCTTTCCATAGCTCAAGCACTAATCGTTCACGACATAATTGACAAAGCTCAAAAAGAATATAAAATTTTTGATTTTCTTAACCTTAATGTACAATTGGAAAATATTTTATTGAAGGTATATAATATTTAATCTTTTTAAGAGAAAAATTAATTATAATTAAGAGGTCTACATGAGAGTTTTATTCTGTATCCTGTCTTTATTCGTAGCTTTTAACCTTTGTGGCAAGGAAATCAATGTAACTTACCCTAGAGATGCATTTCACCTGCAATTGATAGTTATGAGAAAGAAGGGATTGCTTCAAAAGGAGTTTGCCAAAGATGGCATAAAAATAAAATTTCATAATATAACCTCTGGGATAAAACAAGCCAAAGCCGTTGCGGCAGGCAAAATTGATATCTGTACATCTATAGACACTACTAGCATAATTACAGTGGCGACCCAAAATATAAAGCTAAAAATGGTAAGAGCAGTTTGCAATCCTACTGGCACCTTAGCTTTGCTGATTACTAATCCAAATATTAAATCAGTAAAGGATTTAAAAGGGAAAACTGTTGCCTGCGGTAAAGGAGGTACCTTTTACCAACTGCTAGTAGAAGCATTAGTAAAAAATAATATGACAATAAAAGACGTCAATTATATACCAATGTCGAATGCAGAAACCTATGATGCTATGCTTGCTGGCAAGGTCGATGCCGGGGTATTGCCTACGGGTGAAATGTTAAACGCTAAAAAAAGAGGTGCAAGGATCTTAATAACAGCCAGAGGGCTAATGCGACCTAA
>JAAEMS010000437.1 GCA_024225275.1 Actinomycetes bacterium
GAGGTTGACCCGGGCGTCGTAGAAGTTTGAGTGGTGGTCCTCCGCCTCGTTCGTGCCGTGGGGCACGCTCGGGGTTCTCACACACACCAAGTGAAACGGAGAACCACCTATGAACACAGAATCACATATTCAGTCCGACGGATCTGCGACGCTGCGGTTGTTGCCCGAGATCGGAATGGTCGATCTGGCTGATCCTGATCTGGCTCAACGCCTGGCCGGGGCCGTTGATGTCCAGTTGGAGGCGTTCGCCTCGACGATGCGGGAGGGCTTGTTGGCTGCCTCGGTCGAGATCGGTCTCGGGGTGATGGGCGAGTTGATCGAGGCTGAGGTCACTGAGGTTGCCGGTATCAAGGGCCGCCACGACCCGGACCGGTCGGCGTATCGCCATGGCAGCGAGGACGGCAAAGTGACCTTGGGGGGCCGGCGGGTCCCGGTGCGTCGACCCAGAGTCCGCACCGTCGCCGACGAAGCTGGTATGGAGCGAGAGGTGGCGCTGGAGTCCTATGACACCTTCGCCTCGGTCGATCTGCTGGCCGACCACATGGTCGCCTCGATGCTGGCCGGGCTGTCGGGCCGCCGCTATCAGCGGGGCCTTGAACCGGTCGGCGACAAGATCAACAACCAGGCATCGGGCACGTCACAGTCGGCGGTGTCACGCCGGTTCATCACCGCTACCAAAGCCCACCTGGCCACCTTCCGGGCCCGCCCCTTGGATGATCAGCGGTGGCTGATCGTGTATGTCGACGGGTTCGATTTCGCTGGTCACACCATGATCGGGGCCCTTGGCGTGACCGCCGCAGGTGTCAAAGTCCCCCTCGGTGTCATCGAGGGATCAACCGAGAACGCCACCGTCGTGCGCCATTTGATCACCGACCTGCGGGACCGGGGCCTGGACGCCACCGGCGGAACCCTGTTCGTCCTCGACGGCGGCAAAGCCCTACGCAAAGCCGTCACCGACGTGTACGGCAACCTGGCCGTCATCGCTCGGTGCCGCATCCACAAAGAGAGAAACGTGATGGACCACCTCCCCGAAGCTCAACGCCCGTGGGTTCGCCGCAAGCTCCACCAGGCCTGGGCCAACCCCAACCCCGGAGAGGCTGAGGCTGCGCTCAACGCGCTCGCTCGCCAGCTCGACGGAGTCAACCCCGACGCAGGGGCCAGCCTGCGCGAAGGACTCACCGAAACCCTCACCGTCACCCGATTGGGCGTCACCGGCGCCCTGCTCAAGACCGTGATGTCGACCAACCCAGTCGAATCGATGATCGAGATCGTCCGAGCCAACGCCCACAACGTGAAACGATGGAAAGACGGCGACATGAGACTGCGATGGGCAGCCACCGGCATGCTCGCCGCCGAGCAACAATTCCGACGGGTCAAGGGCTACCGGCAACTCCCAGCACTGGCCACCGCACTCGAACAAGCCACCACCACCGACACCCCAACCACCCTCGCTGTCACAGCCTGACCA